>NZ_LNHM01000022.1:0-81435 GCF_001462935.1 Enterobacter sp. 50588862
TATTCATTTATTGTCCGAAGACATTAAGAATCCATGTCACTTTGAGTGCCCACACAGATTGTCTGATAAATTGTTAAAGAGCAGTGCCGCTTCGTTTTCGCTGCGGCGCGGGGTGTGCATATTACGCCTTCCCGCTTCAGAGTCAAGCCTTTATTTTGCTTTTCTCTGCTGACCCGGCGGCGTGTGTGCCGTTGTTCCGTGTCAGTGGAGGCGCATTATAGGGAGTTATTCTGAAGTGACAAGCACAAAATACAAAAAACTTTTCGTTCGCTCACTTTTCAAACTTAACGCTTATTTAAGTCGCGAATCGCCCGCTAAATGGGCAATTTCCCGCGCAAAACTGGCCACCTGCGACCAGTCGGTATAAACCACTTCTTTATGCGTATCGGTTTCGCCACCCGTCATCTTCATTATCAGGCGGATCATGAAGCGGTCATACCAGCGGTAGCGAGGATAGCGCAGCGCACCGGCAAAGACGGCGCACAGGTCTGGCTGCCACGGCGAGCCGAGCAAAAACTTGCGCGTGTAGCTGTTGGTCTGCGGCGTACGCTTCTCAGCTTTACGGGCAACCAGATTGACCGAGTAAAACGCGCCCGGCAATGTGTTGAGTACCGCCGTATGCTTTTTCACAAAGCGATCCAGCGCCGGATGGAAGTGTCCGTAACGAATGGAGGCGCCAATCACCACGCGATCGTACTCCTGCCAGGCAATCTCCTCCGCGCGATTCAGGTTCACCACATCTGAGTAAATGCCCAGCTCTTTTAATTCCGACGCCAGATACGCGGCAATCTCACGCGTTTGCCCGTCTCGCGTAGAGAAAAGAATCAGTGTTTTCATCAACGGCTCCTTATTCGCGCCAGAATGTTGGGGTAAACAGCACCAGCAGCGTAAAGACCTCAAGACGACCAAACAGCATATTGGCAATAAGGATCCATTTCGCAACCGGGTTCATGCTGGCAAAGTTATCCGCCACAACCCCCAGGCCAGGCCCGAGGTTGTTTAGTGTTGCGACGACGGACGCAAAAGCGGAGAAATCATCCACTCCCGTCGCGATGATAGCCAGCATGCTGACGATAAAGACCAGCGCATACGCCGAGAAGAACCCCCACACCGCTTCGAGGATACGTTCCGGCAGCGCGCGGTTCCCCAGCTTAATGCTGTAGACCGCATTCGGGTGGACCAGGCGCTTCAGCTCACGGTTCCCCTGCTTGAATAGCAGCAGAATACGAATCACCTTCAGACCACCGCCCGTCGACCCGGCGCATCCGCCGATAAACGCGGAGCACAGCAGAAGTACCGGCAGGAACAGCGGCCAGCGCGCGATGCTGTCCGTGGTAAAACCGGCGGTCGTCGCCATCGACACCACCTGGAAAAACGCCTGATTGAGCGTGGTCAGCGCCGAGTTGTAAACATCATGGAACCACAGCACCAGGGTGCAGATGACGACCAGGGTAAGCTGGACGCCAATGAACATGCGGAACTCAGGATCGCGCCAGTACACCTTCAGACTACGTCCGCTCAGTAAAGAGAAGTGCAGGCCGTAGTTACAGCCGGAGATCAGCAGGAAAATCGCAATGATGGTGTTAATCGTTGGGCTGTCGAAGTACCCCACGCTGGCGTCGTGGGTGGAGAACCCGCCAATGGCAATCGTCGCGAAGCTGTGCCCGATAGCATCGAAGGCAGGCATCCCGGCAAACCATAGCGCCAGCGCGCAGGCTACCGTCAGCAGAACATAAATCAGCCACAGGGTTTTCGCCGTCTCGGCAATACGTGGGCGCATCTTGTTGTCTTTCAGCGGCCCCGGCATTTCAGCCCTGTACAGCTGCATCCCCCCGACGCCCAGAATCGGCAGGATGGCCACCGCCAGGACGATGATCCCCATCCCCCCGAACCACTGCAGCATCTGGCGATAAAAGAGAATAGCGTGGGGTAACGAATCCAGCCCCACCAGCGTCGTCGCACCAGTGGTCGTTAAACCAGAAAACGATTCAAAAAAGGCATCCGTGATGCTGAGGTTAGGCTGCTCAGAGAAGATAAAGGGCAGCGAACCGACGCTTCCCAGCACCGTCCAGAACAGGACCACAATCAGAAAGCCTTCGCGAGATTTCAGTTCACCTTTCTGACGACGGTTCGGCCACCACAGCAGCGAGCCGATCGCCAGCGCGACAAAGAAGGTCTGGGTAAAAGCCCGCCCCGCGCCGTCCCGGTAGATAAGCGCCACCAGTCCAGGGAGAATCATCGTCCCCGAAAAGAGTATGACCAGCAGTCCAACGATTCGGGTTATGGCACGAAAATGCATCTCTGCCGCTTCCTTTGGTATTCAAAAAGTGAGGTGGGGATTATTCTTCAATCGGCAGCAATTGCAACGAACCGCGACTGAAATCAGCCAGTTTTGCTGAAAAAGCAGCCAGTTCTGCCTGAGGAAGCGCCACGCGTAATTGCACCATTGCCTGGTAATCACTGTGCGCAATCACGCCGTTAAATTGTTTGAGCAGTGTTTCAATGCCCGATAGCTGAGCGTAATCGCACAATAAAGTATATTCGGTGAGCGGCGTTTTGCGGGTGGTCGTCAGGATATTCAGTGCCTGCTGCACCCCACCGCCATACGCTTTAACCAGCCCGCCCGTGCCCAACAGGATGCCGCCGTAGTAGCGCACCACCACGGCGGTAATTTCACCCACGCCGCTGCCCATCAGCTGGGAGAGCATGGGTTTACCGGCTGTGCCCGCCGGTTCACCGTCGTCGGAAAAACCGAGCTGTTGCGAATCGTCCGGCGGCCCTGCCACCCACGCCACGCAGTGGTGACGTGCGTCAGGGTGCTCCGCGCGAACGGACTCGACAAACGCTTTCGCCGCCTCTACGCCGTCGGTGTGCGCCAGCAGCGTAATAAAGCGGCTTTTCTTGATTTCCTCAACAAAAGTGACCGGTTCAGCCGGTATCAGCCAGCTTTCCATCAGGCCAGCTTCAGGTCTCGCGTCATATTCTCGATACCGTTCTCGTGAACCACCACGTTATCTTCGATACGAATGCCGCCAAACGGTTTCAGCGCGTCGATTTTTTCCCAGTTGAAGTGCTTGCTGAACTGCCCTTCACGCCACGGCGCCAGCAGGGATTCAATAAAGTAGATCCCCGGCTCGATGGTCAATACCATGCGCGGCTCAAGAATACGGGTGCAGCGCAGGTAAGGATATTTAGACGGTGCCGCCAGGTGCGTACCGGTATCATCCTGCATGAAGCCCGCAACGTCGTGAACCTGCAGGCCCAGCGGGTGGCCGATACCGTGCGGCATGAATGGTCCGGTCAGGTCGTTTTCGACCATCGCCTCTTCGCTCATGTCTTTCACAATCTGATGCTTACGCAGCAGTTTAGCAATGCGCTGATGGAACTGGATGTGGTAATCCACGTAGCTGGTTCCGGCCTTCATGGTGCCAATCAACGCCAGCTGTTCGTCGTTTACGTCCTTAATAAGCTGCGCAAAATCGGTATCCGCATTCGCCGCCCAGGTGCGAGTCAGATCGGCCGCATAGCCGTTGTACTCTGCGCCTGCGTCCAGCAGGAAGCTGCGCATCTCAGACGGAACCTGATGATCCAGTTTGGTGTAGTGGAGAACAGACGCATGCTCATTCAGCGCGACGATGTTGCTGTACGGTACGTCGGTGTCACGATGACCGGTTGCGGTCAGGTAGGCCAGGTTGATATCGAACTCGCTCATGCCTGACTGGAACGCTTCGTGCGCGGCGCGGTGACCATTCACCGCCGTTTTTTGCGCTTCACGCATGCAGTAGAGTTCATAGTCGGTTTTATACGCGCGGTAATAGTGCAGGTAATCCAGCACGCCTTTCGGATTGAGTTTGTCTGCCGGAATATCCAGACCGAGCGCACGTTCAGGTACAGGGCCAATGTAGCCGATGTTGCCGCGCGCCGCTGGCAGCTGGCTGCCAATGCCGTCCGCTTTTGGCAGGGCGATCACCTCAATTTCTTCGGTCCAGAAAGAGGTCGGCAGCGGTTCGACGTTGTGCCAGTAATCAACCGGCAGGTAGAACCACAGTTTCGGCTTGTTCACGCCGTCCACCAGCAGCCAGCAATTCGGAACCTGTGTCACCGGCACCCAGGCTTTAAACTGCGGGTTAACCTTAAACGGATAGGCGTGGTCATCAAGAAAAGTATTCATCAGCTCGCCGGAGTGGATCAGAAGAGCATCCAGCTTGAAGCGGGCCAGTACATCGCGGGTACGTTCCTGTAGGGTAACGATATGATTTTTATAAAGCGAAGCCAGTGAGTCCATCATTCTTCCTTTCGTTTTTTTGACCTCAAGTCATCGCATCTTAGCACACCTCACTCCGGCTGCGTGATTTCCACCGACCGTGATCAACGCAGCAATTTCTTAATGAGTAATTTGCATTTTATTAACATAAATTCCACACTCCGTCTCATCTGGTATGACCAGATCCACTTGCTGGATTCAGGAGACTGACATGCTTTACAAAGGCGACACCCTGTACCTCAACTGGCTGGAAGATGGCATTGCCGAACTGGTGTTCGATGCCCCCGGCTCAGTGAATAAGCTTGATACCGCGACGGTGGCCAGTCTTGGCCAGGCGCTGGAAGTACTTGAAAAGCAATCTGAATTAAAAGGGCTGCTGCTGCGTTCGAACAAAGCGGCCTTTATCGTCGGTGCCGATATCACCGAATTCCTTTCGCTGTTCCAGGTTCCGGAAGAACAGCTGAGCCAGTGGCTGCACTTTGCCAACAGCGTCTTTAATCGTCTGGAAGATCTGCCTGTTCCAACGATCTCTGCCGTGAACGGCTACGCGCTGGGCGGCGGCTGCGAGTGCGTGCTGGCGACCGACTACCGTCTGGCGACGCCGGACCTGCGTATCGGCCTGCCGGAAACCAAGCTGGGCATCATGCCGGGCTTTGGCGGTTCCGTGCGTATGCCCCGCATGCTGGGCGCCGACAGCGCCCTGGAAATCATTGCCGCTGGTAAAGACGTGGGTGCAGAACAGGCGCAGAAAATCGGTCTGCTCGACGGCGTCGTGAAACCAGAGAAGCTGGTTGAAGGTGCACTCGCCATTCTGCGTCAGGCGATTAACGGCGACCTCGACTGGAAGGCCAAACGTCAGCCGAAGCTGGAGCCGTTAAAGCTCAGCAAGATTGAAGCCACCATGAGCTTCACCATCGCCAAAGGCATGGTGATGCAGACGGCGGGTAAACACTACCCGGCGCCAATCACGGCGGTGAAAACCATTGAAGCGGCAGCCCGCTTTGGCCGCGACGAAGCCCTGAAGCTGGAAAACCAGAGCTTTGTTCCGCTGGCGCACACCAATGAAGCCCGCGCGCTGGTTGGCATCTTCCTCAACGATCAGTTCGTGAAGGGCAAAGCCAAACAGCTGACCAAAAACGTTGAGACGCCAAAACACGCGGCGGTACTCGGCGCCGGTATTATGGGCGGCGGCATCGCTTACCAGTCGGCCTGGAAAGGCGTGCCGGTAGTGATGAAAGACATCAACGAGAAATCTCTGACGCTGGGCATGACCGAAGCCGCCAAGCTGCTGAATAAACAGCTTGAGCGCGGAAAAATTGACGGGCTGAAGCTCGCAGGCGTGATCTCAACCATCCAGCCTGTGCTGGAATACAGCGGTTTCGACCGTGTGGACGTGGTGGTTGAAGCGGTCGTTGAGAACCCGAAAGTCAAAAAAGCGGTGCTGGCGGAAACGGAAGACAAGGTTCGCCCGGACGCCGTCCTGGCCTCAAACACCTCCACCATCCCCATCAGCGAACTGGCGAGCGTGCTGAAGCGTCCGGAAAACTTCTGCGGAATGCACTTCTTCAACCCGGTACACCGTATGCCACTGGTCGAAGTGATCCGTGGAGAAAAAACCTCTTACGAAACCATCGCTAAAGTCGTGGCGTGGGCAAGCAAGATGGGTAAAACGCCGATCGTCGTTAATGACTGCCCAGGCTTCTTCGTCAACCGCGTGCTGTTCCCGTACTTCGCCGGCTTCAGCCAGCTGCTGCGCGACGGCGCGGACTTCCGCAAAATCGACAAAGTAATGGAAAAACAGTTCGGCTGGCCGATGGGCCCGGCGTATCTGCTGGACGTCGTCGGCATTGATACCGCCCACCACGCGCAGGCCGTCATGGCGGCGGGCTTCCCGCAGCGCATGCAGAAAGATTATCGCGATGCCATTGACGCCCTCTTTGACGCCAACCGCTTCGGACAGAAAAACGGCCTGGGCTTCTGGCGTTATAAAGAAGACAGCAAAGGCAAACCGAAGAAAGAAGAAGATGCGGCGGTGGATGGCCTGCTGGCCGACGTATGCCAGCCGAAACGCGACTTCACCGACGACGAAATTATTGCCCGCATGATGATTCCGATGATCAACGAAGTGGTCCGTTGCCTGGAAGAAGGCATTATCGCCAGCCCGGCAGAAGCGGATATGGCGTTGGTATACGGCCTGGGCTTCCCTCCGTTCCACGGCGGCGCGTTCCGCTGGCTGGATACGCTCGGCAGCGCCCGCTATCTCGATATGGCGCAGCAGTATCAGCACCTCGGTCCGCTTTATGAAGTGCCGGAAGGGCTGCGTAACAAAGCGCGCCATAACGAACCCTACTATCCAGCAGTTGAGCCAGCCCGTCCGGTTGGCGCGCTGAAAACGGCTTAAGGAGTCACAATGGAAAAGGTTGTCATTGTTGATGCGATTCGCACCCCGATGGGCCGTTCAAAAGGCGGTGCGTTCCGTAACGTGCGAGCGGAAGATCTCTCCGCGCACCTGATGCGTAGCCTGCTGGCGCGTAACCCGGCGCTGGACCCAGCAGCGCTCGACGATATCTACTGGGGCTGCGTGCAGCAAACGCTGGAGCAGGGCTTCAACATCGCCCGCAACGCGTCGCTGCTGGCGGAGATCCCGCATTCGGTTCCGGCGGTCACCGTCAACCGCCTGTGCGGTTCGTCGATGCAGGCCCTGCACGACGCGGCGCGCATGATCATGACCGGCGATGCGCAGGCCTGTCTGGTCGGCGGCGTTGAACACATGGGCCATGTGCCGATGAGCCACGGGGTCGATTTCCATCCGGGCATGAGCCGCAACGTGGCGAAAGCCGCAGGCATGATGGGCCTTACCGCCGAGATGCTCTCCCGCCTGCACGGCATCAGTCGTGAAATGCAGGATGCTTTTGCCGCGCGCTCTCACGCCCGCGCCTGGGCCGCCACGCAGTCCGGTGCCTTCAAGAATGAGATCATCCCGACCGGGGGCCACGATGCAGACGGCGTACTGAAGCAGTTTAGCTACGACGAAGTCATTCGTCCGGAAACGACGGTCGAAGCGCTTTCTACCCTGCGTCCGGCATTTGATCCGGTCACCGGTACGGTAACGGCAGGGACGTCGTCGGCGCTATCCGACGGTGCCGCCGCGATGCTGGTGATGAGCGAAAGCCGTGCCCGTGAATTGGGCCAGACGCCACGCGCTCGCGTGCGTTCGATGGCGGTGGTGGGCTGCGATCCTTCAATCATGGGTTACGGCCCGGTTCCGGCCTCGAAGCTGGCGCTGAAAAAAGCGGGCTTAACTGCCAGCGATATCGATCTGTTCGAGATGAACGAAGCGTTTGCCGCACAGATCCTGCCGTGCATTAAAGATCTGGGGCTGATGGAGCAGATCGACGAGAAGATTAACCTCAACGGCGGCGCGATCGCCCTCGGTCACCCGCTGGGCTGTTCCGGGGCGCGTATCAGCACGACGCTGATTAACCTGATGGAACGCAAAGATGCCCAGTTTGGTCTGGCAACGATGTGTATCGGCCTGGGTCAGGGTATCGCGACGGTGTTTGAGAGAGTGTAAGTAAGGAAAAGTATCTCAAAGCCAATGACGTCAGAACAAGGCGGCAAGCGAGCGAATCCCGATGAGCTTACATTAGTAAGTGATTCGGGTGAACGAGCGCAGCCAACGCAGTTATGGCGTCATTGGCGAAGAGAGACAGTTTAGTTGCCGTTCTTCCCGCCTGTCAGGGGCGGGTTTTTTATTTAAATGAAGGCAAACGCATCGCCAAACAGGCGATCTTCACGCGCATCGCGTTCGTTACAGAACAGGTCGCGGGCAATTTTCGCCATCTCAAAACGGCCTGCAATGTAGATATCATGTCCCGCCAGCGTGCCGTGATCCTGCAGTACCGCCGTCAGCACCGTCCCGCTACGTCCACGCCAGCCCTCTTCCGGCTGCTCGACCACTGGCTCAATGCGCAGGTTAGGATGGTTAACGCTCAGCGCTTCCAGTTCAGACAGGTCGTACAGGTGCTTCTCTTCGCGGCCGCCCCAGTAGATGGTGATGTCACGGTCTGGATTACGCGCCAGCGCGGTCAACAGAATAGAGCGCACATAGGAGAAGCCCGTACCGCCCGCGATCAGAATCAGCGGACGGTCTTCGTCATCACGCAACCACGCGTCGCCGTGAGGAATGTCGACCACAATCTCACGCTCTTTCAGGATGCGGTCCATCACGGCCATCGCGTACAGGTTAAGCTCAGACGCACCAATATGCAGCTCAATAAATTCCTGCTCTGCTGGCGTAGAGGCCATAGAGAAAGGACGCTTATCACGCTCATCCATCACCACCATCAGGTACTGGCCGGCACGGAATGAGAATGCCGCTTCAGGAACCAAACGGACGCGATATACGGTGTCGGTAATAGCATCTACCGACGTCACTTTACAGCTTAAGGTTGTCATTCGCTCTCTCTGTCGGGAAGTCTATAGGGCTTAACGGTCAGCTCAGGGTTTACCGTTATTCATTATGGCCAGTTCGTCCCAGATCGCGTCAATTCGCGCGGTCACAGCAGGATCTTTTTTGATCGGGCGACCCCATTCACGGTCGGTTTCGCCAGGCCATTTATTTGTGGCATCCAGTCCCATCTTTGAGCCAAGACCGGAAACCGGCGAGGCAAAATCCAGATAATCTATCGGCGTATTTTCGACTAACACCGTATCACGCGCAGGATCCATTCGCGTGGTTATCGCCCAGATAACATCGTTCCAGTCACGGGCGTTAACGTCATCATCGCAGACAATAACAAATTTGGTATACATAAACTGGCGCAGGAAAGACCATACGCCCATCATCACGCGTTTAGCATGTCCGGGATACTGCTTCTTCATCGTGACCACCGCCATGCGATACGAGCATCCTTCAGGCGGCAGATAAAAATCAACGATTTCCGGGAACTGCTTTTGCAGGATCGGCACAAATACTTCGTTCAGTGCCACGCCGAGCACCGCCGGTTCATCCGGTGGGCGGCCAGTATAGGTGGAGTGATAAATCGCATCTTCACGTTGAGTAACATGCGTGACGGTAAACACCGGGAAGTTATCCACTTCGTTGTAATAGCCGGTATGGTCGCCGTATGGGCCCTCTGGCGCCATTTCACCCTGCTCAATGTAACCTTCCAGCACAATTTCGGCGCTGGCCGGCACTTCGAGATCGTTGGAGATACACTTCACGACCTCGGTTTTAGTCCCGCGCAGCAGGCCAGCAAACGCATATTCAGAGAGCGTATCCGGTACGGGCGTGACCGCCCCCAGAATGGTGGCCGGATCGGCACCTAACGCGACAGACACCGGGAACCGTTCACCCGGATGTGCAGCACACCACTCCTGGAAATCCAGCGCGCCGCCGCGGTGCGACAGCCAGCGCATGATGAGCTTATTCTTGCCAATCAGCTGCTGGCGATAAATACCGAGGTTTTGCCGCTCTTTATGCGGTCCGCGCGTCACGGTGAGGCCCCAGGTGATCAGCGGCGCAGCATCTTCAGGCCAGCACTGCATGATAGGGATTTTGGTGAGATCCACCGCATCGCCTTCCAGCACTTTCTGCTGACACGGCGCGCCGCGCAGGCGTTTGGTGGGCATGTTCAACACCTGCTTAAACTGCGGCAGCTTATCGAACAGATCGCGGAAACCTTTCGGTGGCTCAGGCTCTTTCAGAAATGCCAGCAGTTTCCCCACTTCACGCAGCGCGGTAACGTCTTCCTGCCCCATTCCCAGCGCGACACGACGCGGGGTGCCAAACAGGTTGCACAGCACCGGCATTGAGTAACCTTTTGGATTTTCAAACAGTAATGCAGGGCCACCGGCACGCAGGGTGCGGTCAGCAATTTCTGTCATTTCCAGATAAGGATCAACAGGAAGTGTAATGCGTTTCAGTTCACCCTGCTTTTCCAGCAGCGTCAGGAAGTCGCGGAGATCGTGGTATTTCATGCAGTTAGTCATGGCCTCTCTGTAAGCGCTTCATTATACGGCGTAAGCCTGCTTGATGCTGTAATTTTGTTAAATTAGCGTGAACTTATCCGCTGTGTTCGAATTTCCCCCATTATAATCAACTTAGCGATCCCTCCAGGGTTTTGATATGCTTGCGCCCCGAACTAAGGGAAAGAGTGATTATGCAGGCCTGGTATTTACTGTATTGCAAACGCGGGCAACTTCAGCGCGCGCAGGAACATCTTGAACGTCAGTCTGTAAATTGTCTGACACCCGTGATCACGCTTGAAAAAATGCAGCGCGGGAAGCGCACAACCGTCAGTGAGCCTTTATTCCCGAACTATCTGTTCGTGGAGTTCGACCCTGAGGTGATCCACACCACTACCATCAGCGCAACGCGCGGCGTCAGCCACTTCGTTCGTTTTGGTGCCCACCCGGCAACCGTTCCGTCGACCGTCATTCATCAGCTGTCTGTTTATCAACAGCCTGAAGGGATCACCGACCCGGAAACCCCTTACGCGGGTGATAGCGTCGTCATTACCGAAGGCGCATTCGAAGGCCTGCAGGCGATTTTCGCCGAGCCGGACGGTGAAGCGCGCTCCATGCTGTTGCTCAATCTGCTGAACAAGCAGGTGCTGCAGAGCGTGAAAAACACCGACTTCCGCAAAGTTTAAACGTTTATCCCGAACAGGCGACGCACGTTGTCATCCGTCTGCGCGGAAAGCCAGTGCGGATCCTCTCCGCGCCAGTGCGCTACGCGCTCAACAATGTGCCCCAGCAAGGCGGGCTCGTTTCGCCGCGATGCCGGTTTGGGCTTCATATCTCGCGGCAGCAGGTATGGCGCATCGGTTTCAAGAAGCAAACGGTCTGCCGGGATTATCGGCAGCAGCTCGCGAAGCTCAAGCCCGCGGCGCTCATCACACACCCAACCGGTGATCCCCAGATACAAACCGCGGTTCAGGCAATCCAGCGCTTCCTGGCGAGACCCGGTGAAGCAGTGGAGCACTGCGCCGGGCAGTTTATCCAGCCACGGGTCCAGCAGTGCGAGAAAACGTTCATGCGCATCGCGACAGTGCATAAAGACGGGCATTTGAAGCTCTGCCGCCAGCACAAGCTGGGCAGTGAACGCCTTTTCCTGTTCTTCAGGCGTGGAGAAGTTGCGGTTAAAATCGAGCCCGCACTCGCCAATAGCCACCACCTCTGCCGTTTTTGCCAGCGTGCGCAGGGTTTCTGCGCTCTCAGCCGTCCACTGGCTGCTGTCATGAGGGTGGACGCCGGCGGTTGACCAGCAGTGTTGATAGCGTTGCGCCAACAGCAGCGCCTGCTCGCTCTCATGCAGGTTGGTCCCGGTCAGGAGCAGCCCTTTTACGCCAGCCTCAAAAGCACGCGCAACCACCTCGTCACGATCTTTCGCAAACTGCGAGCTGGTCAGGTTGAGTCCGATATCAAACATGCGATTCCCCATAGAACAACCGCCCTGACGGGCGGCTGGTTTTACTCTTCAGTGGTCTTTTCGGACGCATCGTCTTCATCGTCCGACCGGCGTCCTTTTCCCACGTAGAAACGCGAGAAGAATACGCCAACCTCAAACAGGCAGTACATCGGTATTGCCAGCAGCGTTTGTGAGAAGACGTCCGGCGGCGTCAGCAGCATGCCGACTACGAAGGCGCCCACCAGAATATAGGGACGCTTCTTACGCAGGTCATCAGGGGTGGTTACCCCAACCCAGCAGAGCAGCACAATGGCCACCGGCACTTCAAACGCCACACCGAACGCCATAAACAGCGCCATCACAAAGCTGAGGTAGCTGGCGATATCCGTCGATACCTGAACCCCTTCCGGCGCGGTATGCGTCAGGAAGCCAAAGGCTAGCGGGAAGACAACGAAGTAGGCAAACGCCATGCCGATATAGAACAGCAGCGAACTGGAGACCAGCAGCGGGATCACCAGTTTACGTTCGTGCCTGTACAGTGCTGGCGCCACAAATGCCCATACCTGATAAAGGATGACGGGTGCAGACGCAATCAACGACACCCAGAAGGTGAGCTTAATCGGGGTGAAAAACGGTGATGCAACGTCTGTTGCAATCATAGTTGCCCCCAGCGGCATCTGCTTGATCAGCGGCGCAGAAACCACCTGATAAATATCGTTGGCGAAATAGACCAGGCACAGGAATATGAGGAATACCGCAATAATGCAGTTTAACAGGCGCTTACGCAGCTCAATCAGGTGCGTAATAAGCGGTTGAGTATCATCTACTGCCATGGTTACGCTTTATCACTCGACGAGGGGGATGATTCGGAAACGGGCGCAGCGGGTTTCGCTTCAGCCGCTTTTACAACCGGCTCTTCCGGCTGCGCCTGTTTTTTCAGTTCAGTTTCCTGCGGCGTTTGTTCAGGCGCTGCGGCCTGGTGCTCCGCACTCGCTGGCGTCACGCCCTCACGCTGCGCTTCGCTGTCCTTCACCACCGGGTTATGAATAGTGTTCGCTTCATCGCTCGCTTTTTCAGGATCGTTAACGCTGTAAGAGCGCTTCATGGATTCCGCCGCTTCGCGCAGCTCATCCATTGAGGCTTTCAGTTCCGGCGTCAGGTTATCCATGCTCGCCTTCTCAACCTTTTTCAGGCTTTCCTGAAATTCCTGCAGCTTAAGTTCCTGCGCCAGCTCGTTCTGAACGGTCGAAGCCAGCGATCTTAGCGCTCGAACCCAGCCCACAACGGTTTTCACCGCTACCGGCAGACGCTGCGGTCCCAGCACAATCAGACCAATCACAAAGACCAGCAGCAGCTCACTAAAACCAATGTCGAACACGACTTACACCTGCTCTTTATCGTGGCGTTTAGCGTCTTCCTTTTTGGCATCTTCCTGCTTATCGGAGATGGATTTAGCAGTAAAGTCAGCGTCCTGGCTGGTTTTATCCTGCTTGCTCTCATCATCGCTCATTGCTTTCTTGAAGCCTTTGATAGACGCGCCCAGATCGGAACCAATAGAACCGAGCTTTTTGGTGCCAAACAGCAGCACAACGATGACGGCAATAATGACTAATTGCCAGATACTGATACCACCCATACATATTCCTCAGGGATAGATGATTAATTGGTCAGGTCGCATTATACGTATGCGACCTGTCGATGGCGATGCAAACTCAGCGCGTTTTTCTCCATCCTGCAAGCCAGACAACAACCCCGCCAGCCATCAGCCAGGCGGGCATCATCTGCCAGTCAGGACGGTTGATCAGCAGCAACGTACCGCTCAGCAGCAGCGTTGCGCCAATGCCAAAGAGGTAGCGTGACTGTCCCTGGCGCACACGGCTGGACTGAAGCTCGCGGGCGATTTTATCCATGCTGTGCTGAAGATTCTTGCTCTGACGCAAACTGTCGTAAACCAGTTCAGGAATTTCAGGCATTTTTTCGATCCAGAACGGTCCTTTCTCTTTCAGCGAACGCACCAGCGCTGGAAGGCCAACCTGATCCTTAATCCAGGATTCCAGGAAAGGTTTAGCCGTCTTCCACAAGTCTAACTGAGGATAGAGTTGTCGACCTACACCCTCAACGTAAAGTAATGTTTTCTGAAGTAAAACTAACTGTGGCTGAACTTCCATATTAAAGCGGCGGGCCGTATTGAACAGGTTTAACAGCACGTGTCCAAAAGAGATCTCTGCCAGCGGTTTTTCAAAAATCGGTTCGCAAACGGTACGGATAGCAAACTCGAACTCTTCGACGTTGGTGTCTGGCGGAACCCAGCCGGAATCCACATGCAGCTCGGCCACCTTACGGTAGTCGCGGTTGAAGAAGGCGATGAAGTTCTCAGCCAGATAACGTTTATCTTCTTTATTCAGCGAGCCCACAATTCCGCAGTCGATACCGATGTATTTCGGATCCTCAGGATGCTCATAGCTCACGAAGATATTGCCCGGATGCATGTCCGCATGGAAAAAACTGTCGCGGAATACCTGAGTAAAGAAGACCTGCACGCCACGTTCGGCCAGCAGCTTCATGTTCGTTCCCTGCTTCTCCAGGGCCACCACATCCGAAACCGGAATACCGTAGATGCGCTCCATGACCATCATGTTCTGGCTGCAATAGTCAGAATAGACTTCAGGCACGTACAGCATCGGGCTGTTTTCAAAATTGCGGCGCAGCTGAATGGCGTTTGCCGATTCACGCAGCAGATTAAGCTCATCAATCAGCGTTTTTTCATATTCCCGCACCACTTCCATCGGGCGCAGTCGACGGCCGTCCGGCAGCAGACGCGGAACCCAACGCGCCAGACGATAAATTAGCTTCATGTCGGCTTTGATAATCGGCAGGATATCCGGGCGGATCACCTTGATCACCACCTCTTTGCCGTTCTCTTTCAGACGCGCAGTGTGCACCTGAGCGATAGAAGCCGACGCCAGCGGTTCTATTTCGAAATCGTCAAACCAGGTTTCAACGGGAAGGTTACCCATCGCCTCCTCGATCTGTTTCTTCGCTCTCACCCCGTCAAACGGGGCGACACGGTCCTGCAGCATCGCCAGTTCATCGGCAATGTGCGGCGGGAAGAGATCGCGGCGAGTTGAGAGCATCTGTCCGAACTTAATCCATACCGGGCCGAGCTGCTGCAGCGCCAGACGCAGGCGTTCACCCAGCGGCTGACCTTTATGGCGATTTGGCATCCAGAACAGCGTCCGCCGCCAGATCCTGAGCGGCAGCGTGATACGCATTTTGGGGATGAGCTCGTCGAGCCCGTAACTCAAAAAGGTGTGGATGATAAAATAGAGGCGCCGAATTTCACCAGGCGTCATTTGCCCTCCAGTTTTTCCAGCCGTTTGCTTAGGGCATCAACCGCACGTTCAACCGCGGCCGTCTCTTCTGCGAACCACGCAACTTCCAGCGGCCCGGGCGCCATGCGCCACTCCTCGGTCAGTACTTCTGCGGCATAACGCTGTTGGCGTTGCAGATTTTTGCGCAGGAACGCCGTGCCGCCATGAATAACTTTCCCGATCCCTTCAGCGGCGATGTCGCCAATAAAAGGCGCCAGCAGCTCTGCCGGGTCAAACTCAGCCAGATCGCTGAGCGCAACGAAGTTCTGCACGACCTGGATGTCGCCTTCCACTTCCAGCTCACCGCTGCGGATAAGCGCCGTTAATTGCTGGCGATCGCGCAGTTTTGGCAGCACGCTCATATGGGTAATGACCGAGCAATCAGCTTCACCTTCCCACTCACCCAGAACGTCAAGCTGACGTTCGCTGAAAACCAGCACGAGCGGCGTCGAGAACTCTTTTAACACAATGCGCAGTACCTTCCCGTTTAGCCGCTGACGTGCGGCTTTCAGCGCCGGAGCGCGATACAGGAAGGCATTCAGCACATTCTCGATGCCTGCGGTGACTAAGGGTTTAAAGGGCACGGGACACCTCCACTCAGAATTTGTAACCGCGATGCAGCGCGACGACACCCGCCGTCATGTTGAAGTACTCAACGTTCTCAAATTCCGCATCCTGCATCATGGCTTTTAAGGTGTCCTGATCCGGATGCATGCGAATTGATTCCGCCAGATAGCGATAGCTTTCCGCGTCGTTTGCCACCAGTTCGCCAATACGCGGCAGCACGTGGAAGGAATAGGCGTCGTAGGCTTTGCTCAGCGGGTCGATAATCGGTTTAGAGAACTCGAGCACCAGCAGGCGTCCACCCGGCTTCAGCACGCGGTACATGGAGCGCAGCGCTTTTTCTTTATCAGTGACGTTACGCAGACCGAAGGAAATCGTGATGCAGTCAAAAGTATTGTCCGGGAACGGCAGCGCTTCGGCGTTGGCCTGCACGTATTCCACGTTACCCACCACGCCGATGTTACGCAGCTTTTCGCGTCCCATTTTAAGCATGGAGTCATTAATATCAGCCAGTACAACGCGACCGGTTTCGCCCACCAGACGGGAGAATTTCGCCGTCAGATCGCCCGTACCGCCAGCCAGATCGAGAACCGTTTGTCCACGACGCACACCGCTGCAGTCGATGGTGAAGCGCTTCCACAAGCGATGAATGCCGAACGACATCAAGTCATTCATCACATCGTACTTCGCCGCCACGGAATGAAATACGTGGGCCACCATGTCAGCTTTCTGCGCTTTGGCTACAGTCTGAAAGCCAAAGTGCGTCGTGTCTTGTGAATCGTCAACCATTTCAGAGCCTGCTAATCAGTCAAATGTTCGTGAAGTGTAACAGATTGGGCGCAATTGCCCTACGATTCAACCACCGCGAAAGAAACGCGCTGGCTGCTCGTCTGGCGATAAATCCGGCGCTAAATCGTTGTCCTGGCTGGGTGAATTTTGTTCATCCCCGCCCTCACGCAGTCGGAACTCTTCGTCCTGGGCTGTCGCCTGTTCGACCAATTCCGGATTAATCTCGCGTTTAACCTCCACTCCCAGGCTGCGGAATGCTTCAGCCTGCGCAAGCAGGTTGCCACGCCCGGAGGAGAGCTTTTTCATCGCCTGGCGGTAGTTATCCTGCGCACGATCCAGGCTTTGCCCGACGGAGGACATGTCGTCCACGAAGAGGCGCATTTTGTCGTACAGCTTGCTGGCGCGGTCGGCAATCTGCTGCGCGTTACGGCTCTGGTGCTCATAGCGCCACAGGTTCGCAATGGTGCGTAAGGCCACCAGCAGCGTGGTGGGGCTGACCAGCATAATGTTATTTTTCAGCGCTTCGGTGATCAGTTCGGGCTGTCTGTCGAGCGCCAGCAAAAACGCGGGTTCGACCGGGATAAACATCAGCACGTAGTCCAGCGAGCGCAGCCCCGGCAGTTGCTGATAATCCTTTCTACCCAGCAGGCGAATATGGTTACGCACGGAGGCAATGTGCTCCTGCAGCGCCGATTCGCGCGTATAGTCATCTTCAGCGTTGAAGTAGCGCTCATAGGCCACCAGCGTCATTTTGGCGTCAATGACCACATCTT
Source organism: Enterobacter sp. 50588862 (assembly GCF_001462935.1). Lineage (NCBI taxonomy): Bacteria > Pseudomonadati > Pseudomonadota > Gammaproteobacteria > Enterobacterales > Enterobacteriaceae > Enterobacter > Enterobacter sp. 50588862. The sequence goes on from NZ_LNHM01000022.1 coordinate 17,176, forward strand.
TGCCCTGCGGCAGACGCACAATCACATCCGGCTGCATTCGCGAGCGGGCATCGTTTTCGATACTCACCTGCGTTTCGTATTCATACCCTTCCCGCAGGCCAGAGGCCTCCAGCACGCGGGTGAGCACCACTTCCCCCCAGTTACCCTGGGTTTTGTTATCGCCTTTCAGCGCCCGCGTCAGGTTGACCGCCTCCTGCGCCATCTGGGCATTCAGCTGTTGAAGATTGCGGATCTCATGCGCCAGCGTGTGGCGTTCGCGGGCTTCCTGACCAAAGCTGTCCTGTACCTGACGGCGAAAGCCGTCCAGCTGTTCGCGCAGCGGCGTCAGCAGGCTGTTCAGGCTCTGGCGATTTTGCTCATCAACGCGGCGGTTGCTGTGCTCGAAAATGCGGTTGGCGAGGTTCTCGAACTGCTCGCTGAGGCGCTGCTCGCTGTTGATCATCTGGCGGATTTTGTCTTCGGCATGCAGCTGGGTGGATTCAAGGCGGGTAGTCACTTCGCGGAGATCGGCCTCCAGCGAGGTGTTGATATCACGCAGGTTACGCAGTTCGTTATTGAGCAGTTCACACTCGTCGCGCCAGTGGTCGCTTAGGGCAAGCTGCTGTTTTGCGGCGCTTAAATCGGCGACGATCTCTTCGCGTTCAGCCAACTGCTCGGTCTTCTGCTGTACATGCTGATAGCTGGATATCAGCCAGCCTATCGCCACGCCCGCCAGCGCAATTACCGCATAAATCAGGATTGATATATCCACAATGCCCCCTGCATCAACGTATTACCCGCACAAAATAAGATTGTGCTGTATAAACGTCCAGTTTGAAAGGGTTTTCCTGCGAGGCGCTACGCAAAAAATAAAGGCCGAACGCGTCGGCCTTTTATCTCAGAGAGGAGAACTAGATCAGGCGGCGAGCCGCTTCAACCACGATTTTCACCGCGTGACTTTCTGTCTGCTTCATGGTTTCGGCGTTCGGGATCTCCTGCTGGGTACGGTTGACGATAACGCCCGCCACCATACCGGCACGCAGACCCTGGCTTGCGCACATGGTCAGCAGCGTTGCGGATTCCATCTCGTAGTTCATCACGCCCATAGACTGCCACTCTTCCATTGAGCCTTTGAAGCGGCTCACCACGCGGCCTGAGAAGGTGTCGTAACGCTCCTGGCCCGGATAGAAGGTATCAGAAGAGGCAGTTACGCCCACGTGAGTGGTTGCGCCCACGGATTTCGCCGCTTCAACCAGCGCGGTGGTGCACTCGAAGTCAGCCACTGCCGGGAATTCCATCGGTGCAAAGTGCAGGCTTGCGCCGTCCAGACGCACGGAAGCGGTCGTCACCAGCACGTCGCCCACGTTAATGTGCGGCTGAATCGCGCCGGTGGTGCCGATACGCAGGAAAGTACGAATGCCCAGCTGCGCCAGCTCTTCCACGGCGATAGAGGTAGACGGGCCACCGATACCGGTAGAGCACACAATCACCGCTTTGCCATCCAGCTCTGCGCGCCAGGTGGTGAATTCACGATGGGCAGCCAGCTTGACCGGCTTATCCATCAGCGCGGCGATCTTTTCCACACGCTCTGGGTCGCCAGGGACGATAGCGAGCGTAGCCCCTTGTAAATCGTTTTTAGTGAGGCCGAGATGAAAAACATCAGACTTAGACATAGGTGACTCCTCTGTGGGTCGGTTAGTCAGAAGAAGTAAAACGGTACTTTACAGAAGCGGTAAGCATAATTTCGTGACGCATCTCACCATGAATGAAAATGATTGCATTGAATTTCCATAAAAAAGTGATTTACATCACATTAACAAGTTATATCGTCAGGTGCTGCACAAAAGATAGACCGTTTAAGGCACTGTGAGTTGTTAACCTGGTGACTATATTTACCTTTGCGCTAACTCATTGGTACGGAGAATGCCATGACTGAAAAAACCGGATTTGCACCTGCTGCGGCTCCGCATGCTTCAACCATCGTCTCAACCTCAGAAGAGGCCATTACAACGGGCGAGACCTCCATCCCCTCTCAGGGAGAAAATATGCCTGCCTGGCACGCGCGGCCAAAGTCAGCAGACGGCCCGCTGCCCATCGTGATTGTGGTTCAGGAGATTTTCGGCGTTCACGAACATATTCGCGACCTCTGCCGCCGCCTGGCGCTGGAGGGTTATCTGGCCGTTGCGCCAGAGCTCTACTTCCGTCAGGGCGATCCGAATGACTACAGTGATATCCCGACGCTGTTCAGCAACCTGGTCAGCAAAGTGCCGGACGCGCAGGTGCTGGCAGACCTCGACCACGTCGCCAGCTGGGCGGCGCGCAACGGCGGCGACCCGCACCGCTTAATGGTCACCGGTTTCTGCTGGGGTGGACGCATTAGCTGGCTGTATGCCGCGCATAACCCGCAGCTGAAAGCCGCCGTTGCCTGGTACGGCAAACTGGTGGGCGAAAAGACGCTGAACTCACCGAAGCATCCGGTTGATATCGCTACCGATCTCAATGCCCCGGTGTTAGGGCTATATGGCGGCCAGGATACCGGCATTCCGCTTGATACCGTCGAGACGATGCGCCACGCGCTGCGGGCGGCGAACGCGAAGGCCGAAATCGTGGTGTATCCCGATGCCGGACACGCGTTTAATGCCGATTATCGTCCGAGCTATCACGCGGAATCCGCTAAAGATGGCTGGCAGAGAATGCTGGCATGGTTTAGCCAGTACGGCGGGAAGAAAGCATAAAAAAAAGCCCGGTGGCGGCTGCGCCTTACCGGGCCTGCGCGTCATCAAGCCTGACGTAAGTTCTGCGCCGCCTTCACCATGTTGGCGAGCGCCGCACGCGTCTCCGGCCAGCCGCGGGTTTTCAGGCCGCAGTCCGGGTTTACCCACAGGCGTTCTGCCGGGATACGCTGAGCGGCTTTTTTAAGCAGCGCCTCAATCCACTCCACGCTCGGCACGTTCGGGGAGTGAATGTCGTACACGCCCGGCCCAATTTCGTTCGGGTAGTCGAACTCTTCAAACGACTCCAGCAGCTCCATGTCTGAACGCGAGGTCTCGATGGTGATCACGTCTGCATCCAGCGCGGCAATCGAATCCATAATGTCGTTAAATTCGCAGTAACACATATGGGTGTGGATCTGGGTGTCGTCCTTCGCCACTGCGGCGTTGATGCGGAATGCTTCCACGCCCCACTGCAGGTAAGAATCCCAGTCGCTGCGGCGCAGCGGTAAACCTTCGCGCAGCGCCGGTTCGTCAATCTGGATGATGCCAATCCCCGCCGCCTCCAGATCCGCCACTTCATCACGGAGCGCCAGGGCGATCTGTTTGGCGATGGTTTCACGGGTCACGTCTTCGCGCGGGAACGACCAGCAGAGGATGGTCACCGGGCCGGTCAGCATGCCTTTTACCGGCTTGTCGGTCAGGGACTGGGCGTACTTCGCCCACTCCACCGTGATCGGTTCCGGGCGGCTGACGTCGCCAATGACCACCGGCGGCTTCACGCAGCGGGAGCCATAGCTCTGTACCCAGCCGTTCTGGGTAAAGACGAAGCCGTCCAGGTGCTCACCGAAATATTCCACCATGTCGTTACGCTCGGCTTCACCGTGCACCAGCACGTCCAGCCCGAGGCGTTCCTGCTCGATAATCGCCTGCTTGATGTGTTCCGCAATGCCGGTGCGGTAGTGATTCGCATCCAGATTGCCCTTTTTGAAGTCCAGACGCAGGCCGCGGATCTCGGTAGTCTGCGGGAATGAACCGATGGTCGTGGTCGGCCATGCGGGCAGGTTGAAGCGGGCGCGCTGGGCTTCGGCACGTACCTCGTACGGGCTCTGACGCTGGCTGTCCCCGGCGGTGATGGCCGCCAGACGTTTTTCTACCGCCGGGTTGTGCACGCGAGCCGAGTGACGACGCGCCTGAATCGGTGCGCTCCAGTCGGTAATCGCCGCCGTGTCGCCGCTGTTGAGCGCGTCGCGCAGCAGTGCCAGCTCTTCACATTTTTGCAGGGCGAAGGCAAACCAGCTTTTTACTTCAGGGTCGAGACGGGTCTCCACGCTCAGATCGATAGGACTGTGCAGCAGCGAGCAGGATGAAGCCACCCACAGCTCACGTTTGCCGACGATGTCTTTAATTTGGGCGTATTTCTCGGTCAGATCGGCGCGCCAGACGTTACGGCCGTTGACCAGACCGGCGGAGAGCAACCACTCCTCAGGCAGGCGCTTGTGCAGCTCTGCGACATCGTCCTTACCGTGAACCAGGTCAACGTGCAGGCCCTGAACCGGCAGCGCGGTGATAGTGTCGAGGTTCGGCGTCACGCCCTCGAAATAGGTGGTCAGCAGCAGCTTCACCTGTCCGGTGAGCGCATCATACGCCGGTTTGAAGGCATCGAGCCACTCCTGCGGCAGCTCCAGCACCAGCGCGGGTTCGTCGATTTGCACCCACTGAATGCCGCGCTTGCCCAGCTCAATCAGCACCTGCTTATAGACCGGCAGAATATCGTTCAGCAGGCTGAGGCGGTCAAATTGTTCGCCCTTCACTTTACCCAGCCACAGGTAGGTTACCGGCCCCAGCAATACGGGCTTCACCTGGTGACCCAGCGCCAGTGCTTCATCCACTTCGTCCAGAAGCTGCGTCCAGGCCAGCGTAAACTGCTGACCTTTGACGAACTCCGGCACCATATAGTGATAGTTGGTGTTAAACCACTTGGTCATTTCCGCCGCTGCCGCTGGCTCACCCGTTGGCGCGCGGCCACGGCCGATGCGGAACAGGGTGTCGATATCCACCGATCCATCTTTGTTCTGATGACGAGCCGGCACGTTGCCCAGCAGCAGGCTGGTCGTCAGAACATGGTCGTACCAGGCGAAATCGCCCACAGGCAGCAGGTCAATACCCGCCTGTTTTTGCTGATCCCAGTGACGGGCGCGCAGCTCCCGCCCCACCGCCAGCAGTTCTTCACGGGTGGCGTTGCCCGCCCAGTAGCTTTCTTGCGCTTTTTTCAGCTCGCGACGCAGGCCAACGCGAGGAAAACCGAGAGTGTGAGTGCGGATTGTCATGGTATGCCCCTTGTGAAATTTGTTATTTAGACGTCCAGATGTTTACACATCTATAATTGGCAGGTACTGTATATTCCTCAAGCGCAAAATGTTCATGGCGGAGTGAAGGACTTTCATGATCGAGATTAAACACCTGAAAACGCTACAAGCGTTGCGGAACTGCGGTTCGCTAGCGGCGGCAGCGGCCACGCTGCACCAGACCCAGTCCGCCCTTTCTCACCAGTTCAGCGATCTGGAACAACGCCTCGGATTTCGTCTTTTTGTGCGTAAGAGCCAGCCTTTGCGCTTTACGCCGCAGGGTGAAATTCTTCTTCAACTGGCGAATCAGGTACTGCCGCAGATCGCCAGCGCGCTGCAGGCGTGTAACGAGCCGCAGCAGACCAAACTGCGGATCGCCATTGAGTGCCACAGCTGTATTCAGTGGCTGACCCCCGCGCTTGAGAACTTTCGCCAGAAGTGGCCGCAGGTGGAGATGGACTTTAAATCCGGCGTGACGTTCGACCCGCAGCCCTCGCTCCAGCAGGGCGAGCTGGATCTGGTGATGACGTCCGACATCCTGCCGCGCAGCGGCCTGCACTATTCGCCGATGTTTGATTTTGAGGTGCGTCTGGTGCTGGCGCCGGACCATCCGCTGGCGGCCAAAACGCGCATTACGCCGGAAGATCTGGCGACAGAAACGCTGCTGATTTACCCGGTTCAGCGCAGCCGCCTGGATATCTGGCGTCATTTTCTGCAGCCGGCAGGCATCAGCCCTCAACTGAAAAGCGTGGATAACACCCTGCTGCTGATCCAGATGGTGGCGGCCAGCATGGGTATCGCGGCGCTGCCGCACTGGGTGGTTGAGAGCTTTGAACGCCAGGGTCTGGTGGTCACCAAAACCCTGGGGGAAGGACTGTGGAGCCGGTTGTACGCCGCCGTGCGCGATGGCGAGCAGCGTCAGCCGGTTACGGAGGCGTTTATTCGCTCAGCGCGGAACCACGCGTGCGACCATCTTCCGTTTGTGCGGAGCGCGGAGCGACCCAGCGGCGATGGACCCACAGTGAAGCCAGGATCACCGCCCCCCCAATAAGGAAGCTCGGCCAGTGCGGCTGTTCCTGCCAGATGGCAAGGTTCACCAGCAGCCCCGCCGGGACGTGCACGTTGTTCATGATCCCCAGCGTACCGGCGTCTACCTGCGTAGCGCCGTAGTTCCACATAAAGTACCCCAGCCCCGACGCCACCACGCCCAGCCAGACCAGAACGCTCCACTGCACGGTGGTGGTCGGCAGCTTTTGCGGGTTGCCGAGCATAAACCACGCCGCCACCGCGACGATCGCCGCACCCATATAGAACCACGCAAACGCGTTGTGCTGCGGCATCGGGCGGGTTTCCATCAGGCGCTTGTAGCCCACCATACCAATGGCAAAGCTGATGTTGGCAAGCTGGACGAACATCAGCCCTGTCCAGAAGTGATCGCTAACTTTGTCGTAGCGAATGATCGCCGCGCCAATAACCGCCAGCGCGGCGCTTAGCAGATATCCCCAGCGCAGACGGCGCCTGCTGAGCAGGTCGTAGATCAGGGTGATATAGAGCGGCGTCAGCACGGTAAAGAGCAGGAATTCGGAGACGGACAGGTAGACGTAAGCCCGGAAGCTGAACAGATACATGATGCCAAGCTGCATCGCCCCCACCAGCATGTACAGCAGAATGGTTTTCAGCGATTGCCCGCGCGTGCGCAGGAACGGCAGAAACACCAGCGCCGCCAGCCCCACGCGCATTAGCACCGAGAAGTAGCTGTCGACCGAACCGGCAAGGTATTCGCCAATCAGGCTAAAGGAGAAGGCCCACAGGATAGTGGTGATAATGAGTAGCGCCACAATGCTTGTCTCTCAGAAAGAAGGACAGGCATTGTAGCGAACTCTTTAGTTGACAACTGAACAATAAACAACCGAATGAAGATTATTCAAGGAACAGTTTGCGCAGGTATTTCGGTACCGCGTTGTCTGCGTTGGTGCCGATGACCTCCAGCTCCGGATGCAGATCCTTCAGGCGCTGGTGCGCGTTTTCCATGATGCAGCCTTTGCCCGCCATAGAGAGCATCTCGGCGTCGTTCATGCCGTCGCCAAAGGCGATACAGTCTTTAAGCGCGAAGCCCAGACGTTTCGCAACCGCTTCGAGCGCGTGACCTTTAGAAACGCCGCCCGCCATCACTTCCAGACAGGTCAGGGTAGAGAAGCTCACGTTGACGCGATCGCCCCAGCGGGCGTTGATCGCCTGCTCAAGCGGCAGCAGCTCTTCGTGGCTGTCGCAGGTGAAGAACACCTTGCTGATCCCCTCTGGATCCAGCAGGCCCGGCTCATACAGGGAGTAGTTGAATACCGCTTCCTTGAAGAAACGCATTTCATCCGGGCGGTGGCGGTTCATGAACCATTCGTCGTCACGGTATACGTTGGTGACGATAGCCGGATTGTTATGCACCACGCCGAAGAGATCGGCAGCAATATCGCGATCCAGGTTATGGGTGAAGATCAGGTTGCCGTCGGTATCATGCACGCGCGCACCGTTGGAGGTGATCATGTACGACTTGATCTCCAGATTATCGCGGATCTGCCCCACGTCCACGTGGTGGCGGCCGGTAGCGAACACAAAGTTCACGCCACGGGCGGTCAGAAGCTTTAAGGTCTCTTTCGCATAAGGCGACAGGGTGTGGTCGGGGGAAAGCAGCGTGCCATCTAAATCAGATGCAACAACCTGGTACATAGGAAAATTTAACCTCAATAGAAAATCAGTTATGCCGGTCGAAAAACTCGACGATGGCGTTAAGCGCGACTGAGCGCATAGCGTCCTTTTCAAAAAGGATCTCATGGTACGCGCCGTTGATGACCAGCGGTTTACCCCCTTCACAAGGGTGACCGGCGGCAGCGCGCAGTTCACAATAGCGGTCATGCATGCGGTTATCCACCACACGCTCTTCCTCCGCCTGAATCAGAAGCGTCGGCGTGTCATCATCGCCTACGCCTGCCAGCACCTGCTCACCGGCCAGAATACCCTCACGCACCCAGTGCCAGGTCGGGCCGCCGACGCGCAAGCGCGGTTCATCGGCATAAAAGCGCAGGTTGCGGCGATAGCGCTGCCGACTGTGGGTTAAGACGTTGATGGCGAACGGCAAAGCGCGCCAGCGTCCGGTTCCGATGGCATAGCCTTCACGAATGCGCTGATGGCCCTCAGCCCAGTCGAGAAGATGGCGCACCATCCAGTCGGGAAAACGAATGACAATACCGTACATCGGCGCGGTGAGCGCAATGGCGTCGCACTGGTGCTCATACCGCTGCAAAAACAGCGTCGAAATGGCGCCGCCCATGGAGTGCGCAAGGATGTACCGCTTGCGCCAGGGGCCGGGCTGAACTTCCTGCTGCCAGAACGCGGCAAAATCGTCGACATAATCGCTGAAGTGATCCACATGCCCGCGGTGCGTATCCGGCAGCATGCGCCCGGACAGCCCCTGTCCACGGTGGTCGATGATCAGCACGTCAAACCCCATGTTGACCAAGTCGTAGGCCAGTTCGGCATATTTAACGTAGCTTTCGATACGCCCGGGGCAGACCACGATCACCCGGTCATTTTTTTCATTGCGGAAGCGAACGAAGCGCACCGGGATGCCACCGACGCCCGTAAACTCGTCTTCCTCACGCTGCCGCCAGAAATCGGTCAGCGGCCCCATTGAGAAAGCAGCAAACGCGTTTTCTCGTGTTTCCCAGTCCTTTTTCTGCTGAAACATTGGGTTTCCACTCACGTAATCCAGGGAATATCGTTTTTTTTCGTCACTGGTCACAAAATGACTCAACAATAGCGTATTGTGGCATAAAAATAGACGGTTCGGGAGCTTCAAATGACCTTCGAGTGGTGGTTCGCCTACCTGCTGACATCAATCATCCTTAGCCTTTCACCCGGCTCTGGCGCCATTAACACTATGACCACCTCCATCAACCACGGCTATCGCGGTGCGGCGGCGTCCATTGCCGGTTTACAGACCGGGCTCGGCATTCATATTGTGCTGGTGGGGATTGGTCTGGGGACGCTGTTCTCTCGTTCGGTGCTGGCGTTTGAAGTGCTGAAGTGGGCCGGTGCGGCGTATCTGATTTGGCTCGGTATCCAGCAGTGGCGCGCGGCAGGCTCGATTGACCTGAATACGCTCTCCAGGACGCAAACGCGCGGCCACCTGTTTAAGCGCGCGGTGTTCGTGAACCTGACGAACCCGAAAAGCATCGTGTTCCTCGCCGCCCTGTTCCCACAGTTTATCGTGCCACATCAGCCTCAGGTGATGCAGTACGTGGTGCTGGGCGCGACCACCATTATTGTCGATATCATCGTGATGATTGGTTACGCGACGCTGGCGCAGCGGATAGCGGCGTGGATCAAAGGGCCTAAGCAGATGAAGGCCCTGAACAAAGTCTTTGGTTCGCTGTTTATGCTGGTGGGCGCGCTGCTTGCGTCAGCGCGTCATGCTTAGCGAGAGATGATGAGATGAATGCCGAAGCCGGCGAACAGCGCGCCGGCGAAGCCGTCGATCCACTTCGCGATGCGCTGATAGCCGCGGCGCATCGCCGGTAAGGCGAACAGGCTGGCAACAATAGTGAACCAGGCGAACGTCTCAACAACGATCAGCAGGAAGATCCCCCAGCGCGCGCCTGCGCCGACGCTGTCACCCACAAACAGCGAGAACACGGATCCGAAATAGATAATCGCTTTCGGGTTTGCCAGGTTAGTCAGGAGCCCTTTTACAAAGCTGCGGCCGCCCGTTGCCAGCTCTACCTTTGGCTCTTCTGGCTTTTTCTCTTCTTTCTTCAGCGCCCCGCGCAGCATCTGGTAGCCCATCCAGCACAGGTACAGCCCGCCGCCAACCATAATGATGTTATGCAGCCACGCCATCTTCGCCAGGATCAGGTTCAGACCGAGCAGCGCGACCGCCGCCCAGACCATAACGCCCATGGTAATACCGAGCACGCCCATCATCGCCTCTTTGCGGGAGCGGCTGACGGCAGTTTGCGACACGAAGAAAAAGTCTGGGCCAGGGCTCATCAGCGCAACGATGTGCACTAACGCCACGGTGAGAAATAGCATTAACATAATTAGCTCGCGGGGAAATAATTCAGTGAGTCATCATCCTGGCACTTTTTCGCCCGTCTGACTACTCCTCGTCGTCACCATCGGCGTGAGAGCGGATAAGCGCCATAAACTCTTTACCGAAGCGCTCCAGCTTACGCGTCCCCACGCCGTTAACGCTGAGCATTTCGCTGGCGCTGAGCGGCATCTGCTCAGCCATCTCTATCAGCGTCGCGTCGTTGAACACCACGTATGGCGGGATGTTCTCTTCGTCAGCGATAGCTTTACGCAGCTTGCGGAGCTTGGCAAACAGCTTGCGGTCGTAGTTACCGCCGTAGGATTTCTGCATCACGCGCGGCTTGAGGGCGACCACGCGCGGCACGGCGAGCTTGAGCTCAACGTCACCGCGCAGCACCGGACGCGCTGCTTCGGTCAGCTGTAGCGCGGAGTGCTGGGCAATGTTCTGTGTGGCAAAGCCGAGGTGGATCAGCTGACGAATAATGCTGACCCAGTGCTCGTGGCTCTGGTCTTTACCGATGCCGTAAACCGGCAGCTTGTCGTGCCCCATGTCGCGGATACGCTGGTTATTGGCACCGCGCAGCACTTCCACCACGTAGCCCATCCCGAAGCGTTGATTCACGCGGTAAATGGTCGAGAGCGCTTTGCGCGCGTCCATCAGCCCATCGTACTGCTTTGGCGGATCGAGGCAGATATCGCAGTTGCCGCACGGCTCCTGTCGCCCTTCACCAAAGTAGTTGAGCAGCACCAGACGGCGGCAGGTTTGCGCTTCAGCGAAGGCACCCATCGCGTTGAGCTTGTGGCGCTCGATGTCCTGGAGTTGTCCCTGGGGCTTCTCTTCCAGACAACGGCGCAGCCACGCCATATCGGCCGGATCATAAAACAGCATCGCTTCCGCAGGCAGGCCGTCACGCCCGGCGCGGCCGGTCTCCTGATAGTAGGATTCGATATTGCGCGGAATGTCGAAATGCACCACAAAGCGCACGTTGGGCTTGTTGATCCCCATCCCGAACGCCACCGTTGCGACCACGATTTGCAGGTCGTCGCGCTGGAATTTCTCCTGCACGTCGGCGCGGATGTGGTTCTCCAGCCCGGCGTGATAGGCCGCGGCGCTAAAGCCACGGTTTTGCAGACGCGCGGCGGTGTCTTCCACCTTCGCACGGCTGTTGCAGTAGATGATACCGGACTTGCCGCGCTGCTCCTGAACGTAGCGCAGGAGCTGGTCCAGCGGCTTGAATTTTTCCATCAGCATGTAGCGGATGTTCGGGCGGTCGAAGCTGCTGACCTGAATATACGGGTCGTTCAGCCCCAGCAGGCGAACAATGTCCAGACGCGTGGTGTCGTCCGCCGTGGCGGTAAGCGCCATAAACGGCAGTTCAGGGAAGCGCTGACGCAGCTGGCCGAGGGCAGCGTATTCCGGACGGAAATCGTGTCCCCACTGGGAGATACAGTGGGCTTCATCCACCGCCAGCAGGACCGGGTTCCAGTGCGCGAGATGGTCGAGGAAGTTATCGAGCATCAGGCGCTCTGGCGCGATATACAGCAGGCGGATCTGCCCGGTGCGGCATCCGGCCATCACCTCTTGCTGCTGCTCGCGGGTTTGCGTCGAGTTCAGGCAGGCCGCCGCCACGCCGTTGGCGAGCAGCTGGTCAACCTGGTCTTTCATCAGGGAAATGAGCGGGGATACCACGACCGTCAGGCCGTTAAGCACCAGCGCGGGCACCTGATAACAGAGGGATTTACCGCCGCCGGTCGGCATCACCACCAGGCAGTCTCGGCCTTCCAGCACGGTTTCAATGATGGTTTCCTGGCCGGGGCGGAACTGCTGGTAGCCAAAGGTTTCATGCAAAACCTGTTTAGCCAGCGACTCCTGATTCAATACTTCCGCCTGCGCCACGTTAACCCCATTTGCGAAAAATAAAACAGGCGCTATTTTCAGCGCCTGAGAGAGAAACTTCAACGTTTAACGCAAAAACATTCGAGCAGCTTAGAGAATATCGTTCAGCATTACGCCCACGCCAACGCGAGTCTGATTGAAGTTGTAGTCGATCAGCGACTCGCCGTAGCCGCTATACACCTGGGTATAGAGACGCACGTGCTTCGTCACCGGGTAGCTCAGACCGAGCTCCGCACCGCCGTAGCCGGTGTTCCAGTTGTACTGCCCCTTCGCGCTCAGCACGGCATCACCAAGCTGGTAGCCGACCTTGAGCTGGTAGTAGCCCATGTATTTGGTGATGTCCGGGTTGTCATCGGTGCTGCCCACCACATACCACGGCTTCACCTCCACCATCCAGTTACCGTTCTGCGCCATCAGACGCGTATAGGCGCGGTTCCAGCTACGCGAGGTTGGATCAGAGCGGCCGTTGGAGTCGTGATTAAAGCCCACTTCGACGTCACGCAGCGTCCAGCCGGCGAATTCATAATCCGTTGCGAAGCCGAGGAACAGCTGCGGCTCGTAGTTGGTTTCGCGAAACGGCGAGGATTCCCCGCTGTTAGAGAGCTGCCACCAGGACTTCTGCGTGTAAGAGCCCCCAAGCACCGAGTTCGGCCCCAGGATGCCGCGCCAGAACGGGAACGCGAGGCTAAGCTGGAACTTCACCTCATCCTTACGCGCATTATCAGACCAGTTATAGGAGCTTATCGCCTCTTTGTTGAGATCGCTGGTTTGGGTATAAATCACGTAGTTCGTGTCATACGGGTAGAGCGTGAACGGATTGTCATGCTCCTGCAGCATATTGGCGATAATGCTGCCCTTAACGGCAGGTTTATCATGGACTTCTTTAATCGTCGCTTCCTGCGCATATGCTGTGAGGGGCAGCGCAACCGCCGCCAGTAACCAGGCCAGATACGTCCGCATCGGTGGTGTTCTCCTGCAAAGAGTAAAATTACCTGAATAGTTATGAGGCGAACATTCTACAGACTTCTGCGATAACTGCTGCATCCTCGTTTCTGAAAGTGGAATTCCTTATTGCTGAAGCATAAAATCAACATTTCATTAACAATAAGGATGTAATGTCTCATGTCAGCCATGCTTACCGCCGAAGAAGTGTTAAAACTCGTGGGCGAGATTTTTGTTTACCATATGCCGTTTAACCGTGCGCTGGGTCTTGAGCTGGAGCGTTATGAGAAAGAGTTTGCCCAGCTGAGTTTCAACAACCAGCCGATGATGGTGGGTAACTGGGCGCAAAGTATTCTGCACGGCGGGGTGATTGCCTCCGCGCTGGACGTGGCGGCAGGCCTGGTCTGCGTGGGCAGTACGCTGACGCGCCATGACACCATCAACGAAGATGAACTCCGCCAGCGTCTGGCGCGCATGGGCACCATTGATTTACGCGTCGACTATCTTCGCCCGGGGCGCGGAAACCGCTTTACCTGCACCAGCAGCCTGCTGCGTGCCGGGAACAAAGTTGCCGTTGCCCGCGTTGAGCTGCATAACGAGGAGCAGGTTTATATCGCCAGCGCAACCGCCACTTATATGGTGGGTTGAGGCGGCAAATTCGGGTAAAATTGATTCACTTTTTTGTAACGGATTTTCCCGATGGATGCTAAACAGACGCGGCAGGGCGTTTTACTCGCCCTTGCCGCTTATTTTATTTGGGGTATCGCCCCGGCGTACTTCAAATTTATCGCCTATGTTCCGGCCGACGAGATCCTCACTCACCGCGTCATCTGGTCGTTTTTCTTTATGATCGCGCTGATGAGCATCAGCCGTCAGTGGTCCGGCGTTAAAACGCTGCTGCAAACCCCTAAAAAGGTCTTCCTGCTGGCGCTTTCTGCGGTGCTGATCGGCGGCAACTGGCTGCTGTTTATCTGGGCGGTGAATAACCACCACATGCTCGAAGCGAGCCTGGGGTACTTCATTAACCCGCTGGTGAATATCGTGCTGGGGATGATTTTCCTCGGCGAACGCTTCCGCCGGATGCAGTGGGTGGCGGTGATTCTCGCCTTCTGCGGCGTGCTGGTGCAGCTGTGGACGTTTGGCTCGCTGCCGGTTATCGCCCTCGGTCTGGCGTTCAGCTTTGCTTTTTACGGCCTGGTACGTAAGAAAATTGCGGTGGAAGCGCAAACCGGGATGCTGTTTGAAACCCTGTGGCTGCTGCCGGTGGCGGCGATCTATCTGTTCGGTATCGCCGACAGCGCCACCAGCCATATGGGCAGCAACCCGTGGTCGCTGAACCTGATGCTGATGGCGGCGGGCGTAGTGACCACCATTCCGCTGCTGTGCTTCACCGGTGCGGCAACGCGCCTGCGCCTCTCCACGCTGGGCTTCTTCCAGTACATTGGCCCGACGCTGATGTTCCTGCTGGCGGTGGTGTTTTACGGCGAAGTGCCGGGTGCGGATAAGATGGTGACCTTCGCCTTTATCTGGGTGGCGCTGGCGATTTTCGTCGCCGATGCGATTTATACCCAGCGCAGAACCCGCAGAGGAATGTAGGTGTTTTGTAGGGCGGGTAAGCGCAGCGCCACCCGCCAGATTTTACAGCCAGTTCCGACGCTTAAAGTACAGATACGGTGCCAGCCCGGCGAGGATCATGAAGATAATCGCCCCTGGGTAGCCAAAGCTCCACTTCAGCTCCGGCATAAACTCGAAGTTCATTCCGTAGCTGGACGCCACCAGCGTCGGCGGCAGGAACACCACGGACACTACCGAGAAGATCTTGATGATGCGGTTCTGCTCGATGTTGATAAAGCCCATCGCCGCCTGCATCAGGAAGTTCACCTTCTGGAACAGGGATTCGTTGTGCGGCAGCAGAGATTCGATATCGCGTAAGATCTCACGCGCCTGCTCCAGCTGACCGCCCGGCAGACGCGCCTTGCGCACCAGGAAGTTCAGCGCGCGCTGGGTATCCATCAGACACAAACGCACCTTCCAGCCGATATCTTCCAGCTCTGCCAGCGTCGAAAGCGCTTCGTCGTACTCATCCCCCTGATGGCCTTCCATGATCACGCGGCTCAGCTTTTCCAGATCGCTGTAGATGTTTTCAATTTCATCCGCCAGCTGTTCAATTTTAGTCTCGAACAGATCGAGCAGCAGCTCGTAAGCGTTACCGTCCACCATCGCCTGGCTGCGGGCGCGCATGCGGTAGAGACGGAATGCCGGCAGTTCGCGTTCACGCAGAGTAAACAGACGACCGTCGCGAATGGTAAACGCCACGGTGGAGTTGCCCGCGTGATCTTCCGCATCTTCAAAGAAGAAGAAGGAGTGAATGTGCAGGCCGTCTTCATCTTCAAAGAAACGCGCGGAGGCTTCGATGTCTTCCAGTTCCGGGCGGGTTGCCAGGCTTTGCCCCAGCTCAGATTGTACGCGAAGGCGTTCATCGTCGTCCGGCTCGACCAGATCCACCCATACGGCATCAATGAGGGGCTGTGACTCTTCGGCTTCAAGCCGAGTCAGTCGGTTATTTTCGAGTTGAAATGCGCTCAACATGACCGGGACTCCCAATGCAAAAAATATCGGACAGTTCGGTGGGCACACAGAAACAAATTGGGTTTCAGACCATTAAACAGCCTGACTCAGCGCGACGGGAATAATGCAGTCGCTGACAACCACTAAGGCCATCAGCATGAGGAGATAGCCTTAGGAGTTGTTCCTGGATGACAGGGAATTGAGCCAGTATCTACTGGGTGTGTCCAAGGCGAATGTCCTCTTAGCGTAATCGTGCGCGCATGTTACGCCAGCAGTAACTGTGGCGTCAACACGCAACGGAACGCTGAAGGGCATTAATTGACCTTCAACGTATAAGGCTAGCAGATTATTACAAAATAATGATATTTTTCTGAATGTTAGACTGTTTCCAGCTTCGCGTAGGCCGCCACCAGCCATTTGATCCCCTGCCCCTGGAACGCGACCTGCAGGCGGCTGTGCTCGCCGCTGCCTTCCAGATTCACAATGGTACCTTCGCCAAACTTAGAATGGCGCACACGCTGGCCCAGCTTGTAGCCGGTGTCGGTTTCAGAGATCGGCGAGCCCATGCGCGGATGGCTAACCGGACGGCTGATGCTGGCGCGCAGACGCACCTCTTCCACGCACTCTTCCGGCAGTTCACCGATAAAGCGCGACGGACGGTGATAGACCTCTTTACCGTACAGGCGGCGGGTTTCAGCGTAGGTTAGCGTCAGCTTCTGCATCGCTCGCGTCACGCCCACGTAAGCCAGACGACGTTCTTCTTCCAGACGCCCGCCTTCATCGAGCGACATCTGGCTTGGGAACATGCCCTCTTCCATGCCGACGATAAACACCTGCGGGAACTCCAGACCTTTGGCGGAGTGCAGGGTCATCAGCTGAACCGCGTCCTGCCAGGTGTCCGCCTGCCCTTCACCCGCTTCCAGCGCGGCGTGAGAGAGGAACGCCTGCAGCGGCATCAGGTCTTCGTCTTCTTCGTTGTAGCTGAACTGGCGCGTTGCCGTGACCAGTTCCTCTAAGTTCTCAATACGGGTCTGACCCTTCTCGCCTTTTTCCTGCTCGTACATGGTGCGCAGGCCGGAGTCTTTAATCACCCGGTCGGTCTGCACGTGCAGCGGCATGTCGGCGGTTTCCTGCGCCAGGGCGTCAATCAGCTCAAGGAAGCGCTGCAGGGCGCTGGCTGCGCGTCCGGCAAGGGCCTTTTCCTGCAGCAGCTCGCGGCACGCCTGCCACAGCGTCAGCTGGCGATCGCGCGAGGCCTGACGCACCACGTCCAGCGTACGGTCGCCAATCCCGCGAGTCGGCGTGTTCACCACGCGCTCAAACGCCGCGTCGTCGTTGCGGTTGGCGATCAGGCGCAGATACGAAAGCGCATCTTTGATCTCCTGACGTTCGAAGAATCGCATGCCGCCGTAAATGCGGTACGGCATGCTCACCTGCAGCAGCGCCTCTTCCAGCACGCGCGACTGGGCGTTGCTGCGGTAGAGAATGGCGCACTGCTCCAGCGCGCCGCCGTTGTCCTGCCAGGTTTTGATGCGGTTCACCACGAAGCGCGCTTCGTCGAGCTCGTTGAAGGCGCAGTAAATCGAAATCGGTTCGCCGTCGACGCCGTCGGTCCACAGCTTTTTGCCCAGACGCCCGTTGTTGTTCTCAATCAGGGCGTTGGCCGCGCTCAGGATGTTGCTGGTTGAGCGATAGTTCTGCTCCAGACGGATGGTTTGCGCGCCGGGAAAATCGTTGAGGAAGCGCTGGATGTTCTCCACCTGCGCGCCGCGCCAGCCGTAGATCGACTGGTCGTCATCGCCCACGATCATCACCTTGCCGGTATCTCCGGCCAGCAGGCGGATCCACGCGTACTGGATGTTGTTGGTATCCTGGAATTCGTCAACCAGGATGTTGGTGAAGCGTTCGCGGTAGTGCTGCAGGATATGCGGTTTGTTGAGCCACAGCTCGTGGGCGCGCAGCAGCAGCTCGGCGAAATCCACCAGGCCGGCGCGATCGCACGCTTCCTGATAGGCCTTATAGACGTTCTGCCAGGTCTGCTCGACCGGGTTGCCGAAACTCTGAATGTGGTGCGGGCGCAGCCCCTCGTCTTTCTGACCGTTGATGTACCACATCGCCTGACGCGGCGGCCACTGCTTCTCATCGAGGTTCATCGCCTTGATCAGGCGCTTCAGCAGACGGAGCTGATCTTCGCTGTCGAGGATCTGGAAATCCTGCGGCAGGTTAGCGTCCATATGGTGCGCGCGCAGCAGACGGTGCGCCAGGCCGTGGAAGGTGCCAACCCACATGCCGCCCTGGCTGGTGCCCATCAGCTGGGCGATACGGTGACGCATCTCCGCCGCCGCCTTGTTGGTAAACGTCACGGCCATAATCGAGTACGGTGAGCAGTTTTCCACGCTCTGCAGCCAGGCGATACGGTGAACCAGCACGCGTGTCTTACCACTCCCCGCCCCAGCCAGAACCAGCAGGTTGGTGCGCGAGGCGGCAACCGCGTCACGCTGTTTGTCATTAAGGCTGTCGAGCAGGTAAGAAACGTCCATTGGCACCGTCACGTCATGTCGGGCAGGCAAATGTTTCCACTCGCCAAAACCCTGTTAATTTATACAGAACAATTGATGATTATATCAGCGTCGTGAGGGATGCCAACCGCGAAATTTCCACGTGCGGCAGAAGACGGCTGTCTGTTGCGGTCATCAGCTCCGCATTTTCTGGCTTGATCCAGCAGGCCTGCATGCCGCAGCGGATGGCACCGGCCACGTCTGTGGTCAGGTCATCCCCCACGTGCAGGATCTCACCCAGCTGCAGGTTAAGCTTCTCCGCTGCCAGATGGTACATGTCGCTGAACGGCTTCGCGCGCCCGTGCGGACCCGCGCGCAGCACGAATTCAAAATAATCGCTGAGGCCAAACAGCTCCGGCTGGGCATTGCCGTTGGTGATGGCCACCAGCGGCCACTTTTCGGCAAGCTTCGCCAGCGTGTCGTGGGTTTCCTGCGGCACGTCGATGCGGCTGCGCCATTTGGCGAAGTTTTCCATTGCCGCTTCGGCACCGACGGCGGCATCCTGTGCGCTCAGACCCGCGTTCAGCATCGCCTGCTCAACCGCGCGACGACGCCATTCGGTCACGTCGTGGTAAATGTCCGGCTCGGTCTCCCGCAGGGACTGACGCAGCTTCTGGAAATCCTTGTTCTGCATCGCCTTCAGCGCGGGATGGTAGTTCTGCACAAACGCCAGCGACTCCTGCTCGGTACGCAGGATCACCTCGCGGTTGTCATAAAGGGTGTCATCAAGGTCAAACGTCAGGGCTGAGATCTGACCGAGTGGGCGGTAAAAACGCATTATTTCCCCCGTTTGGCGCGTGGATGCGCCGCGTCATACACCGAGGCAAGGTGTTGGAAGTCTAAGTGGGTGTAGATTTGAGTGGTCGACAGATTCGCGTGGCCAAGCAGTTCCTGTACGCCGCGCAGATCGCCGCTCGATTCCAGCATGTGTGTCGCAAAAGAGTGGCGTAGCTTGTGGGGATGCACGTGGCTGTTCAGCCCCTGCTTGATGCCCCACTCCGCAAAGCGCTTCTGCACGTTACGCGCGGAGATCCGCTTGCCGAGCTTTGATAAAAACAGCGCATCCTCTTCCGCGCCAAACAGGCCGCGCAGATCCAGCCAGTGCTCAATCCAGGAGACGGCGTTGCGGCCAATCGGCAGGCGGCGCTCTTTGCTGCCCTTGCCCATCACCCACACTTCGCCGGATTCCAGATCGAGATGCTTTAAGTCGAGGTTCACCAGTTCGGAGAGACGCAGGCCCGCACCGTACATTACCTCCAGCATCGCGCGGTCGCGCACGGCCAGCGGATCGTTTAGATCGATATCCAGCAGGCGGTTTACGTCGTCGACGTCAATATTTTTCGGCAGATGGCGCGGGGCTTTTGGCGTGGCGATCCCTTTTGCCGGGTTAGCTTTCAGCTTGCCCTGGCTGACCAGCCAGTCGAAAAAGCTGCGCAGGGCAGAGAGCCGGAGCGCAAGGCTCGCCGGGCTAAGGTTTTTTTTACGGCTACGCACGACGAACCCGCGTACCGTGGCGGCGTCACATTGTTGCCAGCTTTTCAGGCCGATTTCTTCGGCAATCTGCATGATGGCATCAAGCTGACGCTGATAGTTAAGCAGCGTAATGGGGCTGAGCTGGCGCTCAACGCCCAGATAGCGCAGAAACCGGGTGACGTCAGTGGCGAGCAGTCCGTCCGTCATACGCGTTCAATCCAGCGCTCCAGCAGCTCGGGCAGCATCAGGGCGATCTCCTGCAGCAGGTGCGTGGCTTGCCCCTGCTCATAGTGGTGCGCGTCGCGGCTGGTAAATAATATTACCCCCAGGTCGCCATCGCGCCCCATCAGCGACATCGCCACCGAGCCAATCGCTTTGGCTTCCGGCAGCACTACCAGCAGCTCAGGTCCGTTCAGCGGCCCCAGATAGTGATGCTCATGACCCAGGCGCTGAATGCGCAGCGGTTCAAACGCCTGACGGCTGAGCGCCAGATGGGTGAACCCCGACGGTGCGCCGATGCGCCAGCGGTCAGGGAACAGACGAATCGTTGCGCCCGCCAGCCCCAGCTCGCGCGCCCAGCGATGGAAGCGGCTGAGAAACTCTTCAAGGCTATGCGCCGAGGCCAGACGCGCCTGCAGGTGCAGAAGGCGATAGAACAGGCTTTCGTTGGTGCTGGCCTGCTCCATCAGCAGCGTCATATTCTCTTCGAGCTGGTTGATGTGGTTACGCGAGCGCGCCATGTGCCATTCGACCAGCGACACGGTCCCGCGAACCGGATGCGGCACGCGCATTCGTTCGACGACGCGTGCATTGCGAATAAAAAACTCAGGATTGTTCAGCAGATAATCAACAACAGCGCTGTCGTCCAGTTCCGTCACTGTTTCCTGCAGTTCTTCCCCTGGTTGTTTCATAGATGGATAAACCCGTCATAAACATGTGTCGCCGGGCCAGTCATGTACAGTGGATGACCCGCTCCTTTCCAGGCGATATCAAGACGACCGCCCGGTAATTCCACGCGAACCTCTTCTGCCAGTAACCCCAGGGAGATACCGACGGCCACCGCCGCACAGGCGCCGCTTCCGCAGGCCTGGGTTTCGCCCGCGCCGCGCTCGTAAACCCGCAGACGGATGTGTTCACGCTTCACTACCTGCATAAAGCCGATGTTCGCCCGCTCCGGGAACCGCTCGTGGCTCTCCAGCACCGGACCGAGCGTTTCGACCGCCGCAGTTTCCACGTCATCCACCTGAATCACGCAGTGCGGGTTACCCATCGAGACAACGCCGCACAATACTGTCTGCTCGGCCGCCCGCATAATATAGGTCTTTTCCGCTTTGTTTGCGCGAAACGGCACGGCGGAAGGCTCGAAGTTAGGCTCACCCATATTGACGCGCACCAGCTCATCGTCGGTAACGCTGAGCACCATACGACCGTTGGCGGTACTGACGCGGATATCGCGCTTATTGGTGAGCCCTTTCAGGCGGACAAAGCGGGCGAAACAGCGCGCGCCATTGCCGCACTGGTTAACCTCACTGCCGTCAGCGTTGAAAATACGGTAGTGGAAATCGAGGTCAGGATCGTAGGGCGGCTCAACCACCAGCAGCTGATCGAACCCCACGCCCACGTGCCGATCCGCCAGGCGGCGGATCAGTTCCGGGGAGAAAAACACATTCTGCGTTACCGCGTCGACGACCATAAAATCGTTGCCAAGGCCATGCATTTTAGAGAACTGCATCATTTGCTCCATTGCGCGGGTACAGAACGTTGTCGTCAGAGGTTAACCTGAGTCGGACCGCCGTTATCGCCACGATCGTTAGTCTTTGGCGTGGAAGACTCGATGCCGCTGTTAACCGGTTTTGTCGGCGGCGGCGCGGTTTTATCCGCAGGCGGGAAGTAGAGTGGTCCCTTCAGTCCGCAGCCGGTCAGGCTAAACAGCGTGATGAGAACGGCAAGCGTTCGGAAAGCGTTTTTCATTATAAAGTTGCCCGTAAGTTCAAATCTGTTTCTATCATCGCAGGAGAAGACACAAAAGCAAGAGTTTGCCGCTTTCCTGCAACGGGAATTATTTAGCG
This sequence comes from Enterobacter sp. 50588862, assembly GCF_001462935.1. Taxonomy (NCBI): domain Bacteria; kingdom Pseudomonadati; phylum Pseudomonadota; class Gammaproteobacteria; order Enterobacterales; family Enterobacteriaceae; genus Enterobacter; species Enterobacter sp. 50588862. Next base: position 38,803 of record NZ_LNHM01000022.1, read on the forward strand.
TTATACTGCCGCCATCACGAAAAACAGGAACAAAACCATGAACGACAGTGAATTCCATCGCCTTGCCGACACCCTGTGGATGACCATCGAAGAACGTATCGACGACTGGGACGGCGACAGCGATATCGATTGTGAAATCAACGGCGGCATTCTGACCCTGAGCTTCGAAAACGGCAGCAAAATTATTATTAACCGTCAGGAGCCGCTTCACCAGGTGTGGCTGGCGGCCAAACAGGGCGGCTATCACTTTGATTTGAAGGGTGACGAGTGGGTTTGCGATCGCAGCGGCGAAACGTTCTGGGATCTGCTGGAACAGGCGGCGACCGCGCAGGCGGGCGAGGAAGTGCGTTTCAGGTAGTTTTGTTGCCCGGTGGCGGCTACGCCTTACCGGGCGAAAAGCCTCAGGAAAAATACTGCTGCAACAGCGGTGCGGTATCCTGATTCGCAGGCACTGCTGGGGTAATCGCCTGCGTACGGAACGGGATCACCTGCGCTCGCCCATCCACGTTCACAATCTGGTAGAACTGCGGCAGGTTGAAGTTGATAAAGCTGGAACCGTAGGTGAAACGGTCATGCGAGGAAGAGTAGAAGCGGCTGACGTCGCGCACCAGCTCCTCTTTGCTGCCTTCACAGTGGTGATACACCTCGGCGCGGTTGGTCTCATCCAGAATGTAGATGTTGAACCCGGCATCGTCGCCCGACTCTTCAAAGAAGAACTGAATAATCCCTTCACTGGCAAAGCCATCCACCACCTGCGGCAGCTTGACGTGGTTGGTTTCCACCTGAACCGACAGGCCGTGCAGCTTGTTGTGTGAAATCGCGCCGTAGAACTCGATAGCGTTTTCCAGCTTCTGCACCGACACGTTCAGACGCTCGAAGAACAGGCCCCACGTCTGCCCGGAGACGCGCAGCGCTTTAAAGCGCCCGGTTTCCTGGCGGGTGCTGGAGAGACGCAGTTCGATGCATTCAGACACCAGCTGCTGCACGCGGGTACGAATTAAACCGCGAAGGTGCTGGCTGTAGCAGAACACTTCGACGCTGTCCGGCGGCGCGGCGTCCTGGTGCATCTTGCCGAGAATGGTTTTCAGCGCTTCAATCATCGCCTGCTCGCCGTTGAAGTGCAGGGTACGCACTTCGTTCCACGAGTTGCGGTACAGCAGGTCTACGCTGCCCACCAGGCAGTTTTGCTGCTCGCCAAAGCTGAAGACGTCCAGCTTGCGGAAGTCAAAATGGACCACCTGATTGCGGAAGGCCGCCGTCGGGTCGTACTCCAGGTTAACGATGATTGCCAGGTGACGGATCTCGCACGGGCTGTAGAGCGCTTTTGGCGTTGGGGCAGGCAGACGCAGCGGGAAGTGGTGCGAGACATCCGCCACCATCTCCTGCAGCTTAGCGAGATCGACCACCTCGTTGCCTTTGATAAACAGGCGCGTGCGCGAGGTCAGCAGGCCGTTAAACCAGGCCCACGCCACCAGCTTGTTCAGATAGCGGTTATATTCCAGCGGCTGATGGCTGATGATGGAATCCATGCTTGGCGCACGGTTGTACAGATACCACCCGGTGCGGTTCGCGCGGCCCGGCGGCACATAGATAAAGGTCAGGTTTGGTTCAGACAGGTCAGGCGAAATCTGCGGGTTAACCAGGGTCACTTTGCCCGGCAGCGCTTCAAACGCGGCGTACAGCTTACGGGTTAACACCCCGATATCCTGCGGGCTGGCGGAAACGCTAAGGTTATTGCGGCGCGCAAAACGGATCAGGTTACGGTAGCTTTGCATCATCGCGTCGAGCAGTTCGTTGTGCGCTTCACGCACCTGATCGATCTTCCAGTTGGCGCGGTTATCAAGCATGGACAGACGCGCTTCGTCCCATCCCCACTCTTTCACTAGCTGACTGACCACTTCACGACGCCAGCCCACGCAGGCGCGCTCACGGCTCAACTTCTCACAGACTTTGAGATAGAAACATCGACGCACCAGGTCAAGACGCGTGGCGTCATCAATGGCTTTCAGGTATTCGGTTACGCGCTCCAGCATCATGCAGTAAGCGTCCAGCCCGAAGGAGACAATCTCGCCATCGTGCAGGCGCTGCTTGATGTCTTTCGCCAGCAGGCGCGGCGTAGGGTATTCCCAGGAGTAGGCTTCGAGCAGCAGGGTTTTGAGTACCGCTTTGTACGGTGAATCAATACTCTTATAGAGCTGCCAGAGGCTTGCGCCGAAGTACTCTTCGGCAGACAGGGAGCTCAGGCCGCCCAGATCAAGCCACTCGTTAGGCGTCAGTACGCCCTGCGAGTAAAGCGACATGACGTAATCGTCATAATTCTCTTCTTCATCGCACGGCACCATATTCCACAGAATACGTTTCCCGGCCAGGCGAACGGCAGTACGGTAAAACTCATCCAGCAACAGAATGTGCTGGGTCGAGCCGCAGTCCTCACCACCCAGACTGCCGCTTTCGTTATGGCGGAAACGGTTTTCATCAATCAAGAAGAAGCTCACTTCCACGCCGAGCGATGCCGCCCAGCTCTCCAGCAGGCTGCATTTACGCTGCAGCAGCTGGCGCTCTTCGTTGTCGAGCCAGGACTGATGGCAGACCCAGATGTCCAGGTCCGAAGAACAGCTTTGCCCTACCGATGAGGTGCTCCCCATGGAGTAAACGCCGGTAATCGGCAGTTCACCTTTCGGAGAAACCTGAGGCGGCATGCCGCGGTAGAGTTCCAGCTCGTTCAAATAATGCTGTTGGGTTTCATCAGGCGTGAAGAGGCAAATGCCCTGGGGAACGTTACCATCAAGGTAGCCAGGCATTAGCGGGTGGTGATAGTGCAATAATGTCGGCAGCAGACTGTATACCTGCTGGAAAGCAGGGCCCATGGCAGCAAGCGCGCGATCCACACGCAATTGATTTATGGCATCCAGTCTCTGTTTCAGAGTCTCAATATAGAGGTACAAGACGTATCGCCTGATGTTTCCGGGTATCGTAAGCTATTCAAAACACGAATAACAGCGAGCCCGCAGTATTTCAAAAAGATAACCGTTACCCTTTTTTCGCCCTTGTCATTATGGTGGTACCGACGAAAAAATGGTCTAAAACGTGATCAATTTAACACCTTGCCGGTTGACCGTAAAGAAAGATGCGCTACATACAAGTGTAGCACCGTTCTGTACGTGTAAATTCCTGAATACGGCTATGGCTGACGAATACGCCGCCTTGTCCCTCTCACGCTTCATCAACCGTAAAACTGCCATCCCAGAGTCAACAATGTTAGGATGGTTAGCGATTGATAATGACGGTAACAAGCATGTTAGACAATGTTTTGAGAATTGCCACACGCCAAAGCCCTCTCGCGCTCTGGCAGGCACATTATGTGAAGCAGCGCCTGGAAGCCTGCCACAGTGGATTGCGCGTCGAGCTGGTGCCGATGGTCACGCGCGGTGACGTGATCCTCGATACGCCGCTGGCGAAAGTGGGCGGCAAGGGCCTGTTTGTCAAAGAACTGGAACTGGCATTGCTTGAGAACCGCGCCGATATCGCCGTACATTCGATGAAAGACGTGCCCGTCGAGTTCCCGGAAGGGCTGGGGCTAGTGACCATCTGCGAGCGCGAAGACCCGCGCGATGCGTTTGTCTCAAACCGCTATGACTCGCTCGACGCGCTGCCGGCGGGTAGCGTGGTTGGCACGTCCAGTTTACGCCGTCAGTGTCAGCTGGCGGAGCGTCGTCCTGACCTTATCATCCGCTCGCTGCGCGGTAACGTTGGCACGCGTCTGGGCAAGCTGGATAACGGCGATTACGATGCCATTATTCTTGCCGTTGCAGGCCTGAAGCGCCTGGGGCTGGAGGAACGCATTCGCGTGGCGTTGCCGCCAGAGCTGTCGCTGCCGGCCGTCGGACAGGGCGCCGTCGGCATTGAGTGCCGTCTGGACGATGCGCGCACCCGCGAGCTGCTCGCTCCGCTGAACCATGACGAGACCGCAACCCGCGTAAAAGCCGAGCGGGCGATGAATACTCGCCTCGAAGGCGGGTGTCAGGTGCCGATTGGCAGCTATGCTGAATTAACAGACGGTGAACTGTGGCTGCGTGCGCTGGTGGGCGCGCCGGACGGTTCACAGATGGTGCGCGGCGAACGTCGCGGCAAGCCGCAGGATGCCGAAGCGCTTGGCGTGTCGCTGGCGGAAGAGCTGCTGAATAACGGCGCACGTGAAATTCTGGCCGAGGTCTATAACGGAGAACCCCCTGCATGAGTATTCTTGTCACCCGCCCTTCTCCCGCAGGAGAGCAGTTAGTGAGCCGTCTGCGCGCACTGGGGCAGGTGGCCTGGAGTTTTCCGCTAATTGAATTCTCCCCCGGTCGGGAGCTCTCTGCGCTCGCCGACCAGATGAATACTCTTCAGGAAGGCGACCTGTTGTTTGCGCTATCGCAGCATGCCGTGGAATTTGCCCATGCGCAGCTGCAACAGGCGGGAACACGCTGGCCGACCGCTCCGCGCTATTTCGCTATCGGCAGAACCACCGCGCTGGCCTTACATACCGTGAGTGGAACAGACGTTCGCTACCCGTTGGATCGGGAAATCAGCGAAGTCTTGCTACAATTACCTGAATTACAAACTATTGCCGGAAAGCGCGCGCTCATTTTGCGCGGCAACGGTGGCCGCGAACTGCTGGGTGAAACGCTGCGGGAACGCGGGGCTGACGTCACGTTTGTTGAGTGCTACCAGCGCTGTGCGAAACACTACGACGGTGCTGAAGAGGCGATGCGCTGGCACGCGCGCGGTATTAATACGCTGGTGGTCACCAGCGGTGAAATGTTACAACAGCTTTGGTCGCTGATACCGCGTTGGTATCGCGAAAACTGGTTACTCCGCTGTCGGCTTCTGGTCGTCAGTGAGCGTCTGGCGAACCTCGCCCGGGAACTGGGCTGGCAGGATATTCGGATCGCTGATAACGCCGACAACGATGCGCTGCTGCGCGCATTACAATAACTCTCAAATGGGAAGCCATAATGACGGAACACGAAAAATCCTCCGCCGTGGTTGAAGAGACCAGGGAGACTGTGGAGACAACGCCACAGCCAGAGACGACTGAGAAAACCGCTGAGAAGAAAAACGGCAGCAATAAAACCAGCCTCGCGCTGAGCGCGATTGCCATCGCCATTGCGCTGGCAGCAGGCGTCGGCCTGTATGGTCTGGTAAAGCAACAGAGTGCTAACCAGACGGCCACCAGCGATACGCTGGTCAATCAGCTTACCTCCCTGCAAAAAGCGCAGGAAACGCAGAAAACCGAGCTGGAAGCGGTGATTAAGCAGCAGGCCGCCGCGCTTGCCGAGGCGAACAGCAAACAGGAAGAGCTGACCAAACAGCTGGGCGAAGTACAGCAGAAAGTCGCCACCATCTCCGGCACCGATGCCAAAACCTGGCTGCTCTCGCAGGCCGATTTCCTCGTCAAACTCGCCGGGCGTAAGCTGTGGAGCGATCAGGACGTGACCACCGCCGCCGCGCTGCTGAAAAGCGCCGATGCGAGCCTGGCCGACATGAACGATCCGAGCCTCATTACCGCGCGCCGTGCGATTACCGAAGATATCGCCAGCCTCTCCGCCGTTTCACAGGTGGATTACGACGGCATTATCCTCAAGGTGAACCAGCTTTCGAATCAAATAGATAACCTGCAGCTGGCGGATAACAATGACGACGACTCCCCGATGGACTCTGACGGTACCGAGCTGTCCAGCTCCCTGAGCGAATGGCGCATAAACCTGCAGAAAAGCTGGCAGAACTTTATGGACAGCTTCATCACCATCCGCCGTCGCGATGAAACCGCCGTACCGCTGTTAGCGCCGAATCAGGATATCTATCTGCGCGAAAACATCCGTTCCCGCCTGCTGGTCGCGGCGCAGGCCGTGCCGCGCCATCAGGAAGAAACGTACAAACAGGCGCTGGATAACGTCTCGACGTGGGTACGCGCCTACTACAACACCGATGATGCAACGACCACCGCCTTCCTCGAAGATATCGACAAGCTGAGCCAGCAGAACATCACCATGAACGTGCCGGATAAACTGGCCAGCCAGCCGATTCTGGAGAAGCTGATGCAGACGCGCGTGCGTAACCTGCTGGCGCAGCCGGGCGTTCCGGCCGGGCAGACCGGCACAGCGGCGGCACCAGCGCCTGAAAGCGCGCCACAGGGAGAGTAATGATGCTAAAAGTCCTTTTACTCTTCATCCTGCTGATCGCCGGGATCGTCCTGGGCCCGATGCTTGCAGGTCATCAGGGATACGTCCTGATCCAGACCGATAACTACAACATTGAAACCAGCGTAACGGGTCTGGCGATCGTTCTGATCCTCGGCGTCGTGGTCCTGCTTGCCGTTGAATGGATCCTGCGCCGTATTTTCCGCACCGGTGCCCATACCCGCGGCTGGTTCGTTGGTCGTAAGCGTCGCCGCGCCCGTAAGCAAACGGAACAGGCACTGCTAAAGCTGGCCGAAGGCGATTACCAGCAGGTTGAAAAGCTGATGTCGAAAAACGCCGATCACGCGGAACAGCCGGTGGTGAACTATCTTCTGGCCGCCGAAGCGGCGCAGCAGCGCGGTGATGAAGCCCGCGCTAACCAGCATCTGGAACGCGCGTCAGAACTGGCGTCTGGCGACCCGATCCCAGTGGAAATTACCCGCGTACGCCTGCAGCTCGCGCGCAATGAGAACCACGCGGCGCGCCACGGCATTGACCGTCTGCTGGAAATCGCACCGCGTCATCCGGAAGTCCTGCGCCTTGCGGAGCAGGCCTATATTCGTACCGGAGCGTGGGGCTCGTTGCTGGACATTATTCCGTCGATGGCGAAGGCCGAGGTGGGTGATGATGAACATCGTGATGAACTTCAGCGTCTGGCATGGATTGGCCTGATGGATCAGGCGCGCGCCGACCTGGGCAGCGAAGGCCTGAAAACCTGGTGGAAGAATCAGAGCCGGAAAACGCGCCAGCAGGTCCCCCTGCAGGTGGCCATGGCGGAACATCTTATTGAATGTGACGATCATGACACTGCCCAGGAGATCCTTCTCGACGGCCTGAAGCGCCAGTACGACGATCGCCTGGTCATGGTGATCCCGCGCCTGAAAACCAATAACCCCGAGCAGGTCGAAAAAGTGCTGCGCCAGCAGATCAAAACCGTCGGTGACCGTCCGCTGCTGTGGAGTACCCTGGGCCAGTCGCTGATGAAGCACGGCGAATGGCAAGAGGCGAGCCTGGCCTTCCGTGCGGCACTGAAACAGCGTCCGGACGCGTTTGACTACGCGTGGCTTGCCGATACGCTGGACAAACAGCATAAGCCAGAAGAGGCGGCCGCCATGCGGCGCGATGGGCTATTGCTGACGCTGCAAAATAACGGTAACCCGCAATAAATAAAAAAGGAGGCCAGACGGCCTCCTTTTTTTATCGCCTTTCTCCTGCTACATTCTTTACACCCACATCTGCAAACGAACCCGCCAATGTAACGATGTCTTTTCATTAACCTTTTTTCACACACGCGCACTTTCTGCAGCGTGGATTAAATCGTTTTTGAAAGGAAATCTTCATGAACTCGCTTTTGTATGCGCTTATTGAAGCGCTGCGCTGCCACCGCTGGCTGCGCCTGCTTGCCTGTGCTTTTATCTTTTCTTCGCTGGGAAATGGTTTAACCCAGGTCGTGGTCTTTGGTTTACTGTTAGCGTGGTCGGCCCCGCCCGCCCTGCTCACCCTCGCTTTTCTTTTCGCAACGGTTCCGGGATTCATCGGCAGCGCGATCGGCGAAAAGCTGTGCTCGCGCTATTCTCCAGTATTCCTGCTGATACTGACCGAGGCGTTGGGCCTGCTCGCCCTGCTCTTCCCCCTGCTCGGTGCGGGTTATCACAGCATTGCCTCGCTTCTCGCCGTGCAATCCACCGAAGCGCTGCTCAGCGGGATGAGCTGGCCCGCGCTGACATTACTCTTTAAACGCGGACTTAGCGAAACAGAGCTGCCTGCTGCGACCTGTCTGGAAAATGTGATTTTTGCTTCTCAGGTGTTATTAGGTACTGGACTCGGCGTGGTGCTATTCAAGCAGACCTCTGTGTTTACCTTGCTGGCTATTGATGCCGCCAGTTTTCTCGGATCGCTGCTGCTACTGTGGCTGGCTGGGCGCCGGTTTTCTGCGCCATTGCTACCTCTCCCCGGTGAAGAGGCAGCCCCCGCGCCACTGCGCTGGGGGACGTTGACCGTTCGGCAAAAGCGCAGCCTGCTCATTTTGCCGGCGCTGGCGGCCGTCGGCTCACCGGCTATGGCGCTACTTCCGGCCCTGGCGCAGCAGCTCCATCCTCAGGATGCGGCGGGCCTTGCTCTGCCTCTGCTTTTCGCAAGGAGCATGGGGCAACTTTGCGGCCCCATGCTGCTAAAAAAAGAGAGCCTGACGCGCTTTGCCGTCCACACGCCGCGAATCATCGTTTGTCTCGGTATTTTTCTTGCCGCTTATGGAATGCTGCCGTTGTTGTCCGGGTGGATGGCATGTGCGCTGGGGATGATCTTTATCGCGCATCTGGCCTCAAACGTTCTCTTCGCAGCCGGCACGTTTGGCGTACTCAGCAGTTTTCATATCACGCAAACCGCGTCAGCCAGCGGTAAAGCCTGGCGCTGGCAAACGCTCAGCGCCTCGCTTTTCACCGGCATTACAGCGATAGTGGCTGTTGGGCTTGGCTCAGTGCTGGCGCTCTATACGGTCTCGTCAGCCGCCCTGCTGTTGGTCGCCCTGATCATGCGTGGGTATCGGGAATAAGACATAAAAAAACGCCTGCTATAAAAGCAGGCGTTAAAACAGGTCTGTAAGACAACATATTTGGTGCTTCACTCAACGTTATGTCCATGGTGTCTGATGAGGCCGAAGCGACATCTGTCAGTGGACGATAAGCACCGTAAATGGCTCTGCGTCATTCCTGAGTTTATGAGGCACTAAGGCGAACATAAGAGATGGAATGAGCATCTACGCGTATATTATTGCACGTTACGTGCCAGATTTACACGCAGAACTTTTACATGGCGCAACATTTTAAGATAAAAGGAAATTATGCTGTTAAGTCGCATCTGAAGCTTCATAGCGTATCGGCAAAAGCAGAAATATGTCGCCAGGAAGAGACAGTAAATCCCACAAATAATTATTTATCTTATTTTCAATGACTTGCATGTCACTGAATCGCGACAATGATAAAGGGTGCTTTCTGGAGATAACGACAGGGGAAAAAACTTACAGAAAACAAAAAACCCCGCCGAAGCGGGGTTCAAAATTGGTCGGCGAGAGAGGATTCGAACCTCCGACCCACTGGTCCCAAACCAGTTGCGCTACCAAGCTGCGCTACTCGCCGATGTACTGCTTTTTTGAATTTTTAGTTCAATTCATTTAAAAAGTCGTGGTGCGAGGGGGGGGACTCGAACCCCCACATCCTAAGGACACTAACACCTGAAGCTAGCGCGTCTACCAATTCCGCCACCTTCGCAATTCACAACTCTTTCAATAATGGGGTGGCTAATGGGATTCGAACCCACGACAACTGGAATCACAATCCAGGGCTCTACCAACTGAGCTATAGCCACCACTGTATTCTTTCACGCGGTACTGACTACTTCTCAGACCACCGCAGCTCTAGCGCCGGGAACTAAAATGGCGCGCCCGACAGGATTCGAACCTGAGACCTCTGCCTCCGGAGGGCAGCGCTCTATCCAGCTGAGCTACGGGCGCTTAGCGCCGTTGCGGGGCTGGATATTACGTACCTCCGTCCCCGCTGTCTAGTGCTTTTTTGAAAAAAATGCGCGTTTGGTTATGGTTTGCACATTTTGCCGCTTATTCCTCCACTTTCTGCGTGGTGGCACGGCGACCCAGGCCAAAAAGCTTATACGCGGCCGTCACTGCCGCCAGGAAGATCAGCCCGACAAACAGCGACATGCGGGTATCTTCATTAAAGTACATTCCAATTAATACGCAAATCAGGAACGCCATCGTCAAATAGTTCGCATACGGGAAAAGGATCGAGCGGAACGGATGGCTGGCGATCGCTTTTTTATGCGCATGGCGGAAACGCAGCTGGCTGATGAGGATAACAAACCACGGCACCATGCCCGGCAGCACGCTGGCGCTGTAGACATAAACAAACACGCGCTGCGGATTAGGGATGATGTAATTCAGGCAGGAGCCAATCAGCAGGATGACAATGGAGACCGCGACGCCCGCTACCGGCACGCCAGCACGTGAGACTTTACTCATTGCCGCAGGCAGCTGGTTATTTTTCGAGAGTGCGTAGAGCATACGGCCACAGCTGTACATCCCGCTGTTACAGCCTGACAGCGCTGCCGTCAGGACCACAAAGTTGATGATACCCGCTGCTGCTGTAATCCCAATCTTCGCAAAGGTTAATACGAACGGACTCCCCGTCGTGCCGATTTCGTTCCACGGGAAGATGGTCACAATAACGAAGATTGCGCCCACGTAGAAAATCAGGATGCGCCACAGCACTTTGCCCACCGCGCTACGCAGCGTAACCTGCGGGTTTTTCGCTTCCCCGGCGGTAATCCCGATCAGCTCCACGCCCTGATACGAGGCCACAACAATACACAGCGCCGTCAGGAAGCCCTTCCAGCCGCCGGCGAAGAAGCCGCCGTGTTCAGTCAGGTTGCCAAAGCCGATGGCATGTCCGCCGTTGCCAAAACCATAGAAAATCACGCCCAGGCCAATAACAATCATCACGATGATGGTGGTTACTTTGATCATCGCAAACCAGAACTCGATTTCACCGTAAAGGCGCACGGCGGCCAGGTTTGCCAGCGCCACCAGCCCCACAGCAATGAGTGCCGGTATCCACTGGACCATGTCCGGGAACCAGAACTGGACGTAAACCCCTATGGCGGTGATTTCAGAGATGCCCACCGCCATCCACATAAACCAGTATGACCAGGCCGTCAGGTAGCCAAAGAACGGGCTCATATAGCGGTGTGCGTAAACGGCGAAAGAGCCGGTTACCGGCTCCAGGAAGAGCATTTCGCCCATTGAGCGCATGATGAAGAAAACAAACAGCCCGGCGATAATATACGCCAGTAATACGGAAGGGCCTGCCCATTTGAGGGTGCTTGCGGAGCCCATAAACAGGCCCACGCCGATAGTGCCACCCAGCGCTATCAGTTCAATATGACGAGCTTCCAGCCCACGCTGTAGCTCCGGTTTTTTCTCTGCCATAGATCCTCGATTGTGTTTGCTGTTTCCCGGCTTAATACCGGTTATTGTTTTTTAGGGGTACTAAAATACGGTGCGAATGGTTTCTTAAAATCGGCCAAATGGCAAACGATGCATTAAAAAAATGAATGCATTGCACAAATTATCGGCAGTTTTGCAGGTGAGTTGCAGCGCGAACAGCATATCGCGCTACATTTTGATTACATTTTACCGGTATAGTGCCAGGTGAGGTAGCGAAGCAGTCGAATCTGTCGTTTAATGCGGGTGGGTTGGGAGAGCAGGCGGTAGAGCCACTCCAGCCCCATATTTTGCCAAATCTTCGGCGCGCGCTTCACGTGGCCGGTAAAGACATCGTAGGTGCCGCCGACGCCCATATAAAGCGCATCCGGGCAGACCAGGCGGCAGTCGCGCATCAGGATCTCCTGGCGCGGGGACCCCATTGCCACGGTGACGATTTTTGCCCCGCTGTCGTGCACGCGGGCAAACAAAGCCTGCTGGTCTGCAGGCTTGAAGTAACCATTCTGGCTACCAACAATATTAACATTCCATTGACGACGCAGTTTCTCTTCGGTCTCGGCCAGCACCTCAGGCTTACCGCCAATCAGGAACACCGGCGTACCCTCCGCACCAGCGCGGGCCATAAGCTGCTCCCAGAGATCGGCACCCGCCACGCGAGATACATTAGCGTCAGGATATTTTTTACGGATAGAGCGGACCACGCTGATACCGTCCGCGTATTTAAATTCAGCCGCTTCTATCAGGCTTTTGACTTCGGCGTTATCTTCCACCGCCAGCATCTTTTCCGCATTGATAGCGACCAGCGTACCGGATTTCATCTGCCCGTCGGCGAACAGAAAATCCAGCGCGTGCTGCATGTCGCGCCAGCCAATCAGCTGCAAACCACGAAGCGCATAGCGCGGTGCAGAAGTTTTATCAGTCATTACTTTCCCTACTCAGACTTGCGACAGCGTTGTGCTGCCCTGTGGCTCGCGCTTGTGCACAAGCCCTGCGCTGTCGAACAGCCAGTACAACAGTTTGGCCAGTAACAGGCAGATGCCAAAAACGACCATGAAGAACACCACGCGCGAAACGAACGAGTCCAGCCCCTCGCGCGCCAGAACGATCATATTGAAAATGGCACCAAAGCAGAAACTGTGCAAAATGGCCGCTTTATAGCGGTTGGTCTCTTCGTTACCACGCACGTAAAGCCAGTCAAACCACTTAATAATCAACCCTACGACAAACGCGCCCGGCAGGATAAACCAGCCTCCCCCCATCACCACCAGGGAACCAATCAAGGTAGGCGAGATCGCCAGGCCCGAATGGTTGTTCAGCACTTCCCAGGTAAAATAGTTCGCGGTATTGAGTACTACGCCAGGGCGGTCCGGCCACAGCCAGCTCGGGATAAAGACGTAGAAATCGCGCACAATCGGCGCCAGCCCCTGGAAATCAATCTTGTCGTAGTTTTGCAGCAACAATGCCAGGTTTTCCCACGGCGAGAAGGTGTCGCGCGTCAGGTAGAGGAACGTGTAAAACGCCTCGTCGCCCGCCACGTTCATCCCGTAGCGCTTCAGCGCCAGCCAGAACATCCCCACAATGCCAAATACCCCTGCCGCAACCAGCATCCACAGCGAGATCCAGCCGCGGATGATGCCGATGAAGAGGAAGATAGCGAAAGCGATGATAATGTTGGCACGCGTACCGCCCACGATCATGTAGGTCAGGATACCGAACGCAACCGTACTGACCAGGAAGAACAGCCACGCCTTGCTGTCCTGGCGAAGGAAGAAGATCACCAGCATCGCCGGGATGAAGAAATAGAAGAATCTCTTAAGCGCCACGCCTGAGACTTCAGCCGAAAAAATCTGGCTGTAGGAGTGGAGCTTAAACAGCAGGAAGCCGTTATGCATGAAGAAGATGCCGACGCTGACCAGGGCGATCGTCATGAGCATCACCCACGTCAGATGGGTCTCCACCCGGTTCATGGTAAAGAGCGCCCGACGCGGGGCAGCGGCCTGCGCTGGTCGCAGACGCGTTTTATAGGTGACGTAGTAAACACCATAGAAGCAGGTCGCCGCCAGCAGGGCCTGGAGAAGAATTTCCGGCGGCGCGACGCTCACGTCAAAACGGAAGACCAGAATGCTGGTCAGCGGGAAGCCGAAAAAGAAGGTCAGCAGAAACAGCAACGAGAAGAACACGTTAAAGTTGAAGCGCACCCGGCGGAACTCAAACCAGGTGAGCGTGGCGATAAATAGCGTGCTCAGAAGCCAGACAACCAGTAAGCCGCTAAACTGCAACTGACTCATGCGTTGTCTCCTGAAGCGCTACGCAGCGCGCGGTGCCACGGCGTGAGGTAATTCGGGCTGAAAAAGTCGATGCTATTTTTATCCACCAGCGTGAGCTGGCGTTGTGCTTCACGTACCACTTCGACATTCAGCGCGTCTGAGGTGAACAACACCGGAATATGCTGCTCGGCCATGTCCTGCCAGAACGGGTTTTCACGATTAAGCACGCACGGTACACCCGCCTGAATCAGCAGGCACAGCGTACCAATCCCCTGCTGGCGAGCAAAGATGAAATAGCCCAGATCGCATTTTCGCAGCAGCGCAAGATAGTCATCAAACTCCAGCTTTTCGCTGAGAATGTGCAGATTTTCTTCGCTGAATAACGCAAGCCCCTGCTGGCGAACCTCATCAATGTAGGCGTCGTTGTTGGCCGGATAACCCATCGGCACCACCACGTTCACCGTGTCGCCAAACTGCTGGTGTACCGCCCGGAGCGCGGCGACATGTTCGTTACTGCGGTCGCCGGAATTCCCCACCAGCACCGTCAGCTTGCCTTCGCGAACCGCGTCATTCGCCATGGTGTTCAGCGCCGGATCCATACGGGTTGGGAAATAGAGTAGCTCACCGCGCACATTAGGGTGCTGCTTCGCAAAATAATTCAGATCGCCACGGGTGGCAAAAACGCGGCCCACCCTTCCCTGCGCCATGCGACGCAGCGGATAGAAAAGACGGAATTTCCAGCCGCGCGAGACTTCGTAGAGATCGGCTCCCCAGATATGCCAGCTGCACTGGGAGGGTTTAATTCCCCCGCTGAGCAGAGCCAGCCACAGGCCGGTATTGAACTGCCCGTGGAAAAAGAAATGTTGCTCACGATCCGCTTTGGCTTTGGCAATAACCGCCTTCGCCAGGGCAGCTTTATCCGGCCAGAAGGTGATTGTCAGCGCCGGAAACGCCGCGCTCAGGCCATTATCCTGACCTGCAACCATAAACTCGCGCGCATCAGGATTGCCCGATGCCAGCTCGTCGTTGAAGAACCGCAAAACGGTCTGGTTATGGTGTGGGATATCCGATCCCAGGATGTGAATCAGTGCAGTCATGCGCGTTTACGCCACAATAAAAATACGCCGCAGCAGGCAGCGAAATAAACGATATAGGTTGCCATGTAGGCCTGAGCCGCCCCCAGCGCACCGTGCGCGGGTATCAGCCAGTGCGAAAATGCTGTCAGCAATGCAAACTGGCTAACCTCCGCGAGGATATACAGCCGCAGCGAGGCTTTCGCAATCACCAGATAGCCGAAAACGTAAGCACCCACTTTCAGCACATCACCCACCAGTTGCCAGGCAAAAAGATCGCGCATGGCGGTAAACTTCGCCGAGAACAGCAGCCAGATGGCGACATCACGCAATAACCAGACGGCCAAACTGGCCGCCGCCACTGCGGGTAATACAAAACGCAGGGAGCGGAAAATTTCGCGGGTAATATCCTGCCTGGACGTCAGACGCGATAAGGTTGGCAGCAAATAAACGCTAAAGGAAGCCGTTATAAACTGGAGGTAAGCATCGGAAATACTGCTTACGCCCTGCCAGATCCCCACCTCATCCCAGCTGTAATGCGCCGCCAGCAGGTTTCGCATCATCACGTAAGCCACCGGCAGCGTGACGGAAGTAATGAGCGCCATCAGGGTAAACTTACCCAGCTGGCTGGCAAGCACCTTGTCCCATTGCGGTTTCAGGTAGCTCAGAGGAATAACGCCCTGGCGCATCAGCATGAACGCCGCAGGCACAACAACCAGTGCCGGGACCAGCGCCAGCCCAAGCAGTGCGCCTTCATAGCCGCCCAGGCGGTAGCAGAAATAATAGGCAATCACGCCGATGACGCTACCCAGGATGAGCGCAAGCGCGTTCCCGGCTGCATCGCGAAAACCTTTCATCAGCGCCAGCAGCAGGTTGGCCCAGGCAATGCCCATCTGGACCAGCGCGACCAGACGCACCAGCCCCTGATAATGGGTGTGCCCGAACAATCCCTGGCTAATGGGCGCCGCGGCCAGCAGAAACACAATCGCCAGCAGGGTCGAAAAGCCCGTGACCATTGCCGACGCGGTGCCCACTACCCTGCGAAGCTGGGCCGCATCATCATGATACTGAGCAACGTATTTGGTTACGCCGTTGAAGATTCCGGCACCGGCCAGCACCCCAAGGACGGTAACAAGCTGGCGGAAGTTGCCCGCCAGCCCGACGCCTGAGGGGCCGAATGAGACGGCCAGCAGCTTGACGACCAGCAGTCCGGCACCAATTTTTACAAGCGTGGACGCGGCGGTCCACACCGATGCTTTTGCCAGAGACATATCAGCCGAAATAGCTCAGAAGGGTATTGATCACCGTACGCTGGTTAACTGGCGCGAGGTTGAAGAACAGTGGCAGGCGAAGCAAACGCTCACTTTCTTTCGTGGTGTAACGGTCTTCCCCTGCGAACATCCCAAACGCTTCGCCCGCCGGGCTGGAGTGCAGCGGAATATAGTGAAAGACCGCCATAATTTCGGCCTCTTTCAGCCAGGCGATGAGCTGGCTGCGATCGTCGTTATCGCGCAGCTTGATGTAAAACATGTGGGCGTTGTGGACACAATCGGCCGGAATGGTTGGCAGCTCAATGCGACCGGCTTTTGCCAGCGGCTCAAGCGCATCGTAATAGGTTTGCCACAGGGACAGGCGCTGGAGATTAATTCGCTCTGCCGCTTCCAGCTGTGCCCACAGGTACGCTGCCTGCAGGTCGGCCATCAGATAGCTTGAGCCGATATCGCGCCAGGTGTACTTATCAACCTGACCGCGGAAGAATTGGCTGCGGTTGGTGCCTTTTTCACGGATCACTTCCGCACGCTCAACCAGGGCACGATCGTTAATCAGCGTCGCACCGCCCTCACCGCCGGCAGTGTAGTTTTTCGTTTCGTGGAAGCTGAAGCAGCCGATGTGGCCGATAGTGCCCAGCGCGCGCCCCTTGTAGGTGGACATCACGCCCTGCGCGGCATCTTCTACCACAAACAGGTTGTGCTTTTTGGCGATTGCCATGATGGTGTCCATTTCACAGGCCACGCCCGCGTAGTGAACCGGCACAATCGCACGCGTTTTGTCGGTGATCGCCGCTTCAATCAGCGTCTCATCAATGTTCATGGTGTCCGGGCGGATATCCACAAAGACGATTTTCGCTCCGCGCAGGACAAATGCATTCGCGGTAGAGACGAAGGTATAGCTCGGCATGATCACTTCATCACCGGGCTGGATATCCAGCAGCAGGGCCGCCATTTCCAGCGATGCCGTGCAGGACGGGGTCAGCAGCACTTTAGCACTGCGAAAACGTTGCTCCATCCACTGCTGACAGCGACGGGTAAAACCGCCGTCACCGCAGAGTTTGCCGCTGCCCATAGCAGACTGCATATAGTCGAGCTCGGTTCCCACGACGGGTGGTGCGTTAAATGGAATCATCTTGTCACCTGTATAACCAGTAGGCGGTGGCGTCGATGTTGGCACCACTCGCAATATAACGTTTAAGCGCGGCGGTGTTGCCCACCTGGGTCGCCACCCGCAGCGTCTCAACCTGCTGCAGCTGCGCCCAGTGCAGCGCCGCCTGCATGAGTTTCTCCCCCATGCCGCGCCCGGCTAATAAGCCAATACGCGCCTCGCGCTCGTTAAGCTTGCGCAGCGAGACAAATCCCTGGATCTGACCGTTCGCTGCACGGAAAATCAGGCAGACGTGGTCAAAGGTACCTTTGACCGCATTCTCTACCCACTGGGCATAGAAACGTCCGCTATCGTCAGGCGCATACCAGGGCGTGCGAAAGCGGCTTTGCGCAAACGCCCGGGCCGCCATCTGGCGCAGCACAGGAATGTCCTGTTCCGTTGCAATTTCCGCGCCGGACGCATCGTGCCGGGTGAGGGTGATGGAAAGGTCTACCTCGCCTTCAACCAGCTGAAAACCGTGTTGCTGGAGCGCGTCAAGCAGGTCGGCACGGTCCGCCGGGATCTTAGCCTGCACGCGCTGCCAGGCGCTGAAGTCCACTTCCTGCAGGGCGGGCGCATTCTCGCGCCAGCGGACTATCGCCGAGGGGCGGGCAAAAAATGCGCTTTCCCACTCAAGGGATTCCAGCACGCCGTGGAGTGCACTCAACGCCAGACGCCTTTCGTATCAACCACATACTGCTGACGCACTGCATCACCGGACGTCGCTTTAAACTCTTTATGGTCCACCAGCAGCACCAGCAGGTCCGCCGTCGCCAGCGCGTCATTGAGCGTCGTCAGCGTGCAGTGCCCCGCCAGTTTTGCCGGCAGTTCATGAATATTTGGCTCGACCACCAGCGTTTCGCCCTTATGCCATTCGGCAATCATCTCAGCAATTTCCATCGCCGGGCTTTCGCGCAGATCGTCAATATTGGGTTTAAATGCCAGACCAAAGCAGGCAATTTTCAGCTCGCTGGCGCGCTTGCCGCTCTCTGCCAGACAATCCGCTACCGTCGCTTTAACCTGGTTGAGCACCCAGTGAGGTTTGCTATCGTTCACTTCACGCGCGGTGCGAATCAGGCGCGCCTGCGCCGGGTTCTGCGCCACGATAAACCACGGGTCGACGGCGATACAGTGACCGCCCACCCCTGGGCCAGGCTGGAGAATGTTGACGCGCGGATGTCGATTCGCCAGGCGGATTAACTCCCAGACGTTAATCCCCTGATCGGCACAGATCAGCGACAGTTCGTTTGCGAAGGCGATGTTAACGTCACGGAAGCTGTTTTCCGTCAGCTTGCACATCTCGGCGGTGCGGGAGTTGGTTACCACGCATTCGCCTTCCAGGAAAATCTTGTACAGCGCGCTGGCGCGTTCAGAACAGACCGGCGTCATGCCGCCTATCACCCGGTCGTTTTTAATCAGTTCGACCATCACCTGCCCCGGCAGCACGCGCTCCGGGCAGTAGGCGATGTTGATATCCGCCTGCTCACCGGCCTGCTGCGGGAAGCGTAAATCAGGACGCGCATCGGCCAGCCACTGCGCCATCTGCTCGGTAGCGCCGACGGGAGAAGTCGACTCCAGAATTACCAGCGCCCCTTTCTTGAGCACGGGGGCAATAGATTTTGCCGCCGCCTCGACGTAGACCATATCGGGCTCGTGATCGCCTTTAAAGGGCGTTGGAACGGCAATCAGGTAGGCATCCGCTTCCACTGGCGTCGTGCTGGCGCGCAGGAAGCCGCCATCAACCGCCTCTTTCACCACGCGGTCAAGATCGGGCTCCACAATATGAATTTCGCCACGATTAATGGTTTCTACCGCACGTGCGTTGATATCCACACCAACAACCTGCTTTTGACGGGAGGCGAATGCCGCCGCAGTAGGCAGGCCAATGTAGCCAAGACCAATGACAGAGATGGTAGTAAAACTCATAGCGATACCCGATTGTGTTTAAGTGCTTGCAAAATACGGCCACAAGCCTGCCCATCTCCGTAGGGATTGTGGGCCCGGCTCATCGCCTGATACGCTTCATCGTCGTGTAGCAGCCGCGTGACCTCTTCGACGATGAGCTGTGCGTTGGTGCCGACAAGACGCACTGTCCCGGCTTTAACCGCTTCCGGACGTTCAGTGGTTTCACGCATCACCAGCACCGGCTTGCCAAGAGAGGGCGCTTCTTCCTGAATCCCACCGGAATCGGTGAGGATCAGCCAGGCGTGGTTCATCAGCCAGACAAACGGCATGTAGTCCTGCGGTTCAATCAGCAGGACGTTTTCGACGTGGCCCAGGATGCGGTTGACTGGCTCGCTGACGTTAGGGTTAAGGTGTACCGGATAGACAATTTGCACATCGTCGTTCTGCGCGGCGATTTCAGCCAGCGCGTGACAGATTTGCTCAAAGCCCCGACCAAAGCTTTCGCGACGGTGGCCAGTGACCAGAATGGTTTTTTTGCCGTTATTCAGGAAAGGATAGCGGGCAGCGAGTTCTTTCTGCAGATCGCTGTTTGCCAGCACGCGATCGCGTACCCAAATCAACGCGTCAATGACCGTATTGCCGGTAACAAAGATGTTGTTATCGGCGACATTTTCACGCAGCAGGTTCTGGCGAGAGTTCTCGGTTGGCGCAAAATGGTACATCGCCAGATGCCCGGTAAGCGTACGGTTGGCCTCTTCCGGCCATGGAGAATAAAGATTGCCGGTGCGCAGGCCCGCTTCAACATGGCCGACGGGAATACGCTGGTAAAACGCGGCCAGGCTTGTTGCCATCGTCGTCGTGGTATCCCCGTGCACCAGCACGACGTCGGGCTTGAATGACTCCAGGATCGGCTTGAGATCCTGCAGAATGCGGCAGGTTATTTCCGTCAATCCCTGTCCCGGCTTCATAATATTAAGGTCGTAATCCGGGACGATGGAAAAGAGGGTTAGGACCTGATCGAGCATCTCACGGTGCTGGGCCGTGACGCAGACCTTCGCTTCAATATCAGGATCGCTGGCCAGCGCATGAACCAGAGGCGCCATCTTAATGGCCTCCGGCCTGGTGCCAAATACGGTAAGTACTTTCACATCGATTCTCTTCGATTAGGCGATGAAGGCCGCAGCCTTCATCGTAAACGGCGTTCTTAGTTTGTACGACGACGCGTTAACGCCACGCCAGCACCAACGAGTGCACCCACAATACCCCACATGATCATCAGGAATGCGCGGCGCGGACTGTCGCGTTTTACAGGTTCTTCAGGCGTTCTCAAATAACGATAGGTCTGAAAACGCGGGTCCAGGGAGGGACCGACATTAAGCGTGTTAAGCATCGCGCGGTTTTGATCGTAGTCGAGATCAAAATCAGGCCCAACGGCCTGCAGGTTTTCCAGACGCGCCTGCAGCATTGGGCGACCAAGAAGGAACATTTCAGAATCAGGCAATTCATCAGCCGGAACATCCGTCTCAGTGCGGGAAATGTTGTGCTGCTCCGCAATTTTCAGCGCCTGCTGAATGTTATGCACGCGGCGCGCAAAAATGGCGTTTGCCACCTCTTCCTGACGTTTGACCTGCGCTTTCATCTGGATAGTGCGCGCTGCCCAGGCGCCTTTAAGCTCTTCATTTAGATGGCTGGCGGCACGCTGGCTGGCAAACGCGACGTACTGGCGCAACAGGTTGTTTGCATCCGGCGCAGTTTCGGCAATCAGCTTGACGCTGTCGTTGACGTTACGCAGCACGTCGCCCGGCATAAACTGAATATTGTTAATCAGATCGTCCAGCAGCGCGGCATCGGCTTTGGTGTTATCAACCCGACGCTGCTTGAAGTAATCTGTCTGGGACCAGAAATCGCGGCGCGTATCCCACGAGGCCAGCTGCATCACAAACTCTTTGTAGGCCTCATCCATAACGGAAGCCTGATCCGGGGTGGCAAGGCTGGCTTTAATATCCAAGTTTCGCAGGAACTGCTGCTGGGAGTAGTACCCTCCGAGCATGTTAACCGTGGGTCTGTCCGTGATTGCCGTGGCGCTCCACTCCTGTTTTGCAAAGAACGTGTAGGCTAGCGCTAACAGTGCAAACCCCAGCGCGATCCCCACAATCCAAAGTTTGCCTGCCCATAACACGCGAAACAAACCCCGAATGTCCAGTTCATTCTCTGTTACCACTGATTTCGCTCCCGCCAACGGTTGAGTCATCATAGTCCCGGTTTTACTTAGTTAATGTTGTGTTTTTGCTACTGTTACGTCGCATCCTGCGCTTAATACGTTTAATGAATCGCGCCACCTTCCATGCGCGCTTAATGCAGTAGCCGTAGAGAGAAAATGCTAGCAAGAACAATACCAACATGGCCCACTCAGGCACAAAGTGCGTATATTCCGCCGTCACGCCAATCCCCGCTAGAATAGCAGCCGCCAGCGTAATAAGCACAAATGCCTGCCGGGAAGTGAATCCGGCTCGCATGATCAAATGATGAATGTGCTGACGGTCAGCAGAGAATGGACTCATTCCTTTACGCAGGCGGCGATACATAATCGCAACCATATCCATTAAGGGGATGGCAATAATCCATAGCGCCGTTACCGGGCTGATGGGATGCACATCGCCCTGAGTGGTTTCCAGCAAGATCCAAATGACAGTAAAGCCGATAAGCGTGCTACCCGCATCGCCCATGAAGACTTTATAGCGTCGGCCCAATGCGCCGAGATTTAACAGGATATAAGGCAGGATGGCAGCAATCATGGCGAAACACCACATAGCAAGGCTATATTGCCCATCGAACCATAAAATGAAACCAATGGCGGCAAATGAGACGCAGGACAGGCCACCAAGCAAACCATCAATACCGTCAACCATGTTGAACGCGTTAATCGCCACCCACACGGCAAAAAGTGTCAGGAAATAGCCGAATGGGCCGAGTTCCATCTCCCAGGCCCCGAAAATATAGCCCAGGCTACTCAGGTGCAACTTAGCAAACACCATCATTGCAATAGCGACAGCTGCCTGAACGAAAGCGCGGATTTTGACGCTGATGTCGTATCTATCGTCCAGCGCACCAATCACAACAAGAACTGTTGAGCATATGAGATAAAGCCTGGCATGCGGAATATAGTAATCTGCAATAGCAAAAGTGAAGCAGATCCCCGCAAAAACAGAGATGCCACCGACCAGAGGGATCATGCCTTGATGACGTTTACGGAAGTTGGGTTTATCCACTAAGCCCAGATATTTTGCAACCTTACGTGCCAGAAACAAAAAGCAGGTGGTAAACAAGAAAATACTGGTTAGTTCAGTAAACGTATCAAGTAGGTTCACAATGGATGTTCTCAACAAATGTTAGTCAAGGAAGTATAACCATCAAGGGGCCGCGCCTGAAGTTATAAAGCAAACCTCTTACAATTCCATTTGTTTATTATTCAAGCTATTAATGTTTTTACTGTGCGAATTATCTTATTGTCGCACTGACCGGTCAAAATTGGGAGTAGGCGATACTAGCGTATAGTCCATAAAAGAAAAACGCCACGTAAA
Organism: Enterobacter sp. 50588862; assembly: GCF_001462935.1. Taxonomy (NCBI): domain Bacteria; kingdom Pseudomonadati; phylum Pseudomonadota; class Gammaproteobacteria; order Enterobacterales; family Enterobacteriaceae; genus Enterobacter; species Enterobacter sp. 50588862. The sequence goes on from NZ_LNHM01000022.1 coordinate 61,276, forward strand.
AACGTGGCGTTCGCTGGCTTTATTTGCGTTACGAGCGCTTCATCATGTCGAAGAAATCGTCGTTGGTTTTGGTCATCGCCAGTTTGTTAATGAGGAACTCCATCGCGTCAATTTCACCCATTGGATGGATGATTTTGCGCAGGATCCACATTTTCTGCAGCTCTTCCTGCGTGGTGAGCAGCTCTTCCTTACGGGTACCGGAACGGTTGTAATCGATAGCCGGGAAGACGCGTTTTTCAGCGATCTTACGAGAGAGGTGCAGTTCCATGTTACCTGTACCTTTAAACTCTTCGTAGATAACCTCGTCCATTTTGGAGCCGGTATCGATCAGCGCCGTTGCGATGATGGTCAGGCTGCCGCCCTCTTCCACGTTACGTGCCGCACCGAAGAAGCGTTTTGGACGGTGCAGGGCGTTAGCGTCCACACCACCGGTCAACACTTTACCGGAAGCTGGCACCACGGTGTTGTAGGCACGCGCCAGACGGGTGATGGAGTCAAGCAGGATGATCACGTCTTTCTTGTGCTCAACCAGGCGTTTCGCCTTCTCGATAACCATTTCCGCAACCTGAACGTGGCGAGATGCTGGCTCGTCGAAGGTAGAAGCAACCACTTCACCTTTAACCAGACGCTGCATCTCGGTCACTTCTTCCGGACGTTCGTCAATCAGCAGCACCATCAGCACGCAGTCTGGGTGGTTGTAGGCAATGCTCTGCGCGATGTTCTGCAGCAGCATGGTTTTACCCGCTTTTGGCGGGGCCACAATCAGACCACGCTGGCCGCGACCGATTGGCGATGCCAGATCCAGGACGCGCGCGGTTAAGTCTTCGGTAGAACCGTTACCACGCTCCATGCGCAGGCGAGAGTTCGCGTGCAGAGGCGTTAAGTTCTCAAAGAGGATCTTGTTACGCGAGTTTTCTGGTTTATCGAAGTTAACTTCATTGACTTTCAACAGCGCAAAGTAGCGTTCACCCTCTTTAGGAGGACGAATCTTACCTGAAATGGTGTCACCAGTGCGGAGGTTGAAACGGCGGATTTGGCTGGGGGATACGTAGATGTCGTCAGGGCCGGCGAGGTAGGAGCTGTCTGCAGAGCGGAGGAAACCAAATCCGTCTTGCAATATCTCCAGCACACCGTCGCCAAAGATATCTTCGCCACTCTTAGCGTGCTGCTTCAGGATGGCGAAAATGATGTCCTGCTTGCGCATACGAGCCTGGTTTTCCAGTCCCATATTTTCGCCGAGAGTGATCAGCTCAGAAACCGGCGTATTCTTTAATTCGGTAAGATTCATAATGGTGTGGGTTCTTAAACTCGGAGTGATTCTCGAACTTAATGTTGTGAATGGTATGGCAGGGTCATCCATGCCTGTTTAGCGGCCATCACCTCATGTCTGTTCGCTGTCTGGTCACAGGGAAAAAACGCAGAACTGAAACGACAAGACGGATTGAGTGACAAGCCCGGAATTTAGCCACTTCACGCATTGTTCATGTCAACAAAGGGAAGTATCGGGTAAAACAAGATTCAAACAATAGATATGTTTAAAACGAAGTCATAGCTAACTTAGCACGACTTCAGCCGGGCGTCCAGAGTTCCACATCATTTAGCCGGGGGCTCTGGACGCACAGCGGAGAAACCTTACGCCAGGTTAGCGTCCAGGAACTCTTTCAGCTGACCTTTGGACAGCGCGCCCACTTTGGTCGCCGCCACTTCGCCGTTTTTGAACAGCAGAAGGGTCGGGATTCCACGGATACCGTATTTCGGTGCGGTGCCCGGGTTCTGGTCGATGTTCAGCTTGGCAACCGTCAGTTTGCCCTGATATTCGTCAGCGATCTCATCCAGAATCGGGGCGATCATTTTGCAAGGACCACACCATTCAGCCCAGAAATCGACGAGGATCAGCCCGTCAGCCTTAAGTACGTCCGTGTCAAAACTGTCGTCAGTCAGGTGAATAATTTTATCGCTCATATATAACTCCACAGGAATAAGCCTGGTACGTTGGTTTTGTCTCCACCAACGACGTGTTGATGTCGCATTAACCAACTAAAGGTTGACTTTATTTCACCGGATACGCTTTCGTAAAGCAATAGTAAGCTGATATTCTACCACACTATGAGCAAAACACATTTAACAGAACAGAAGTTTTCCGACTTCGCCCTGCACCCAAAAGTGATCGAAGCCCTTGAAACAAAAGGGTTTCATAACTGCACGCCCATTCAGGCTCTCGCCCTGCCGCTGACGCTGGCCGGTCGCGATGTTGCAGGGCAGGCGCAAACCGGTACCGGCAAAACGATGGCGTTTTTAACGTCAACGTTCCATTATTTACTTTCTCACCCAGCGATTGCAGACCGCAAAGTTAACCAGCCGCGCGCGCTAATTATGGCCCCGACGCGAGAACTGGCGGTACAGATCCATGCAGACGCTGAACCCCTGGCACAGGCTACTGGTCTGAAGCTTGGCCTGGCCTATGGCGGCGACGGCTACGATAAGCAGCTGAAAGTGCTGGAAAGCGGCGTGGATATCCTGATTGGGACCACCGGCCGTCTTATCGACTACGCCAAACAGAACCATATCAACCTCGGCGCCATCCAGGTTGTGGTGCTTGATGAAGCAGATCGTATGTACGATCTGGGCTTCATTAAAGATATCCGCTGGCTGTTCCGCCGCATGCCGCCGGCAAATCAGCGCCTGAACATGCTGTTCTCTGCCACCCTTTCTTATCGCGTACGCGAGCTGGCGTTCGAGCAGATGAACAACGCCGAGTATGTGGAAGTGGAGCCGGAGCAGAAAACGGGCCACCGCATTAAAGAAGAGCTCTTCTATCCTTCCAATGAAGAGAAAATGCGTCTGCTGCAAACGTTGATCGAAGAAGAATGGCCCGATCGCGCCATTATCTTCGCGAACACTAAACACCGCTGTGAAGACATCTGGGGCCATCTGGCTGCCGACGGTCACCGTGTTGGCCTGTTGACCGGCGACGTGGCGCAGAAAAAACGCCTTCGTATCCTCGACGAGTTCACCCGTGGCGATCTTGATATTCTGGTCGCAACCGATGTGGCGGCACGTGGTTTACACATTCCGGCCGTGACGCACGTCTTTAACTACGATCTGCCAGACGACTGCGAAGACTACGTACACCGTATCGGTCGTACCGGTCGTGCGGGCGCAAGCGGTCACTCGATTAGCCTTGCGTGTGAAGAGTATGCGCTGAATCTTCCAGCCATTGAGACCTACATCGGTCACTCTATTCCGCAGAGTAAATACAATCCGGAAGCGCTGTTAAGCGAACTGCCGCCGCCTAAGCGTCTTTCCCGCCCGCGCTCCGGCAATGGTCCGCGTCGTTCAGGCGGCGCACCGCGTAATCGTCGTCGTTCAGGTTAATACATTATGCTCAGCTCCACCTCGCTCTATGCGGCAATTGATCTCGGTTCGAATAGTTTTCATATGCTGGTTGTGCGTGAGGTGGCGGGAAGCATACAAACGCTGACGCGCATTAAGCGCAAGGTCCGCCTCGCGGCGGGCCTGAGCAGTGATAATTACCTCTCGCCTGAAGCCATGGAACGTGGCTGGCAATGCCTGCGGCTCTTTGCTGAGCGTCTGCAGGATATCCCGCATGCTCAAATCACCGTCGTCGCCACAGCGACGCTCAGACTGGCAGTTAACGCCGTAGATTTTATTGCCAAAGCGCAGGAAATTCTGGGGTGTCCGGTTCAGGTTATCAGCGGTGAAGAAGAAGCACGCCTGATCTACCAGGGCGTTGCCCACACCACCGGGGGTGACGATCGCCGTCTGGTGGTGGATATCGGCGGAGCGAGTACCGAACTGGTAACCGGCACCGGCGCGCAGGCGACGTCGCTGTTCAGCCTGTCGATGGGCTGCGTAACCTGGCTTGAACGTTACTTTACTGACCGGAATCTGGGTAAAGAGAACTTCGACGAGGCGGAAAACGCCGCGCGCGCAGTGCTACGCCCGGTAATGGACGAACTGCGCTATCACGGCTGGAAAGTCTGCGTCGGGGCTTCGGGTACCGTGCAGGCCCTGCAGGAAATCATGATGGCGCAGGGCATGGACGAGCGGATTACGCTTGCCAAACTTCAGCAGCTTAAACAGCGTGCCATTCAGTGCGGACGTCTGGAAGAGCTGGAAATTGAAGGCCTGACGCTGGAACGTGCCCTGGTTTTCCCAAGCGGGCTGGCCATTCTGATCGCCATATTCACCGAACTAAATATCCAGTGTATGACCCTGGCCGGCGGCGCGCTGCGCGAAGGTCTGGTCTACGGGATGCTGCATCTGTCGGTGGATCAGGACATCCGCAACCGTACGCTGCGCAACGTCCAGCGTCGTTTTCTGGTTGATATCGATCAGGCTGGCCGCGTATCACAGCTGGCATCACGCTTTGCCGACCAGGTCGCTAACGCCTGGGATCTTGATCATCTGAGCCGCGATTTATTGCTGAGCGCCTGTGCGCTGCACGAGGTGGGGCTCAGCATAGATTTTAAGCAGGCACCTGCTCACGCAGCGTATCTGGTGCGCAACCTGGATTTGCCGGGCTACACGCCCGCACAGAAAAAGCTGCTGGCAACGCTACTGCTGAACCAGACCAACGCCGTCGATCTCTCCTCTTTGCATCAGCAAAATGCCGTACCGCCGCGCGTGGCCGAGCATATGTGTCGCCTGCTGCGTCTGGCAATTCTGTTTGCCAGCCGCCGCCGCGATGATTTGTTACCCGCCATTAATCTGCTAGCCGATGATGAGAAGCTGACGCTGACGCTGCCGGAAAACTGGATTGAGAATCACCCGCTTGGGGCAGAGATGATCGAGCAGGAGTGCCAGTGGCAGAGCTATGTGCACTGGGTGCTTGAGGTGAAGTAATACGCTGAACACTGCCGGGTGGCGGCTTCGCCTTACCCGGCCTACTCATCATTATCCCTTCTCTTTGGCTTTTGCTAGCATGGCGCGAATGTTCGCCACGTTAGCCTGCCCTTTGTGCATCCGCTCTTCCGCGGTAATCACTTTGCGCTCCTGTTCCCAGATCAGATCGTCCTGCGGCAGTTCCAGCAGGAAACGGCTGGGTTCCGGGCGCACGAGTTCACCGTACTGACGGCGCTCTTTACAGAGCGTGAACGTCAGCTCCTTTTGCGCGCGGGTGATCCCCACGTAGGCCAGACGGCGCTCCTCGTCGACATTATCTTCATCAATGCTGCTCTGGTGCGGCAATAATCCTTCTTCCATACCGACCAGATACACATACGGGAACTCCAGCCCTTTTGACGCATGCAGCGTCATCAGCTGAACCTGGTCGGCCTCTTCTTCGCTCTCGCCGCGCTCCATCATGTCGCGCAGGGTAAAGCGGGTGACCACCTGCGTTAACGTCATCGGCTCATCTATCTCAGAGCCTTCCAGCATTTCGGTCATCCAGCTAAAAAGCTGGTTAACGTTTTTCATACGCATTTCTGCCGCTTTCGGGCTGGCAGAGGTTTCGTACAGCCAGGATTCGTAGTCAATGCCGTGGATCAGATCGCGTACCGCCGCCACGGGCTCGCGCTCAGCCAGGCGCTGCACTTCACCTAACCAGTGGGTGAAGCGGGTTAAATTATCATACCCGCGCCCCGTCAGCGTCTGGCTCAGCCCCATATCAAAGCTGGCGGTAAACAGGCTCTTATTGCGGGTCATCGCCCATTCGCCCAGCTTTTGCAGCGTCGCCGGACCAATCTCGCGCTTTGGTGTATTCACGATGCGCAGAAACGCGCTGTCGTCATCCGGGTTCGTGAGCACGCGCAGATAGGCCAGCAGATCTTTAATTTCTGGCCGCGAGAAGAACGAAGTGCCGCCGGAAATTTTGTACGGAATGCGGTTCTGCATCAGCATCTTTTCAAAGACGCGCGACTGGTGATTGCCGCGATAGAGGATCGCGTAATCCTTGTATTCGGTTTTATTGACGAAGTGGTGGGCGATCAGTTCGCCCGTCACGCGCTCCGCCTCATGCTCTTCATTATTGGCGCTGAGCACCTTCAGCTCCGTACCGTAGCCAAGTTCGGAGAAGAGACGCTTTTCAAAAACGTGCGGGTTATTGGCAATCAGGATGTTTGCCGCCTTCAGGATGCGCCCGGAGGAACGGTAGTTCTGCTCCAGCTTAATCACCTGCAGCGCGGGGAAATCTTTGCTCAGAAGCACCAGGTTTTGCGGGCGTGCGCCGCGCCAGGAGTAAATTGACTGGTCATCATCGCCAACCACGGTGAAGCGCGCGCGCTGCCCCACCAGCAGCTTCACCAGCTCGTACTGGCTGGTGTTGGTGTCCTGATACTCATCCACCAGCAGGTAGCGGATTTTATTCTGCCAGCGCTCGCGCACCTCTTCATTTCGCTGTAAAAGCAGCGTCGGTAAGAGGATCAGATCGTCGAAGTCCAGCACGTTGCACGCTTTCATGTGCGCGTCGTACAGACCATAGCAGTGGGCAAAGATCCGATCCCGTTCGCCTTTGGCGATCGCCGCAGCCTGGGCCGGGGTCATCAGATCGTTTTTCCAGTTCGAGATCGTTGAGATCAGCTGCTGCAATAGCACCTTATCATCCTCGATCAGCCCCTCGGTGAGCTCTTTGAGCAACGCCACCTGGTCGGTGTCATCGAACAGCGAAAAGTTGGATTTCATCCCCAGCGCTGCATATTCACGTTTAATGATATCCAGCCCCAGCGTGTGGAAGGTAGAGATCATCAGCCCGCGCGCCTCTTTGCGCCCCAGCGTCTGGCCAACACGCTCTTTCATCTCGCGCGCCGCTTTGTTGGTAAAGGTAACCGCCGCAATGTGGCGGGCCTGATAGCCGCAGCCGCGGATCAGGTGCGCAATCTTATTGGTGATGACGCGCGTTTTACCGGATCCTGCGCCCGCCAGCACCAGACACGGTCCGGTTACAAATTCGACGGCTTGTTGTTGTCCGGGATTTAAACGCATAAATGATCGCTCAATGAAAGTCAGGAGGGGAGAATAACAGCGTGGTAGTATAGCGAGCCTAATCCATACCACTCAAGGCACGATCATGGCAAAAACAGCAGCAGCACTGCATATTCTTGTTAAAGAAGAGAAACTGGCTCTGGATCTTCTGGAGCAGATCAAAAACGGCGCCGACTTCGGCAAACTGGCGAAGAAGCACTCTATTTGTCCGTCAGGCAAGCGTGGCGGCGATTTAGGCGAATTCCGTCAGGGTCAAATGGTTCCGGCGTTCGATAAAGTGGTCTTCTCCTGCCCGGTGCTGGAGCCAACCGGTCCGCTGCATACTCAGTTCGGTTATCACATTATTAAAGTGCTGTATCGCAAATAAAAAAGCCGGGTGGCGGCTGCGCCTTACCCGGCCTACATCTTACGTTTTTGTAGGTCGGGTAAGCGAAGCGCCACCCGACAAGGTTGTTAACCTGCTACAGCAATACGTTTCATATCGGTCATGTAGCCGCGCAGTTTGTGGCCCACTTTCTCGATCTGGTGGCTGCGAATCGCTTCGTTTACGTCGCGCAGCTGCGCGTTGTCTACCGCACCTTCCGCAATCGCTTTGCCCAGATCGCCCGTCTGCAGTGTGGTCATGAACTCTTTCAGCAGCGGTACGCAGGCGTAAGAGAACAGATAGTTACCGTATTCTGCGGTATCAGAGATAACCACGTTCATTTCGTACAGACGCTTACGGGCGATGGTGTTCGCGATCAGCGGCAGCTCGTGCAGAGATTCGTAGTACGCCGACTCTTCGATGATGCCGGAATCCACCATGGTTTCGAACGCCAGCTCAACGCCTGCTTTCACCATCGCAATCATCAGTACGCCTTTATCGAAGTACTCCTGCTCGCCGATTTTACCTTCATACTGCGGCGCGGTTTCGAACGCGGTTTTACCGGTTTCTTCACGCCAGGTCAGCAGTTTCTTGTCGTCGTTGGCCCAGTCCGCCATCATGCCGGAAGAGAATTCGCCGGAGATGATGTCGTCCATATGTTTCTGGAATAGCGGCGCCATAATGGTTTTCAGCTGTTCAGACAAAGCGTAAGCACGCAGTTTTGCCGGGTTGGACAGACGGTCCATCATCAGCGTAATGCCGCCCTGCTTCAGCGCTTCGGTGATGGTTTCCCAGCCGAACTGAATCAGTTTTTCTGCGTATGCCGGGTCGGTACCTTCTTCCACCAGCTTGTCGAAGCAAAGCAGAGAACCCGCCTGCAGCATGCCGCACAGAATGGTCTGCTCGCCCATCAGGTCAGATTTCACTTCCGCAACGAAGGAAGATTCCAGCACGCCAGCGCGGTGACCGCCGGTCGCCGCAGCCCAGGCTTTGGCAATCGCCATGCCTTCGCCTTTCGGATCGTTTTCCGGGTGAACTGCGATAAGCGTCGGCACGCCGAAGCCACGCTTGTACTCTTCACGCACTTCGGTACCCGGGCACTTCGGCGCCACCATCACTACGGTGATGTCTTTACGGATCTGCTCGCCCACTTCAACGATGTTGAAGCCGTGGGAGTAACCCAGCGCGGCGCCGTCTTTCATCAGCGGCTGTACGGAACGCACCACGTCAGAGTGCTGCTTGTCTGGCGTCAGGTTAACGACCAGGTCCGCCTGCGGGATCAGCTCTTCATAGGTACCCACTTTGAAGCCGTTTTCAGTCGCTTTACGCCATGAAGCGCGCTTCTCGGCAATCGCTTCTTTACGCAGGGCGTAAGAGATATCCAGACCGGAGTCACGCATGTTCAGGCCCTGGTTCAGGCCCTGTGCGCCACAGCCGACGATGACCACTTTTTTACCCTGAAGGTAGCTTGCGCCATCGGCAAATTCATCGCGCGCCATGAAGCGGCATTTGCCCAGCTGCGCCAGCTGCTGGCGCAAGTTCAGTGTATTAAAGTAGTTAGCCATGGGTGATACCTCGTGATGTTGTGTGTCTTATTGTTCGGTTCGCGTTTCAGCGAGAATGTACCCACATTACAACAGGAAATTTATTGCGGAAATTGATATATTCACAACGTCACATTGCAATTTTTGCAATGTAAAAAGAGGGAGTGGAATCGGTGGATTTACGCGATCTAAAAATGTTCCTGCACCTGGCGGAAAGCCGTCACTTTGGCCGCAGCGCCCGGGCGATGCACGTCAGCCCGTCCACGCTTTCGCGCCAGATCCAGCGCCTTGAGGAAGACCTCGGCCAGCCGCTTTTCGTGCGCGATAACCGCACCGTCACCCTCACGGAAGCGGGCGAAGAGCTGCGCATTTTTGCCCAGCAGACGCTGTTACAGTACCAGCAGCTGCGGCACTCAATCGATCAGCAGGGGCCATCACTCTCCGGTGAGCTGCATATTTTTTGCTCCGTAACCGCCGCCTACAGCCATCTGCCCCCCATCCTTGACCGCTTCCGCGCGGCGCATCCGTCGGTTGAAATTAAGCTCACCACCGGCGACGCCGCCGACGCAATGGAAAAAGTGGTGACCGGCGAAGCGGATCTGGCCATTGCCGGAAAACCCGAAACCCTGCCGGGCGCGGTGGCGTTCTCGATGCTGGAGAATCTGGCGGTGGTGCTGATTGCCCCGGCGCTGCCCTGCCCGGTGCGTAATCAGGTATCGGTAGAAAAACCGGACTGGTCGACGGTGCCGTTTATCATGGCCGATCAGGGGCCGGTGCGCCGCCGCATCGAGCTGTGGTTCCGCCGTCAGAAAATCAGCAATCCATCGATTTACGCCACCGTTAGCGGTCATGAGGCGATGGTGTCGATGGTGGCGCTCGGCTGCGGCGTGGCGCTGCTGCCGGAAGTGGTGCTGGAAAACAGCCCGGAACCGGTGCGTAATCGCGTGATGATTCTGGAGCGCAGCGACGAGAAGACGCCTTTTGAACTTGGCGTGTGCGCACAAAAAAAGCGGCTGCATGAGCCGCTTATTGATGCGTTCTGGACGATATTGCCGAACCACTAGCCAGCCAGAAAGAACCTGAACGCCGGGTTATGGGTTTCGTCGTGGCACTCATAGCCCAACTCGTTCAGGCGCGTTTCGAAATCCGGCTCGTGCTCGCCCAGTTCGAACGCCGCCAGCACGCGCCCGTAGTCGGTGCCGTGGCTACGGTAGTGGAACAGAGAGATGTTCCAGTGCGTGCCGAGCGTGTGCAGGAATTTGAGCAACGCGCCCGGCGATTCCGGAAACTCGAAGCTGAACAGGCGTTCCTGGAGCGGCTTTGAGGGACGACCGCCAACCATGTAACGCACATGCAGCTTAGCCATTTCATCGTCGGACAGATCGACCACGCTGTAGCCGCCTTCATGCAGCAGGCTGAGGATCTCTTTACGCTCCTCCACGCCACGGCTCAGACGCACGCCGACAAAAATGCAGGCATCTTTCGCATCGGCAAAGCGGTAGTTGAACTCCGTTACCGAACGTCCCCCCAGAAGCTGGCAGAACTTGAGGAAGCTGCCCTTCTCTTCCGGGATGGTCACCGCCAGCAGCGCTTCACGCTGCTCACCCAGCTCACAGCGCTCGGAAACGTAGCGCAGGCCGTGGAAGTTCACGTTCGCACCAGAGAGCACGTGCGCCAGACGTTCGCCGCGAATGTTGTGCTGGGCGATGTATTTTTTCATCCCCGCCAGCGCCAGCGCGCCGGACGGCTCCGCCACCGCACGTACATCTTCGAACAGATCTTTCATTGCCGCGCAGATGGCGTCGCTGTCGACGGTGACGATATCGTCCAGATACTCCTGGCACAGACGGAACGTTTCATCGCCAATGCGCTTCACCGCCACGCCCTCGGCAAACAGCCCGACACGCGGCAGGTCTACCGGATGACCGGCGTCCAGCGCCGCCTTCAGGCAGGCAGAGTCTTCCGCCTCAACGGCGATGACTTTGATCTGCGGCATCAGCTGTTTAATCAGCACCGCCACGCCTGCCGCCAGCCCGCCGCCGCCCACCGGGACGAAGACGCGGTCGAGATGGGCATCCTGCTGCAACAGCTCAAGCGCCAGCGTGCCCTGCCCGGCAATCACCATCGGGTGATCGAACGGCGGCACCCAGGTGAAGCCCTGCTGCTGCGCCAGCTCGATCGCTTTGGCTTTGGCTTCGTCAAAATTCGCGCCGTGGAGCAGCACTTCTCCGCCAAAACCGCGCACCGCGTCGACTTTGATATCCGCGGTGGCAACCGGCATCACGATCAGCGCTTTCAGACCCAAACGAGCAGACGAGAACGCCACGCCCTGCGCATGGTTGCCCGCCGACGCAGTAATGACGCCGCGCGCTTTCTGCTCATCCGTCAGCCCGGCCATCATCGCGTAGGCACCGCGCAGCTTAAAGCTGTGCACCGGCTGGCGGTCTTCGCGCTTCACCAGAATGACGTTGTCGAGGCGCGAGGAGAGTTTTTCCATTTTTTGCAGGGGCGTGACCTGCACGGCTTCATAGACCGGCGCGCGTAGCACCGCTCTCAGGTATTCCGCCCCCTCAGGGGCGGCGGATAAGGGTTGTGACTCGGCCATCATTAGCCCCCAAGTTTAGATTTATCGCGCACCGCGCCTTTATCTGCACTGGTTGCAAGGCTCGCGTAGGCGCGCAGGGCGAAGGAGACTTCGCGCTGGCGATCTTTCGGCGTCCAGGCTTTGTCGCCGCGGGCTTCCTGCGCTTCACGGCGGGCCGCAATCTCCTGGTCGCTCAGCTTGAGCTGAATGCCGCGATTCGGAATGTCGATTTCGATCAGGTCGCCATCTTCGATGATCGCGATATTGCCGCCGCTTGCCGCTTCGGGGGAGACGTGGCCAATGGAGAGGCCTGACGTGCCGCCAGAGAAACGACCATCGGTGATCAGCGCGCAGGCTTTGCCGAGGCCCATCGATTTCAGGAAGGTGGTCGGGTAGAGCATCTCCTGCATGCCCGGACCGCCTTTCGGCCCTTCGTAGCGAATGACCACCACGTCGCCCGCCACCACTTTGCCGCCGAGGATAGCGTCTACCGCTTCGTCCTGACTTTCATACACTTTTGCCGGACCGGTGAATTTGAGGATGCTGTCGTCCACGCCAGCGGTTTTCACGATGCAGCCATTTTCCGCAAAGTTACCGTACAGCACGGCCAGGCCGCCGTCTTTGCTGTAGGCGTGTTCCAGCGAGCGGATGCAGCCTTCGGCGCGATCGTCATCCAGCGTGTCCCAGCGGCAGTCCTGCGAGAACGCCTGGGTGGTACGGATGCCCGCCGGACCGGCGCGATACATGTTTTTCACCGCGTCGTCTTTGGTCAGCATGACGTCGTACTGCTCCAGCGACTCCGGCAGCGTCAGGCCGAGCACGTTTTTCACGTCGCGGTTCAGCAGCCCGGCGCGATCCAGCTCGCCGAGGATACCAATCACGCCACCCGCACGGTGGACATCTTCCATGTGGTACTTCTGGGTACTCGGCGCGACTTTACACAGCTGCGGCACTTTACGGGAGAGCTTGTCGATGTCGCTCATGGTGAAGTCGATTTCGGCTTCCTGCGCGGCGGCCAGCAGGTGCAGAACGGTGTTGGTGGAACCGCCCATGGCGATATCCAGCGTCATGGCGTTCTCGAACGCCGCTTTGCTGGCGATGCTGCGCGGCAGCGCGCTGGCGTCGTCCTGCTCGTAGTAGCGCTTAGTCAGCTCAACGATACGTTTACCGGCGTTGAGGAACAGCTGCTTACGGTCGGCGTGGGTCGCCAGCAGCGAGCCGTTGCCCGGCTGGGAAAGGCCCAGCGCTTCGGTCAGGCAGTTCATGGAGTTGGCCGTGAACATGCCGGAACAAGAACCGCAGGTCGGGCACGCGGAGCGTTCCACCTGATCGCTCTGCTCGTCAGAGACTTTCGGGTCTGCGCCCTGGATCATCGCATCGACCAGGTCGAGCTTGATGATTTTGTCGGAGAGCTTGGTTTTACCCGCCTCCATCGGACCGCCTGAGACGAAGATCACCGGAATGTTCAGACGCAGGGAGGCCATCAGCATCCCCGGGGTGATTTTGTCGCAGTTGGAGATACAGACCATCGCATCGGCGCAGTGGGCGTTGACCATATACTCCACCGAGTCGGCGATCAGCTCGCGCGACGGCAGTGAATAGAGCATTCCCCCGTGGCCCATTGCGATACCGTCATCCACCGCAATGGTGTTGAACTCTTTCGCCACGCCGCCGGAGGCTTCGATTTGCTCGGCAACCAGCTTACCGAGATCGCGCAGATGCACGTGGCCCGGTACAAACTGGGTGAAGGAGTTCACCACGGCGATAATCGGCTTGCCGAAATCGGCGTCGGTCATTCCGGTGGCGCGCCACAATGCGCGGGCACCCGCCATGTTACGGCCGTGGGTGGTGGTGGCTGAACGATACTTAGGCATGCTTTATTGACTCCCGTCTGACTATTTAATGGGACGGTGCGTGCCGTCCCACATTTATATTTAGTGATTAACCTGATCCAACCAGCCGTATTTGTCTTCTGTTTCGCCGGTGAAGAGGCCGAAGAAGGCTTGCTGGATGCGTTTGGTCACCGGACCACAGCGGCCTTCACCCACCTGAATACCGTCGACGCTGCGAACCGGCGTGATTTCAGCCGCGGTACCGGACATGAACACTTCGTCTGCCAGGTAGAGGGATTCGCGGGACAGCACCTGCTCGCGCACTTCGATACCCAGATCTTTCGCCAGCTTGATGATCGCATCACGGGTGATGCCCGGCAGCGCGGAAGAGGTGAACGGCGGGGTAAACAGAATGCCGTCTTTTACTTCAAACAGGTTTTCGCCCGCGCCTTCTGAGATGTAGCCGTTCACGTCGAGGGCGATGCCTTCCTGATAGCCGTGGCGGCGCGCTTCGCTGCCGACCAGCAGTGAGGAGAGGTAGTTACCGCCCGCTTTTGCGGCGGTCGGGATGGTGTTTGGCGCCACGCGGTTCCAGGAAGAAACCATTGCGTCGATCCCCTGATCCAGTGCTTCTGCGCCCAGGTAGGCGCCCCACGGGAACGCAGCAATGATCACATCAGTGTTGTAACCGGCCGGCGGGTTCACGCCCATGCCCACATCACCCACGAAGACCAGCGGGCGAATATAGGCGCTGGTCAGTTTGTTCTGGCGAATCACTTCGCGGCAGGCTTCCATCAACTCATCAACGCTTTGAGAGACCGGGAAACGATAAATTTTGGCTGAGTCATGCAGACGCTGCATGTGTTCGCGATGGCGGAACACCACTGGCCCTTTGTGAGAATCGTAGCAACGGATGCCTTCAAACACGGAGGTACCGTAGTGCAGCGCATGGGACATCACGTGAACTTTCGCGTCTTCCCAGCGAACCATCTCACCATTGAACCAAATGTAATCAGCTTTTTTTGTCGTCATTTTTTCGTCCTGTCACGCTCAAGCGCGGATTTGTTGTGATGTGGTTGTGCTCTGGCAGATGGCAACATGGGCAACGTCTACCAGCTTTGATAACTGACTAAACAGTAAGTCGACCGGCCGCGGGCTGGCAACGGTTAATTCGATACTGATGTTCTGGGCGTCGGTGGCCGTTTCCATATTCATAGAGCAAATCTGAAAACCACGGTGGCGGACCACACGCAAAACGCGTTCTAACGTTTCCGGGTTGAAGCGAGCCTGCACGGCGACCTGATGTTGCATCATGATAATTTCTCCAGCATTTGTGAGTTACTGGCACCGGGCGGTACCAACGGCCAGACGTTCTCAAGCTCGTCGATTGAGACATGAAGCAGGTATGGCCCTTCGCTTGACAGCATGGTGTCGAGTGCCGCTTCAACCTGGTCTTTACGGGTGATGTGCTGGCCAGGAATGCCGAAGGCGCTGGCCAGGGTGAGGAAATCGGGGTTATCGGTCAGGGTTGTTTCGCTGTAACGCTCCTGGAAGAACAGCTGCTGCCACTGGCGAACCATCCCTAAACGCTGGTTATCGAGCAACACGATCTTCAGCGGTAACTGCTTGCGCTTCACGGTGCCGAGCTCCTGAACGTTCATCATGAAGGAGCCGTCACCGGAGATACAGATCACGGTATCGTTCGGGCGGGCCACCTGTGCGCCAACGGCTGCCGGCAGGCCAAAGCCCATCGTGCCTAAGCCGCTGGAGGTGATGAAGTTCTCCGGGCGGGTGTAGGTCATATGCTGGGCTGACCACATCTGATGCTGGCCCACATCCGTCGTCACCACGCTGTCGGCGGGTTTACGGTCGGACAACTGCTTCAACAGCAGCGGCGCGTAGATGGCCTCGCCGGGATGGTCGTAACGCCAGGCGTGCTCGGCGCGCATGTCTGCGGCGTGCTGACGCCATGTGTTGATATCTAGCGGCTGCTCCAGCGCCGGTAACAGCGCGTTAAGATCGCCCTGCAACGCCACGTGCGCCTGACGCAGTTTGTTCATCTCCGCCGGGTCGATATCCATATGGATCACTTTGGCATTCGGCGCGAAGGTATTCAGCTTGCCGGTGACGCGGTCATCGAAACGGGCGCCTGCGACGATAAGCAAGTCGCACTCCTGCACCGCCAGGTTTGCCGCTTTAGTGCCGTGCATTCCCAGCATGCCGAGGTAGTACGGGTAGTCCGCGTCTACCGCACCCAGACCTTTCAGGGTGCAGGTGGCGGGCATTTGCGTGGTTGCAAGGAACGCGCGAAGCGCCGGAACAGCCTGCGCCATACCCACCCCGCCGCCGACGTACAGCATCGGCTGCTTCGCCTGCGCCATCATCTGACGCGCCTCTTCAACCTCTGCATGGGGAAACGCATCGTCGCTTTCCACGGTGGAGAAATGCGGCTCCAGATCGCCAAATGCAACCTGGATATCTTTCGGAATATCCACCAGAACCGGGCCAGGACGGCCAGAACTGGCAACCTCGAACGCTTCGGCCATCACGCGCGGCAGCTCTTCGAGGGACTGAACGAGGAAGCTGTGCTTGGTGCAGGCTAGCGATAAGCCGAGGACATCTACTTCCTGGAAGGCATCGGTACCGATGAACGGAGAGGCCACCTGACCGGTAATCGCCACGACAGGAACGGAATCGAGCAGCGCGTCAGCCAGGCCGGTGATCAGGTTCGTTGCGCCCGGACCTGAGGTCGCCATGCATACACCGGTTTTACCTGTCGCGCGGGCATAACCAATAGCTGCCATCGCTGCGCCCTGCTCGTGTCGGCACAAGAGGTGTTCCACGCCGCCGTCATACAGTGCATCGTAAATCGGCATAATTGCGCCACCCGGATAACCGAATACGGTTTCGACTCCCTGCGCGCGCAACGCATGTACTACCCATTGTGCCCCATTCATAGTTAGTTCCCCGTCATAAATCTGGAGAAACAGAATTTTGTGCTAGTCGTCATTCTCTGCTCCTCATTTAAGTTTTTTAGTCATAAAAAAACCCCCGGACCTTTCGGTGCGGGGGTCTTAGTTCGTTAAGGCTTGATTTCTAAGCCTTTCCTCGTCCAAGTGCAGCCCCGCACGGTGGGATAATAATCACCACCACGCTAATCACGACCAGGCTAATCACTCGTAGAAGGGCTGTCATTTTCAGTTCTTTTTGCATCTTGTTCGAAGGAATACCTAAAGAGTTATCACAGTTTTTAAATCAAACACAAGATTTATTTATGAAGTATTTGGTTAGCAAGCGAACCAAATTTCATGAACGCATTGTTTTATATGAGGAAATTTGGAAGTGAATATTTTTCATTTTTTTATTGCAGATCTAACCCTTAAAGCGCGTCTTTTTACATTTTGCGAGTGTGCTTCCACGGTGATGCAATGGTTTCAATGCACCCTGAAAATCTCTGAACAGGCGGCGTAAATACGTAAAAAGACGCTAAACATAGAAAAAAGGCACTGGCATAGTCAGACCAGGAGGTAGTACAAATGTCACTGTCAGTTGTTTATACGCGAGCGGCTCTCGGGGTAAAGGCTCCGCTTATTTCCGTAGAGGTTCATTTGAGTAATGGGCTGCCCGGACTCACGCTTGTCGGGTTACCTGAAACCACGGTTAAAGAGGCCAGGGACCGCGTTCGTAGCGCAATAATAAACAGCGGTTATACCTTCCCCGCAAAGAAGATCACCATCAACCTTGCTCCCGCCGACCTGCCCAAAGAGGGTGGGCGATACGATTTACCTATCGCAATTGCGCTTCTCGCGGCTTCTGAGCAGCTTAATACGACCAGGCTAGGCTCGTATGAGTTCGTGGGTGAACTCGCGCTCACAGGCGCACTGAGAGGCGTTCCCGGTGCGATATCGGGAGCGCTGGAAGCCATACGTGCAGGGCGGCAAATCGTTGTGGCCAATGAAAACGCATCAGAAGTGAGTCTTATTGCAGAAAAGGGATGTCTCGTCGCCGGGCATCTTCAGGAAGTGTGCGCCTGGCTGGAAGGCCGCCATGAACTGTCCGAGCCGGAAGAGTGCGACGAGGCTATAGCGGATGCGCCAGAAGACCTCAGCGAGATCATGGGACAGGAGCAAGGGAAACGGGCGCTGGAGATTACGGCAGCGGGTGGGCACAATCTCCTGCTGATTGGCCCGCCGGGTACGGGCAAAACCATGCTGGCGAGCAGGCTAAGCGGGCTGCTCCCGCCGCTTAGTAACCATGAAGCGCTGGAAAGCGCCGCCATCTATAGCCTGATCGGTTCGACGTCGTTGCACAAACAGTGGCGTCGACGTCCCTTTCGTTCCCCGCATCATAGCGCGTCACTGACGGCAATGGTCGGTGGTGGGTCTATTCCGGGGCCGGGTGAGATCTCGCTGGCACACAATGGCATTCTGTTTCTCGATGAGCTGCCTGAGTTTGAGCGCCGCGTGCTGGATGCGCTGAGGGAGCCCATTGAATCCGGTGAGATACATATTTCACGCACGCGAGCCAAAATAAGCTATCCCGCCCGTTTTCAGCTCGTGGCGGCGATGAACCCCAGTCCGACGGGGCATTATCAGGGCAACCATAACCGCTGTACGCCAGAGCAGACGCTGCGCTATCTGGGAAAGCTGTCTGGCCCGTTTCTCGACCGTTTCGATTTATCACTGGAAATCCCCCTTCCGCCGCCGGGCCTGCTCAGGCAGACGGATAGACTGGGTGAAAGCTCCGCGCATGTTCGCGAGCGGGTTATCGCGGCACAGGCGAGACAGTATGTCCGTCAAAACAGGCTGAATGCACGACTGGATAATGCAGGGATCCGACAGTTTTGTTCTCTTAACGTTGAAGATGCGGCTTGGCTGGAGGAGACGTTGACGCGCTTTGGGCTTTCCATACGTGCGTGGCAGCGCTTGTTAAAAGTAGCCAGAACCATTGCGGACGTGGAGGGCTGTACTGATATTGCGAGGAAACACTTGCAGGAAGCGCTGAGCTATCGGGCGATCGATCGTTTGCTTTTGCATCTGCAAAAGTTACTGGCATAAAAAAGGGGCCGTAGCCCCTTTTTTTATTAGTCGTCAGACTCGGTGTAGTCTTCTGCACCTTCCATCTGCGGTTTACCGCCAGACAGCGTATGGAAACGTTTTGGACGCTTAATGCGAGCCATGTACTTGATCCATACACGTTCCGCTTCAGACTGCGGCTCACGCTCACCACGGCACACTGAGACAAACTGTTTTTCATCTTCAGTTGCAGGCTCACGTTTACCCAGATCCAGCTCGTTAAAGGCATAACCATGACGCTCAAGCAGCTGCGCCTCTTTGATGGTGAAATCGCCGTGACGAGAGAACCCGCGCGGATAATGTTTATTGTCGAAAAAACGATTAGTCGTCGTAAAGCTTTCCGCCATCCTACACGCTCCTAATTCTTTGGCCGAGCTATTTATGGCGCGGAGTATTAGTTACGCTTGACAGAGTGTAAAACAAAACATTTAAATCATAACGACAAATTATTTTGCGGAGAAAGATGTGGATACGGAATTGCTAAAAACTTTCCTTGAAGTGAGTAGAACGCGTCACTTCGGGCGAGCCGCTGAAGCCCTTTACCTGACGCAGTCAGCAGTCAGTTTTCGTATTCGACAGCTGGAAAATCAACTGGGTGTGAATCTTTTTACCCGCCATCGCAACAATATCCGCCTCACGCCTGCCGGTGAAAAACTGCTTCCGTATGCGGAGACATTGATGAATACCTGGCAGGCAGCGCGCAAAGAGGTTGCACATACGTCGAGGCACAACGAGTTCTCGATAGGGGCCAGCGCATCTCTGTGGGAATGCATGCTCAGTCAGTGGCTTACCCGGCTATATCACTCCCATGGCCATTTACAATTTGAAGCCAGAATTGCGCAACGTCAGTCGCTGGTTAAGCAACTTCATGAGCGTCAGTTGGATCTGCTGATCACTACAGAAGCCCCCAAGATGGACGAATTTAGCAGCCAGATTGTTGGACAGTTCGGTCTGGCTCTTTATGCTTCTGAACCCTCAAAGATGAAAGCAGACCTGACCTATTTGCGGCTGGAGTGGGGACCTGATTTTCAGCAACATGAGACGGGATTGATCGCACCTGATGATGTTCCACAGTTAACAACCAGTTCTGCCGAGATTGCCTGTCAGCAACTCCCCTTGCTGAAGGGTTGCACCTGGTTACCAGTCCGTTGGGCAGATACCAAGCCTGGACTGCATACCGTGGTGGATTCCACTACCCTTTTGCGGCCGCTGTATGCGATTTGGTTGCAAAATAGCGACAAGCAATCGCAAATAAAAGATCTATTAAAAATCAATGTAATGGATTGAGGCTGAGGCCAGCAGGGACGCTGGCTGCATTTAAGAATGCTGAAATTTCACCGGGTTTCAGGCAAAAAAAAATCCTTTGCCGAAGCAAAGGATTCTATATGGCAGGGGCGGAGAGACTCGAACTCGCGACACCCGGTTTTGGAGACCGGTGCTCTACCAACTGAGCTACGCCCCTAAAGTTTTTTGCCATTAAGCCTGCCATTACTGGCAGGCTTAACGTCTTAATAAGTGGCGGAACGGACGGGACTCGAACCCGCGACCCCCTGCGTGACAGGCAGGTATTCTAACCGACTGAACTACCGCTCCACCGAAGACTGCTTGTAACCACCGGATTAATGCACCGGCTTACTACTTAATTTGATGCCTGGCAGTTCCCTACTCTCACATGGGGAGACCCCACACTACCATCGGCGCTACGGCGTTTCACTTCTGAGTTCGGCATGGGGTCAGGTGGGACCACCGCGCTAAAGCCGCCAGGCAAATTCTGTTAATCTGTATCAGGCTGAAAATCGTCTCTCTCACCGCCAAAACA
>NZ_LNHM01000023.1:0-787 GCF_001462935.1 Enterobacter sp. 50588862
TAGGTAGCTTAACCTTCGGGAGGGCGCTTACCACTTTGTGATTCATGACTGGGGTGAAGTCGTAACAAGGTAACCGTAGGGGAACCTGCGGTTGGATCACCTCCTTACCTTAAAGAACCTGCCTTTGCAGTGCTCACACAGATTGTCTGATGAAAAACAGCAGTAAAAATCTCTGCAGGCTTGTAGCTCAGGTGGTTAGAGCGCACCCCTGATAAGGGTGAGGTCGGTGGTTCAAGTCCACTCAGGCCTACCAAACTCCTTTTAAAGGATGAGCGGTACAGAGATTGCAAAACGATGGGGCTATAGCTCAGCTGGGAGAGCGCCTGCTTTGCACGCAGGAGGTCTGCGGTTCGATCCCGCATAGCTCCACCATCTTTTACTGCGAAAACAAGAAAACTTCAGAGTGAACCTGAAAAGGTGCACTGCGAAGTTTTGCTCTTTAAAAATCTGGATCAAGCTGAAAATTGAAACGACACATCTTTAATGGTGTGTTCGAGTCTCTCAAATTTTCGCAAGTCGATGGTGAATCGAAAGAAACATCTTCGGGTTGTGAGGTTAAGCGACTAAGCGTACACGGTGAATGCCCTGGCAGTCAGAGGCGATGAAGGACGTGCTAATCTGCGAAAAGCGACGGCGAGGTGATATGAACCTTTGACCCGTCGATGTCCGAATGGGGAAACCCAGTGCAATTCGTTGCACTATCGTTAACTGAATACATAGGTTAACGAGGCGAACCGGGGGAACTGAAACATCTAAGTACCCCGAGGAAAAGAAATCAACCGAGATT
>NZ_LNHM01000024.1:0-537 GCF_001462935.1 Enterobacter sp. 50588862
GTCTCCCTCAGCCCGACCCGTTCTCCCCTGAACGCCTTGCCTG
The DNA here is from genome assembly GCF_001462935.1 of Enterobacter sp. 50588862. NCBI lineage: Bacteria > Pseudomonadati > Pseudomonadota > Gammaproteobacteria > Enterobacterales > Enterobacteriaceae > Enterobacter > Enterobacter sp. 50588862. Next base: position 44 of record NZ_LNHM01000024.1, read on the forward strand.
CGCTCAGACTGACACCCTGTATGCTCAGCTTTCCGCTGACATCCACTTTCCTGACCTTCACCCCTTCATCGTATTCAGGTGGCGTTACGCTGCCGCTGTACTGCCGGGCAGACGGCTGATAACGCGAGGCCGGTACCGCCATATCCAGCGCCTCGTGCGGGCGTTCAAGGTTGTACACCGTGCGCCAGTGGTCGAAGGCGCGCTGCAGCTCACCGCTGTCCGCGAACCATTTTCCCTGCAGCACTTCCGCCTTCAGGCTGCGGTGAAAACGCTCCAGCTTGCCCTGCGTCTGCGGATGATAAGGCCGGGAGTGCCCCACCCGGATACCGTGGCGCATCAGCCACAGCTCCAGCGCCGTCCAGGTGCCGGTGGTGTCGCCCCACGGTGAGCCGTTGTCCATCGTCATCCTGTCCGGCAGGCCGTAGCGTTCAAACACGCTGACCAGCTGCTGCTGCACGGTCTCGCGCCGTTCATCGGTACAGTGCGCCAGGCAC
>NZ_LNHM01000025.1:0-213155 GCF_001462935.1 Enterobacter sp. 50588862
CGCCACCTGAATACGATGAAGGGGTGAAGGTCAGGAAAGTGGATGTCAGCGGAAAGCTGAGCATACAGGGTGTCAGTCTGAGCGCAGGCAAGGCGTTCAGGGGAGAACGGGTCGGGCTGAGGGAGACGCAGGATGACGGCTGCTATGAAGTGTGGTGGTACAGCACGAAAGTGGGGGTGATCGACCTGAAGAAAAAGTCGATCACCATGGGTAAAGGATGTTAAAAAGTGTTCACGATGTCCCCGAACACCTGTCTACCATGTCCCCGGACTGTACACCCTCAAGGGAGAGGGGGTCGTCCGTGCTGGTATTATTTTGTGGGGATCCCTCAGCCCCGTGGGAGAGGGTCGGGGTGAGGGCATCAGGCCGCACAAAAACTACTTCTCTTCCACCGCAGGCACATCCGGCCACGCGTGCACCACCGCTTTAATCAGCGTCGCCAGTGGAATGGCAAAGAACACGCCCCAGAACCCCCACAGCCCGCCGAAAATCACCACCGACAGGATAATCACCAGCGGATGCAGGTTCACGGCCTCGGAGAACAGCACCGGCACCAGCAGGTTACCGTCCAGCCCCTGAATAATCAGGTATACCGCGAAGCAGCTCCAGAACTCGGTACCCAGCCCAAACTGGAACAGCGCAACGCCCACCACCGGAATGGTTACCACAAACGCGCCGATATACGGGATCAGAACCGAAAATCCGACCAGCACCGCCAGCAGCAGCGAGTAGTTCAGGCCGAAAATCAGGAAGCCAATCCAGGTCGCCACGCCCACCACGATCATCTCCAGCACCTTGCCGCGAATGTAGTTGGTGATCTGCTGGTTCATCTCCTGCCAGACCTGCCCGGCCAGCCCGCGATTGCGCGGCAGCACGCGGCGTACCGCGTTCAGCATCTGCTCTTTGTCCTTGACCAGGAAGAACACCATTAGCGGCACGAGCACAAGATAGACGGCCAGCGTCAGCAGCCCCACCAGCGAGGCCAGAGAGTATTTCACCACCGAATCGCCCATCGTCATGATGCGGGCGCGCATGTTTTCGGCCATCGCATCTATGATCCCCGCATCCATCAGCGCGGGGTAACGACGCGGCAGCGTGGCGGCGAAATCAGACAGCTTGTTCAACATGCCGGGCATATCGCGGATCAGGTAGATCCCCTGCTGCCAGGCAACCGGCATCACCACAAATGCCATCAGCAGCAGAATGCCGACAAACAGCACCAGCACGATACTCGTTGCCCAGCGGCGCGAACAGCCGATATGTTCCAGGCGCGCCGTTGGCCACTCCAGCAGGTACGCGAGCACAATCGCCACCAGCAGAGGGGCGAGCAGGCCGCTGAAGAAGAACAGAATACCGAACCCGGCAACCAGAATAACCAGCAAAGCAATGGCTTCCGGGTCACTGAACCGACGCCGATACCACTGCATTAACATTTCGAGCATACAACCCTTCCCTGAATCGAATGGCGGGAGTGAGACGGTGAATTGTATCTAACTGTCACAAAAAAGACTTTCGCTTTTTGTATCCCTGTCACAATCCGCAAAAGCCTGATGAATGGGATTTTCTTCATGCGGTAACACGGCTACACTCGCAGGGCAGCAGAGATGAACGATATGCCGGTTCATCGGTCAAATTAGCACCTCCAACATACAGGACAGTGGTTATGTTCAGGCAGTTGAGAAAAACACTGGTTGCAACACTGATTGCCGCAGTGACGGTCGGTCAGGTGTTGCCCGCTTTCGCTGACTCGTCCGATTCATTGCCGGACATGGGCACCACGGCAGGAAGCACGCTCTCTATCGGGCAAGAGATGCAGATGGGTGATTACTATGTGCGCCAGCTGCGCGGCAGCGCCCCGCTGATCAACGACCCTTTGCTGGTGCAGTACATTAACGGGCTGGGGATGCGCCTGGTGGCGCACGCCGATTCGGTAAAAACGCCCTTCCACTTCTATTTGATTAATAACGACGAAATCAACGCCTTCGCCTTCTTCGGCGGAAACGTGGTGCTGCATTCGGCGTTATTCCGTTACTCAGACAACGAAAGCCAGCTGGCTTCGGTAATGGCGCACGAAATTTCGCACGTTACCCAGCGCCACCTCGCGCGTGCAATGGAAGACCAGAAACGTAACGCCCCGCTCACCTGGGTGGGCGCACTGGGCTCTATTCTGCTGGCAATGGCCAGCCCGCAGGCCGGGATGGCGGCCCTGACCGGTACGCTTGCGGGAACGCGTCAGGGGATGATCAGCTTCACCCAGCAAAACGAGCAGGAAGCTGACCGCATCGGCATTCAGGTTTTACAGCGCTCCGGCTTTGACCCGCAGGCCATGCCGAGCTTCCTGGAAAAACTGCTCGACCAGGCACGGTATTCTTCCCGTCCGCCGGAAATTTTGCTCACCCACCCGCTGCCGGAAAGCCGTCTCTCGGACGCACGCAACCGTGCCAACCAGATGCGCCCGGTGGTCGTGCAGTCTTCGCAGGACTTCTACATGGCGAAAGTAAGAACGCTCGGCATGTACAACTCCGGACGTAACCAGCTCACCAGCGATCTGCTGGATACCCTGGCGAAAGGAAACGTGCGGGAAAAAAATGCCGCGCAGTATGGTCAGGCGCTACAGGCGATGGAAGCCAGTAAATACGACGAGGCGCGTAAAGCGCTGCAGCCGCTGCTGGCAGCCGACCCGAACAATCCGTGGTATCTCGATCTCTCGACGGATATCGATCTGGGGCAGAAGAAAGCCACTGATGCGATTAACCGCCTGAAAGGGGCGAAAGACATACGGACCAACCCGGTGCTGCAGCTTAACCTGGCGAACGCTTACTTGCAGGGCGGTCAGCCTGCGCAGGCCGTAACCATTCTGAACCGCTACACGTTTAACAATAAAGACGACCAGAACGGCTGGGAGCTGCTCGCTCAGGCGCAGGGGCAACTGGGTAACCGCGATCAGGAACTGGCGGCGCGTGCTGAAGGGCTGGCGCTGGCGGGCCGTCTCGATCAGGCTATTTCCCTGCTCAGCAGCGCCAGCTCGCAGGTGAAGCTCGGCAGCCTGCAGCAGGCCCGCTACGACGCGCGTATCGACCAGCTGCGCGGCCTGCAACAACGCTTTAAGCCGTACGAGAAGATGTAATAAAGGAGAAGTCATGACAGACGCGGTACAAATTTACCATAACCCTCGCTGCTCCAAGAGCCGCGACACCCTCAGCCTGCTGAAATCTAACGGCATCGACCCGGAAGTGGTGCTGTATCTGGAAACGCCGCCGGACGCGCAGACGATCCGCGAGCTGCTGCACATGCTGGGGATGGGCAGCGCGCGCGAACTGATGCGTCAGAAAGAGGATCTGTATAAATCGCTTAATCTGGATGACAGCCGCCTCACCGAGGCTGAGCTGGTACAGGCGATGGTCGACAATCCAAAGCTGATTGAGCGCCCGATTGTGGTGGCGAACGGCAAGGCGCGCATTGGCCGTCCGCCGGAAGATGTGCTCGACATCCTCTAGTCCTTACGCCGCAGCGCTTCCAGAAACGCCTGCGGCGTACTCTCTCCCAGCTTTTTCTGCGTTTTGCCCCGGTTATAAAACTCGCACAGCGCGATCAATACCTCTCCCGCCGGTTCATCATTCACGCGAGGAATAACATCGCCTAATGGCACCGCTACCTGAAGCGCGTTGTGTTTTTGGGGATGCGTTTTTACAGCCACATCTTTTGCAGCATCCGTCAGCTCAAAACCAAAAGTCTCAATAGATTGTATATCAGCCGGACAGTCATCAAGCAGTGCCCGCGTCCAGGTACTGAGCAACTGGGGCGACAGTCCCGCATAGAGCCGGGCATAACACCAGCCGCTCACTGGTTCGTGCGCCCAGAGCAGGTGTTGTTCACCCCCATCGTCCATGTGCAGGGATAAAGGCAGATGATGGAGCATCAGCGTATGCGGCCGCATGCCAGCCTTCAGCGCTTTTATTCCCTGCAACGGCCCCCCTTTTAGCTTCGCGGAGGCCGGTTTGAGATAGCGATTCAGCGTTGCCCTTGAAACGCGGATCCCCAGCACGTCGTTAACCATCTGCAGCAGTTCATCTAACGGCGCCCCTGAGATGTCGCGCAGCGCATTCACCAGCGCCACCTGCTCCTGTCTCAACGCTTTGTGTATCACTTTTGGCGTGGTGTGGTTATCCGAAACCTGGTCGCGGTTGCGCCAGCGCCTGACGGTCGTGACCGAGATCCCCAGCTCAACGGCAAGCTCTCTGTCGCTTTTATCTGACTGTTGCAGATAGCGGCGGATGCGCGGCGTGGTGGTCGCATTGGCGTGAAGTTTAATTTCCATCGCAACAATTCCGTTAACTAATCATGTGAGATTTATATAACACAGGCGATTGCTTTGTGACCGGTTTCACCTTTCGCTCGCCGCGCTTCACTGATAATCCACAGACATAACATAAACAACACCCCTCAATCTTGTACGGAGTTCACAATGAACAATGTTCTGGGATTTCTTGAAGCAAAACTGATGCCCCTGGCGGCGAAAACGGCCCAGCAGCGTCATCTCGGGGCCATTCGCGGTGCCTACGTGTCATTCATGCCGTTTATTATCGTCGGCTCCATTCTGCTGGTTATCTCCTCCTTCCCTAACCAAGCCTATCAGCAGTTTATGTCTCAGGCCTTTGGTGAGAGCTGGAGCGCGATTATTGAAATTCCATTCAACGCGGTGTTCTCCACCATGTCGCTGTTCATCAGCTTTCTGGTCGCCTTCCGCCTGGCGGAACACTACGGCGAGGACCGCATCTCCTGCGGCATTCTGGCGCTGGTCGCGTTTCTGATCCTGACGCCGTTTATTAAGGTGGCGGAAAACGGCGGGATTACCGTGATGCCGGTGGAGTGGATTGGCAGCAAAGGATTGTTCGTGGCGATGATCGGCTCGCTGCTCTGGACGGAGCTGTTCTGCTGGCTGAAGCGCAAAAATCTGGTCATTAAAATGCCGGACGGCGTGCCTCCTGCGGTGCAGGAGTCGTTCGCGGCGCTGATCCCCGCCCTGCTGGTGATGATTCTGGTGCTGGGTATCCGCATCGTTTTCGAAAACACTCACTACAACACCATCCACCAGTTTATTTATGAAGTGGTTGCTACCCCGGTGCGCCACTACGGCACCTCCTATTTCGGTGCGCTGATGACCGTCTTTAGCATCACCATTCTCTGGTCAGTGGGCATTAACTCCGGCTCGATGATTAACGGCATCATTCGTCCGCTGTGGATGGAGAACCAGACCGACAACATCGCCGCTATCCAGGCGGGGACGACGCCGCCGCACATTATCACGGAACAGTTTTTTGACATGATCTGGATGGGCGGCGCGGGTGCTACGCTGTCGCTGGTGATTGCGATGCTGATTTTCGCCCGCAGTAAAAACATGCGCGAAGTGGCGCGCCTCGGCGCCGGGGCGTCAGTGTTTAACATCAACGAGCCGATTCTGTTTGGCCTGCCGGTGATCATGAACCCGATCATGCTTATTCCGTTCAACCTGGTGCCGCTGGTGCTGGTCACCGTGCAGTATGCGGCGATGAAGATTGGCGCGGTCGCCGTCACCACCGGGGTGTTTATCCCCTGGACGCTGCCGCCGGTGACCAGCGGTTTTATCGTCACCGGACACCTGAGCGGCAGCGTGATGCAGCTGATCAACCTGCTGATTGGCGCCATGCTGTACCTGCCTTTCATGCGTATCGTGGACAAACAGTACCGCGCGGCGGAAATTGCCACCGTTACGCAAACCGACACCACCCTTGCAAAACAGGAGTAAAGCATGTGGGGAATTATCGCAACCTGGCGAATGGCGCTTGAAGGGGTAACGGAATCTGCGTCTGCCCTGGCGGCGGGAAAACCGGTCGCTACGGCGGTGGTTGATGCCGTCGCCGCCGTCGAAGACTTTCCGTTTTATAAATCCGTCGGCTACGGCGGGCTGCCGACCGAAAACGGCGAAGTCGAGCTGGACGCGGCATTCATGGACGGCGACACGCTGGCGTTCGGTGCCGTGGGGAACCTGGTGGATATCGCCAACCCGGTGCGCGTGGCGCACGCGCTCAGCCGCCAGCGCTACAACAGCCTGCTGGTCGGCCAGGGCGCGCGTGAATGGGCGCTAAGTCAGGGCTTTGCCGACAAAAGCATGCTCACCGAACGGGCTATGCAGCACTACCGCAAACGCTGCCGCGAGACGCTGGATAAAGGCTTAAGCCCGTACGACGGACACGACACCGTCGGCATTATCGGCCTCGATAAGCAGGGGTCGATGAGCGTTGCCACCTCCACCAGCGGCCTGTTTATGAAAAAACGCGGCCGCATCGGGGATTCGCCGATTATCGGCTCCGGCTTTTACTGCGACAGCGAAACCGGCGCGGCCACCGCTACGGGCGTCGGTGAAGATCTGATGAAAGGCTGCACGAGCTACGAAATCGTTCGTCGCATGGCGCAGGGTATGACGCCGCAGCAGGCGGCAGACTCCGTGGTGTTCGAGCTGGAAGACAAGCTGATGTCGCGCTTCGGTCGCGTGGGCGATCTCTCCGTGGTGTGCATGAACAACAGGGGCGAATTTGGCGCCGCCACTAACATCAAAACCTTCTCGTTTGTGGTGGCGACGGCCCGTCAGCCCCTCACCGTTTTTCGTACCGAGCGCCTGCGGGAGAAAACGCACTATCACGCCGTGGACGAAGAGTGGATGCAGGCCTACGCCGCGCGGATCCGCGCACCGATTGAGGAGCCATGATGATCGCGTATCAGTTTATCACCGCGCTTTCTGACGCGAAGCCGCGAAGCCATTTAATCGCCCGCGTCTCCTGTGCGCAGTTGCCGCAAACCGCGCTTGTTGCGGAAATGCGTGACTCTGACGGCATCGCGGACACCCGCTTTGGCTGCGCGCCCTTTGCGCGCATCACCCTGCTGCCGGATGCGCTCTGGCATGACGCGCTCACTGAAGGCCTGCTTGCCGCCCTGCGACCGCTGTTTGCCTCTCCCGTCAGCGCAGATATCGTGCTGGACGTGACGGATATCGACGAGGTGGTGCTGGCGCAGGTGATGCGTTTTCTCTTTAATCAGGCGCACAGGCTGAGCGATTTACAGCTGAAAAAAACCAGTGAGTGCGTTCGTATTAAGCACATCACCGCCCTCTGCCTGCCGGAACAGCAGGCAAAGCTGGAAACAATTTTCCGCCAGCAGCAGGCCATCGCTCACGGCATGGTCGCAGCGCGTCGCCTGGCGGATATACCGTCCGATCGCTGTACGCCGCAGTTTATGGTCGAAGAGGCGCAAAAACTGTGTGCCGCCTACCCTGCCCTGCACTGCGAGGTGCTGAACGAAAAGGCTATTGTTGAGCAGGGTCTTGGGCTGCTGAACGCCGTCGGCAAAGGGGCGACCTGCCCGCCACGTCTGCTGGCTATTCATTACGACGGCGTATCTGACGGCCCGGTGCGCTGCTACGTAGGTAAAGGCATTACCTTCGATACCGGCGGCCTGTGGCTGAAGGAAGGCGCAGGCATGTACACCATGAAATACGACATGTGCGGTGCGGCCAACGTGCTGGGGCTGATGCTGACCGTAGCAGAGCTGGCGCTGCCCGTACGCATCATGGGCGTGCTGGCGCTGGCGGAAAACGCCATCGGCCCGGACGCCATGCAGCCCGGCTCGGTAGCAACGGCCTGCAACGGCATGACGGTTGAAATCAACAACACCGATGCCGAAGGCCGACTGGTGCTGGCGGATGCCATCGCCTGGGCCAGCCAGCGCAATCCGCAGGCGCGCTATATCATTGATATGGCGACCTTAACCGGTGCGGTGGTGAAAGCGCTGGGGTATGAGTTGAGTGGATTAATGACGCAGGACGAGCCGCTGCGCGCCGCGCTGACGCAGGCGGGAAAACGGAGCGGTGACGAAGTGTGGTCCCTGCCGCTGGATGCGCGGCTGAAAAAGCAGACCGACAGCGCGATTGCCGATCTGTGCAACACCCCGACAAACAACGCGGCAATCAGCGCGTCGGCGGCGTGGCTGCTGCACCATTTTTGCCCGCAGACGATCCCGTGGGCGCATCTGGACATCAGCGGCACGGCGCTGTGGCGCGAGAACGGCAGGAGCGTGGCGTCGGGAAGGCCGATTCCGCTGCTGGTGGAGCACTTGCTGGGGGATCTTTAGCCCGGTGGCGCTGCGCTTACCGGGCCAACGGGCGCCATATGTAGGCCGGGTAAGGCGCAGCCGCCACCCGGCATAACTACAGCTTAAGAATATCTTTCACAAACGGAATGGTCAGCTTGCGCTGGGCGGTAATGGAGGCGCGATCGAGCTGATCGAGCGTATCAAACAGGGTGCGCATCTCACGGTCCAGACGCTTGAGCAGGAAACGGCCCACGTCTTCCGGCAGCTCAAAGCCGCGCTGCTTTGCTCGCAGCTGTAACGCCTGCAGCTTATCTTCATCTGACAGCGGCTGGAGCTTGTAGATTTGTCCCCAGTCCAGACGAGACGCCAGATCCGGCAGCCCAAGATTAAGCTGGCGCGGCGGACGATCGCCGGTGATCAGCAGCCGGGTTTTGCCCGACTCCAGAATGCGGTTGTAGAGGTTAAAGATCGCCATTTCCCACGGCTCGTCCCCCGCCACGCATTCGATATTATCGATGCAGACCAGCGAGAGATGTTCCATGCCCTCAAGCACTTCAGGCACAAACCAGGTACGTTTATCCAGCGGCACGTAGCCGACCGCATCGCCGCGCGCCGAAAGCTCGGCACAGGCTGCATGCAGCAGGTGACTGCGCCCCGCGCCTTCGCGTGACCAGATATAGATGTATCCGCTGTGATCCTGGCGCAGCACGTTTTGCAGTGCAGCCAGTAAAGAGGGGTTATCACCCGGCCAGAAACTCGCAAAAGTTTCGTCGTCAGGGAGATAGAGTGGCAGAGAGAGCTGTGCCGGTCCGTTCAGAAATACCTCAACCAGAGATCTTACATAAAATCGGCGATGAGTTTAACACGGAACCCGCCAGGAGAGAACCGGGCGATCCTTCGCCCAGTTAAAGGATCAGTGTGGGGCTTTTTCGCTTTCGTCAGCGTCCAGCACCACCTCTTCCGGGCGGATCACCGAGATCAGCTTGAAAATCAGGCTCAGGCCCACGCCCACGATGGTCGCCAGCGCCATGCCCTTCAGCTCGGCCGCACCGATGTGCACCTTCGCGCCGCTCACGCCGATGATCAGGATAACGGAGGTCAGGATCAGGTTTTGCGCCTTGCTGTAATCCACTTTGGATTCAATCAGCACGCGAATACCGGAGGCACCGATCACCCCGTACAGCAGCAGGGAAACGCCGCCCATTACCGGGACCGGGATAATCTGGATCGCTGCCGCCAGCTTGCCCACGCAGGAGAGCAGAATGGCGATGATCGCCGCGCCGCCGATAACCCAGGTACTGTAGACGCGGGTAATCGCCATCACGCCGATGTTTTCACCGTAAGTGGTGTTTGGCGTGGAGCCGAAGAAACCGGAGATGATGGTGGAGAAACCGTTGGCAAACATGGAGCGGTGCAGACCCGGGTCGCGGATCAGGTCGCGCTTCACGATGTTCGCCGTCACCACCAGGTGGCCAACGTGCTCCGCAATTACCACCAGCGCGGCAGGCAGAATGGTGAAAATGGCGAACCATTCAAAGCGTGGGGTGTAGAAAGTTGGCAGCGCGAACCAGTGCGCCTCGGCAATCGGGGTGGTATCCACAACGCCCATGACGAAGGAGAGCGCGTAGCCCGCCAGCACGCCAATCAGGATCGGGATAATCGCCATAAAACCGCGGAACAGCACGGAGCCAAATACCGTCACGCCCAGCGTCACCAGTGAGATGATAATGGTTTTGGAGTCCGGTGACTGGCCGTCCGCAGGCAGCAGGCCGGCCATATTCGCCGCCACGCCCGCCAGCTCCAGGCCGATAACGGCAACGATGGCGCCCATCGCCGCAGGCGGGAACATCACGTCCAGCCAGCCGGTACCGGCTTTCTTCACGATGAAGGAGACCAGGCAGAACAGCACGCCGCACATGATAAAGCCGCCCAGCGCCACTTCATACCCCAGCGGCAGCAGCAATAACACCGGCGAGATAAAAGCAAAGCTCGACCCCAGATACGCCGGGATTTTGCCTTTACAGATAAAGAGGTACAGCAGCGTCCCGATGCCGTTGAACAGCAGCACGGTAGCCGGGTTAATGTGAAACAGGATTGGCACCAGCACGGTTGCGCCAAACATAGCGAACAGGTGCTGCAAACTAAGCGGGATCGTCTGTAAAAGCGGCGGTCTTTCACTCACCCCGATAGCACGGCGCGTCATAGTGTTTTCCTCTGAGTAGTATCGTTGTTGGTGTTTTATTCAAAAAAAAGCCGACTATCAAAGTCGGCTTATTTATCGTTATTCGATTATTTCGTACCAAAGATCTTATCGCCGGCATCGCCGAGCCCCGGGATGATGTACCCGTGCTCGTTCAGCCCCTGGTCGATAGAGGCGGTGTACAGCTCAACGTCCGGGTGCGCTTTTTCCAGCGCCGCGATCCCTTCCGGAGCAGCAACCAGAACCAGCACCTTAATGGTGCTGCAGCCCGCTTTTTTCAGCAGATCGATGGTGGCGATCATTGAACCGCCGGTCGCCAGCATTGGGTCAACCACCAGCGCCATACGCTCGTCGATGTTAGAGACCAGCTTCTGGAAGTAAGGGACCGGCTCAAGCGTCTCTTCGTTACGGTAGATACCGACCACGCTGATGCGCGCGCTCGGTACGTGCTCCAGCACGCCTTCCATCATGCCAAGACCGGCACGCAGGATAGGCACCACGGTAATTTTCTTACCTTTGATCTGCTCAACCTGCACCGGGCCGTTCCAGCCTTCGATGGTCACTTTTTCCGTTTCCAGATCGGAGGTTGCTTCGTAGGTCAGCAGGCTGCCCACTTCAGAAGCCAGTTCGCGAAAACGCTTCGTGCTGATGTCATGCTCACGCATCAGGCCCAACTTGTGTTTAACGAGTGGGTGTTTCACTTCCACAATCTTCATTCTCTTTCTCCTCTGAGGTGGCATCCGCAAAAAAATCGCGGGATTATACCGCTTTTTACGGATTGCGCCATACCCAACTTGCTTGACGTACATCAATCAAAAACAAAAAAACCGGAGGCTGGGCTCCGGCTTGGGTGCGGGGTCTTGCCCGGTGGCGCTGCGCTTACGCGGGCCTACGTGTATTGTAGGTCGGGTAAGCGTTAGCGCCACCCGACAATTAGAGGTTATCGCCGTTGCTCGCAATCACCTGCTTATACCAGTCGAACGATTTCTTCTTGCTGCGGTTCAGGGTGCCGTTACCTTCGTTATCTTTATCGACAAAGATAAAGCCGTAGCGTTTTTTCATTTCGCCCGTTCCGGCAGACACCAGGTCGATACAGCCCCACGGGGTATAGCCCATCAGATCCACGCCGTCTTCCACCACTGCTTTTTTCATCTCGCGGATGTGTGCGGAAAGGTAATCGATGCGGTACTGGTCATTCACCGTGCCGTCGCTCTCCTGCACGTCGATCGCGCCAAAGCCGTTCTCAACGATAAACAGAGGCAGCTGATAGTGATCCCAGAACCAGTTCAGGGAGTAGCGCAGCCCGACCGGATCAATCTGCCAGCCCCAGTCGGATTTCTGCACGTACGGGTTGGAGACCAGGCTCTTGCTTTCGTCGTAGTCCAGCGCCGGGTTATCTGCCGTCGCTTTGGTGGCGAAAGACATGTAGTAGCTGAACCCGATGTAATCCACGCAACCCTGTTTCAGCGCGGCTTTATCTTCTTCGGTGATATCCAGCGCGAAGCCGCGACGCTCGAAGTAGTTGAGCAGATGCTGCGGATATTTGCCGCGCACGTGAACGTCGGTAAACCAGTAGCGACGGTGCATGGCGTTCATCGCCATCATCATGTCGTCCGGCGCACAGGTCAGCGGGTAGATGGGGCACATGGCAATCATGCAGCCGATCTGCAGCGACGGGTTAATCTCGCGCCCCGCCTTCACCGCCAGGGCGCTGGCCACCAGCTCGTAGTGCGCCGCCTGGAACATCACCGGCTCGCGGTCTTCACCCGGCGCGTACTTCAGCCCGGAGTTGGTAAATGGCGCAAAGTCTTCGTGGAAGTTGGCCTGGTTGTTGATCTCGTTAAAAGTCATCCAGTACTTCACCTTGTGCTGGTAACGCTCAAAAACGACCTTTGCAAAACGCACGAAGAAGTCGATCAGCTTACGGTTGCGCCAGCCGCCGTATTCCGTCACCAGGTGAAACGGCATCTCAAAGTGGGAAAGCGTGATAACAGGTTCGATGCCGTACTTCAGGCATTCGTCGAACAGATCGTCATAGAATTTGAGGCCCGCCTCGTTCGGCTCCAGCTCGTCGCCTTTCGGGAAGATACGCGTCCAGGCGATAGAGGTACGGAAGCATTTGAACCCCATCTCGGCAAAGAGTTTGATGTCTTCTTTATAACGGTGGTAGAAATCGATAGCCTCATGGTTAGGGTAGTTTTTCCCCTCCAGCACGCCGTTGGTGATTTCACGCGGCACGCCGTGGGCGCCCGCGGTCATGACGTCGGCAACGCTTACGCCCTTACCGCCCTCTTTCCAGCCGCCCTCAAGCTGGTGAGCTGCAACGGCCCCACCCCACAGAAAATCTGCTTTGAATCCTGACATTCGCTTTCCCTCATTCTGCGTTATTTTCTGCAAAAACAATTACAGAAACCGGTTTCAGTTCGATGATGTGCAAAGGGGATATTCGTTGCAAGCAGATCGCCGAAACCGGTTTCATTTTCGTGAACGGAGTCAAGTTTGGCTGCATTTGCGGGCTATACAGAAAAAAAGATCCCCACGTCCAGAATAGGCTCGCAAACGTTTGCCTGGACTGTTAGAATTGCGCCGATTTTTCTTACTAGCTATGCAATCGCGTGGGGATTTAAGCCGTGACCAACAAAACTTCTCTCAGCTACAAAGATGCCGGTGTTGATATTGACGCAGGTAATGCGCTGGTTGACCGAATCAAAGGTGTGGTGAAGAAAACCCGCCGCCCGGAAGTGATGGGTGGTCTGGGTGGATTCGGCGCACTGTGCGCGCTGCCGCAAAAATATCGTGAACCTGTTCTGGTCTCGGGTACTGACGGCGTAGGCACCAAGCTGCGCCTGGCGATGGATTTAAAACGTCACGACACGATCGGTATCGATCTGGTTGCGATGTGTGTGAACGACCTGGTGGTTCAGGGCGCAGAGCCGCTGTTCTTCCTCGATTACTACGCGACCGGCAAACTGGATGTGGATACCGCAGCCAGCGTCATTAACGGTATCGCCGAAGGCTGTCTGCAGTCCGGCTGTGCGCTGGTGGGCGGTGAAACCGCTGAAATGCCGGGCATGTACCACGGCGAAGATTATGACGTCGCGGGCTTCTGCGTCGGCGTAGTAGAAAAATCAGAAATTATCGACGGCAGCAAAGTGGCCGATGGCGATGTGCTGATCGCGCTGGCCTCCAGCGGCCCGCACTCTAACGGCTACTCTCTGGTGCGTAAAATCCTCGAAGTAAGCGGCTGCGATCCGCTGACCACCGAGCTGGACGGCAAACCGCTGGCTGACCACCTGCTGGCCCCAACCCGCATCTATGTGAAAAACGTACTGGAGCTTATCGAGAACGTTGACGTTCACGCTATTGCTCACCTGACCGGCGGCGGCTTCTGGGAAAACATCCCGCGCGTGCTGCCTGACAACACCCAGGCGGTGATCGACGAATCCTCATGGCAGTGGCCAGCCGTCTTTAACTGGCTGCAGAATGCAGGCAACGTGAGCTCTCACGAAATGTACCGTACCTTTAACTGCGGCGTGGGCATGGTTATCGCCCTGCCGGCAAGCGAAGCGGATAAAGCGGTTAAGCTGCTGACCGAGAAAGGTGAAAACGCGTGGAAAATCGGTACGATTAAAGCCTCCGATTCCGAACAGCGTGTGGTCATTGAATGAAAAACATCGTGGTGCTCATTTCCGGTAACGGAAGCAATTTGCAGGCCATCATAGACGCCTGCAAGCAGAAGAAAATCAATGGCACCATTCGGGCAGTTTTCAGCAACAAGGCCGATGCGTTCGGCCTTGAGCGCGCGCGGGAAGCGAACATTCCCGCTCACGCGCTGGAAGCCAGCCAGTTCGCCGGACGTGAAGCCTTTGACCGCGAGCTGGTGCAGGAGATTGACGCCTACGCGCCCGACCTCGTGGTGCTGGCGGGCTATATGCGCATTCTGAGCCCGGCCTTCGTCGAACACTACGCCGGTCGACTGCTGAATATTCACCCTTCCCTGTTGCCAAAATATCCCGGCCTGCATACCCATCGTCAGGTGCTGGAAAACGGTGACGAGGAGCACGGTACCTCAGTCCATTTCGTGACCGACGAGCTGGACGGTGGCCCGGTGATCCTGCAGGCGAAAGTCCCGGTCTTTGACGGCGACAACGAAGACGACGTGACCGAACGCGTGCAGACGCAGGAGCACGCCATTTACCCGCTGGTGGTAAGCTGGTTTGTCGACGGGCGTCTGGAGATGCGCGACGGCGCAGCCTGGCTGGACGGCGAGAAGTTGCCCCCGCAGGGTTATGCGGCCGAAGAGTAGTTTGCTATGTCGGGTGGCGCTTCGCTTACCCGATATTCCCTCCCCCAACCCGCTAAATTCCCCAACAAAAAAAATAACTGTCATACTTTTCTGGCACTGTTGGACATATCGTGGAAATGCTCGCCATAATAAGGACGAGACGGATTTACCACGTCCTGTGATTGAACTGGAGTGTGAGCTGTAATGGGTCAGGAAAAGTTATATATCGAGAAAGAGCTAAGCTGGTTAGCATTTAACGAACGTGTACTCCAGGAAGCGGCAGACAAAAGTAACCCGCTGATCGAACGCATGCGTTTTTTAGGCATTTATTCCAACAACCTGGATGAGTTCTACAAGGTTCGCTTTGCCGAGCTGAAAAGACGCATCATCATCAGCGAAGAACAGGGCTTAAACTCGCACTCGCGGCATCTGCTGGGCAAAATCCAGTCCCGCGTGCTGAAAGCCGATCAGGAATTTGACGGCCTGTATAACGAACTGCTGCTGGAGATGGCGCGCAATCAAATCTTCCTGATTAACGAACGTCAGCTTTCCGTTAACCAACAAAACTGGCTGCGCCACTACTTTAAACAGTACCTGCGCCAGCACATTACCCCGATTCTCATCAACCGCGAAACCGATCTGGTGCAGTTCCTGAAGGATGACTACACCTACCTGGCGGTGGAAATTATTCGCGGTGAATCCATCCGTTATGCCCTGCTGGAGATCCCGTCCGACAAGGTGCCGCGCTTTGTGAACCTGCCGCCGGAAACCCCGCGCAGACGCAAGCCGATGATCCTGCTGGATAACATCCTGCGCTACTGTCTGGACGACATTTTCAAAGGCTTCTTCGATTACGATGCGTTAAACGCCTACTCGATGAAGATGACCCGTGACGCCGAATATGACCTGGTGCACGAGATGGAAGCCAGCCTGATGGAGCTGATGTCCTCCAGCCTGAAACAGCGCCTGACGGCCGAGCCGGTGCGCTTTGTCTATCAGCGCGACATGCCGGACGCCATGGTGGAGATGCTGCGCGAGAAGCTGACCATTTCGCGCTATGACTCCATCGTGCCGGGTGGCCGTTACCACAACTTTAAAGACTTCATTGGCTTCCCGAACGTTGGCAAAGCCAATCTGGTGAACAAACCGCTGCCGCGCCTGCGTCATATCTGGTTCGATAAGTTCCGCAACGGATTCGACGCCATCCGCGAGCGCGACGTGCTGCTCTACTACCCGTACCACACCTTTGAACACGTGCTGGAGCTGCTGCGTCAGGCCTCGTTCGATCCGAACGTGCTGGCGATCAAAATCAACATCTACCGCGTGGCAAAAGATTCCCGCATCATCGATGCGATGATCCACGCGGCACACAACGGCAAAAAAGTCACCGTGGTGGTTGAGCTGCAGGCGCGCTTCGACGAAGAGGCGAACATTCACTGGGCGCGCCGCCTGACGGAAGCGGGCGTGCACGTGATCTTCTCCGCGCCGGGTCTGAAAATTCACGCCAAGCTGTTCCTGATCTCGCGTAAAGAGGGTGATGACGTGGTGCGCTATGCCCACATCGGCACCGGGAACTTTAACGAAAAAACCGCGCGGATTTATACCGACTACTCGCTCTTAACCGCTGACGCCCGCATTACCAACGAAGTGCGCCGGGTGTTTAACTTCATCGAAAACCCGTACCGCCCGGTCAGCTTCGACTATCTGCTGGTCTCACCGCAGAACTCGCGCCGTCTGCTGTACGATATGATCGATAAAGAGATTGCCAATGCCCAGAATGGGCTGTCGTCCGGCATCACGCTGAAGCTTAACAACCTGGTCGATAAAGGGCTGGTGGACAGGCTGTACGCGGCGTCCAGCTCCGGCGTGCCGGTTAACCTGCTGATCCGCGGCATGTGCTCGCTTATTCCGGAACTGGAAGGCATCAGCGACAATATTCGCGTTATCAGCATCGTTGACCGCTACCTGGAGCACGATCGGGTCTATATTTTCGATAATGCGGGCGATAAACAGGTTTATCTCTCTTCGGCAGACTGGATGACGCGCAATATTGACTATCGAATTGAAGTCGCGACGCCGCTGCTGGATCCGCGTCTGAAACAGCGTATCCTCGACATTATCGAGATCCTGTTCAGCGATACGGTGAAGGCGCGCTATATCGACAAAGAACTCAGTAACCGCTACGTACCGCGCGGCAACCGCCGTAAAGTGCGGTCACAGCTGGCGATTTACGACTATATCAAATCACTCGAGCAACCCGATTAACCTATGCCGATAAATGATAAGACCCCACGCCCGCAGGAATACGCCGCGGTCGATCTTGGCTCTAACAGTTTTCACATGGTCATCGCCCGTGAGGTTGATGGCGCGCTGCAGATCATCGGTCGTCTGAAGCAGCGCGTACACCTGGCGGATGGGCTTGATGAGCGCAGCATGCTCAGCGAAGAGGCGATGGAGCGCGGTTTAAACTGCCTGTCGCTGTTTGCCGAACGCCTGCAGGGCTTCTCGCCCTCCAGCGTTTGTATCGTGGGCACTCACACGCTGCGCCAGGCGCTGAACGCGCCGGAGTTCCTCAAGCGGGCCGAAAAAGTGATCCCCTACCCGATTGAGATCATCTCCGGTAACGAGGAGGCGCGTCTGATTTTCATGGGCGTTGAACATACCCAGCCGGAAAAAGGGCGCAAGCTGGTGATCGACATCGGCGGTGGTTCTACGGAGCTGGTGATCGGCGAAGACTTTGAGCCGCGCCTGGTGGAAAGCCGTCGCATGGGCTGCGTCAGCTTCGCGCAAATGTACTTCCCCGGCGGCACCATTACCCGTGAAAACTTCCAGCGGGCGAAAATGGCTGCGATCCAGAAGCTGGAGAATCTGGCCTGGCAGTACCGCATTCAGGGCTGGAACGTGGCGCTGGGCGCGTCGGGCACCATCAAGGCGGCGCATGAAGTGCTGCTGGCGATGGGTGAAAAAGACGGTTTTATTACGCCTGAACGCCTGACCCTGCTGACCGAAGAGGTGCTGAAGCATAAAAGTTTTGACGCCCTAAGCCTGCCGGGGCTTTCCGACGAGCGTAAGGCAGTCTTCGTGCCGGGCCTGGCTATTCTCTGCGGCGTGTTTGACGCCCTGGCGATTAAAGAGCTGCGCCTTTCCGACGGCGCGCTGCGTGAGGGGGTGCTGTATGAGATGGAGGGCCGCTTCCGCCATCAGGACATTCGCAGCCGCACCGCACAGAGTCTGGCCAACCAGTACAACATCGACCGCGAGCAGGCGAAGCGCGTGCTGGAAACCACGGTGCAAATGTACGAGCAGTGGCAGGAGCAGAACCCCAAGCTGGCGCACCCGCAGCTTGCCGCGCTGCTGAAATGGGCCGCGATGCTGCACGAGGTGGGGCTGAACATCAACCACAGCGGGATGCACCGCCATTCAGCGTATATTCTGCAAAACAGCGATCTGCCCGGCTTCAACCAGGAGCAGCAAACCATGATGGCGACCCTGGTGCGCTATCACCGTAAAGCCATCAAGCTCGACGATCTGCCGCGCTTCACGCTGTTTAAGAAAAAGCAGTTCCTGCCGCTTATTCAGCTGCTGCGCCTGGGCGTGCTGCTGAACAATCAGCGTCAGGCCACCACCACACCGCCAACGCTGAAGCTGAAAACCGACGATCACCACTGGACGCTGAGCTTCCCGCACGACTGGTTCAGCCAGAACGCGCTGGTCCTGCTGGACCTGGAAAAAGAGCAGCAGTACTGGGAAGCGGTCACCGGCTGGATGCTCAAAATCGAGGAAGATAGCGCCGACGTCGCCGCGTAACGGCTCAGGCGTCCGCCGTGGACGCCTCTGCTTCCAGCAGTGACTCAAGCGGTGCCGGTCTGCCAATCAGATAGCCCTGCACATAATCAATGCCTAGCGCGTGCACCGCGCTACGTATCTCTTCGGTCTCGACATATTCCGCCACCACCAGCATCTTCTTCATGCGCGCCAGATGACAGATAGAGGCCACAATCTGGTAATCCAGACTGTTGTTGACGATATTGCGGATGAAATCGCCGTCGATTTTGAGAATGTCCGCATCCACGCTTTTCAGCCGCGCATAGCTCGCATAGCCGGTACCAAAATCATCGATCGCAATGCGTACCCCCATTTTCTGCAGCTGCCGCAGGATGTGGAGCCCCTGCTCCGCGTTGCAGAAGGTGCTGCACTCCGTCACTTCAAAGATCAGCTGCCACGGCTCAATGGCATATTTCGCCAGCAGGCGACTCACCTCAAGCGGGAACTGCACCCGACACACCGTTGAAGGGGCCAGATTAATGGCAAAGCGCTGGCCGGGCAGCCGTTCGCGATGCGCGGCGAGGAAGCGCAGCGTATGCTCCAGCACCCACAAATCCACCCGCGAAGAGAGGCCAAACTCCTGGGCTATCGGCAGGAATTGTTCAGGGGAGATCAACAGCCCGTTTGCATCAGTCATCCGCAGCAAGACCTCATGATACCTATCGCCACGCAGGCCGCGTACGGGCTGAACGAGCAGCGTGAATGCGTTGTTATCCAGCGCACGCTGCAGGCGACACATCACCGCGACTTTATCCTTCAGGCTGCGCTGCAGATGGACGGCGCCGCGCTGCTGAAGATTTTCCGGGTGGTTAGAGGAGAGCGACAGATCGGCCACCACCCCCAGCTCACCCAGCACCAGATAGAGGTGGTTAACCGGCGAACGCACATAGCAGTAGCTCACCCCCACCTGCGGCTGCAGCGGCATGCCGTCCCAGACAAAGCGGAACTGCTTGATGTGCTCGTCCAGGGTTTCAATCCGCTGCTGGTGCGATTCGGCGTTAAGGCGAACCGCCATGTCACAGCCCGTCAGGTGATAGACCTGCTCATTGGGCTGGAGCGTGCCGTTAACCCATTGCGCCAGCTGCTGTTTGTACTGAATGCGCAGTAACACGCCATAGTTACGGCCCAGAATTTCAAGCTCCGGAACGCGGAGTAAACAGAGCGCCGACCACGGATTTTTTGCCAGATCTCGCGAAAGCGCCCGCAGGTTAGGCATATGCAGAACCGGGTCGAGCAGCGCCAGCCTGCGGGAGCGTTTGTTCACCGCCCGCTGCCGGGTCGCCAGCATCGACATGTAAATCACCACAAACGAGAAGACCAGATAGCTGGAAGAGGTGATTGCCAGCTGAATGTCGTACCCCTGGTTCACGGGGATATAGCGGTAAAAATAGTGAATAGACACCAGCAGTATCGGGATCCAGATAAGCGAAATCAGCTTATAGCCAAAGCGCATCGCTCCCCAGAGCATCACCGGCATCAGCAGCGACAGGGTGTAGTTAGTGGTGAAAATCGAACTGTTTTCATTCATCGGCAGCAGCAGGAGCGAAAGCAGCCCGGCAAGCGCAATGGCCCAAATCAGAAACTCAGCGCGCGTCACCTTTTTGTCTATCTGGGTACGGATCTGCGAGATGAGGCTTTTGAGATAGCGCGGATGACGAATCAGGCGGATCAGCAGATAACTTAACGGCACGCCCGTCAGACCGCTGACCAGCAAGGCCTGATAGTTGATCAGCGTGCGAATGTTGAGGGGGTTAAGCCCTGCCAGGCTCTGGCGACTCTCATACACGCCCAAATACACCGCAAACTGGAACAACAGCAGAAACAGCGTCGCGGGGCAGAAGGCCTGCCAGAAGATGCGCTGCGCCATCAGCCGTACGTCGCCGTACGCCGTCATATTGCGTCTGGGCGCAAAGACCCGGTAGCCGCCCCAGCTAAGCACTATAGGGACAATAAAATGGAGCACGCCGGCGACGGTTTCAAACATCCCGACCGACGGGTAATAGCGGATAAACAGCGACAACACGATCCCGGGAAGGGCTTCCAGACCAAAAAACATCATCAGCGAAAGCAAAAACGAGAGCGGTAAATAATAAAGTGCCGCTATCCCGTCGCCCAGGTGCGTGAACGTATTCGCCACGCTCAGTACGGGAAGTAAAACCACCGGTAAAATAAGCGGCAATACCCACCAGCGGTGTTTATTCTTTTTCAGGAAAGCAAAAATGTTCATAGATGCCCGGTTAAGCCCCTTTTTCTCCAGAAGGAAAATAATGACAGGCATCCAACCTGACCTGGCGCCGCCCGGCGACGTGCGGGGCGAACGGTATGGAGGAGGGATTTTAAATATCAGGGCCGGAAATCCGTTGACATAAATCAAACTATTTTACGCAAATAAGCTTTGCGCAGCGTTTTTTTGAAATAATTTTCTTCATATTATCAATATGGTAAATGCAAATATTAATTTCAATAACAATAATTAATGTAAACGTTGACGGTTATTTACACATGACGGAATTGACCCTCTCTTTCCGCTGTGCCTTAATATCCCCGTCGCCCAGAAGGGTATGCCCAGGAAAAAGAAGAGTGAGTCAGGCCACGCGTATGCGCAAACGACACCGTTTTAACACCCGGATGACCCGCATTATACTGCTCATCAGCTTTCTGTTTTTCTTTGGCCGCTTCGTTTACTCTTCCATCGGCGCCTGGTATCACCATCAGGACAAAATCCAGTCGCAGCAGTCCAGCCTGAACGTCGACGCCGCTGGCCGCTAGCCCTGCGATGGGTTTTGCACCAGCCGAATAATCCCCGCGATCCCTTTGCTGAGGATCTTGTCCTGCCGCATCACGATGGCGAGCTGGCGCTGCAGCACGGGCGTGAGCGACATGACGCAGAGCCCTTCACGGTCAGCGTCATGCTCAACCGCCATTCGCGGAACGATACTGTAGCCGAGCCCCACCCGAACCATACGCTTAATCGCCTCAATGCTGCCAAGCTGCATCACCGGCGCGATCGCTAACCCATTGGCCGCAAACCAGCCATCAATGAGCGCCCGGGTACCGCTGCCAGACTCAAAGGCGATCAGCGGCTGGGCATGGAGCGCCTCCGGGGTTAACTCCCTGAAAGCATCCTGCTGTTCCCGCGACGCGATAAAAACAAACTCCTCGTCCATCACCGGCATAACGTCCAGCGCTCTGCCGCTGACCGGCAGCGTCACCAGCCCCATATCGAGACGGTTCTCTTCTATGGCCCTGACGATGTCGAGGGTGTTGCCCGTTGTTACGCCCACCCGCAGGAGCGGATAGTCGCGGCGCAGCTGCTCCAGCAGGGGCGGCAGAAGATGGATACAGGCCGTCGCCCCCGTGCCAAGGGTAATGGTACCGCTGACATCGTGGCTGAACGCACTCACGGACCGCAGGGTTTCGTCCACAACCTGCTGAATGCGCTCTCCGTGCACCAGCAGTGACTCTCCTGCCGCCGTGGCCTTAATGCCCCGCCCGGTACGCTCCACCAGCCGCGTTTGCAGAAACTGCTCCAGCTGACGTATTTGCAGACTAACGGCAGGCTGGGAAATGCCCAGCAGATCCGCCGCCGCCGAAAAGCTGCCGCGCTGGATCACCAGACGGAACGTCGCGAGATAGCCAAGGTTAAGCGTCGTCATTCAAAGTTTCTCTTATACAGCGCATAAGGTTGCAGGCCTGCCAGCACAATACCGCGCTCGCTATGCTCAGGACAACTGCATAACGGAATGAAAAACAATGGAAACACCTGCCCTGCCTCGTCGCCTTGCCCTTACTGCTGGATGTAATCAGCTTATCAACTGGGGGATCTCGTTTTATCTGCCCGGCACCTTTGCGCGGGCCATTTCAGCCGACCGGGGATGGTCAGCGCCGCAGATTTACCTCGGCCTGACGCTGGCGATGCTGGTGATGGCCGCGGTCTCCCCTTTCGTCGCCCGTCTGCTGGCACGCTTTGGCGGACAGAAAGTGGTAATGGGCGGAACGCTGCTGATTGCCGCAAGCTGCGCCGGTATGGCGTATACCCGGACGCTGTCTGGCTGGTACGGCGCCTGGCTACTGTGCGGCATCGGGATGCGTCTGTCGCTGTATGACGCACTGTTCGCCGCGCTGGTCAATCTTTTTGGCCAGCAGGCACGCGGGACGATCTCCCGTATTACGCTGATGGGCGGGCTGGCCTCCGCCGTCTTCTGGCCGCTGGGCGATGGCCTGCTTCACATCATGAGCTGGCAGGACGCGTTACGCATTTATGCCCTGCTTGGTCTGCTGAGCGCAGTGCTGATCCGCACGCTTCCCCGGCAGCGGCTGATGGAAAACACAAAGGCCATCGCGCCGCCCCTGCGCAACGAGCGGCGTAACGCCTGGCTTTATGCGGCCTTCATCGCCCTTATCACCTTTGTCTCTAACGGCACCTCCACCCATCTGCCGGAGTTTATTGCCCACTTTGGCCTGCCGGTCGCCATCGGCATGCTGTGGGGAATCGGCCAGACGGGCGCGCGCTCGCTGGAGGTGCTGGCAGGCGGCCGCTTAACCCCCTTCAAACTCACGCTCTTCACCGCCCTCGCCATGCCGCTCTGCTTTATTCTGGGGATGAGCAGCCCCCTCTTTGCGTGGTGCGCGGCCGGGTTTGTGCTGGGCTACGGCGCCATCAACGGGCTGGTCACCATAGTAAAAGCCACGCTGCCACTGGAGCTGTTTAGCACGGAAAGCTATGCCCGCCGCACGGGCATGCTGCTTATCCCGGGCCAGCTGATGGCCGCAGCCGCACCGTTTGCCTATGCGTGGCTGAATAAAACGCTGGGGATCGCGGGTGCAATGGGAGTGTCGACGGGGTTAACGCTGGTGATTGCCGGGCTGGCGATAGCGATCGTGCGCCATCCCGGTAGGCAAACTGTATCGCACTGTATCCCGCGCGACGCGCTGACAAACGGGTACAAAACGCCCCCTCCGGCAAATATCTCCGATACATAAAAATGGTTTTCTTTCCCTGTCGTCATTCAGAACTGATGAGGAGAGAACCATGATTCGTCGTTACGCAATTTTACCCCTGCTCGTCCTGGCCTCTGTAACGCATGGCCAGGCCACGCCGCTGGACAACCTGAGCGCCGCGGACGTTAACGGCCCCGCCGCCGTTGCCCCGCTGGCGCAGCCGCAACCGCCTGCAAAACTGATCGTCGATCCGCCGCTTGCCGGGCCGCTGAGCAAAGGCGCGGTGTTTATTCAGTACCGGGCCGAAAACCTGCGCATCGAGCCGGTATTCGGCCCCGAGGCGCTCAAGGTGACCCCGCGCATCGGGCACATTCACGTGGTGGTGGACGGTGCGCCGTGGCACTGGGCTGACGCCAGCGGCGAGCCGGTGATCCTTGTGGGGCTGCCCGCCGGCAAGCACAAGGTAACGATCATCCTGGCTGACCCGACGCACAAGCCGCTCGACCACAAAACCATTGAATTCACCGTCCCGCCCCACGCGGCGATCCACCATTTTTAAGGAGTCTGAACATGAAAGCACTGTCTGTACTGACGGCGGGCCTGCTGGCGCTTTCTGCCAGCGCCTTCGCGGAAAATAAAACCAGCGTCGTGCTGGTGCACGGCGCGTTTGCCGACGGCAGCAGCTGGAATAAGGTGATAACCCTTCTGCAGAAACAACACGCAGAGGTCATTGCCGTCCAGCTCCCGCTTACCTCGCTTAATGATGATGTTGCCGCCACAAAACGGGCCATCGCCCGGGCGCACGGCGACGTGGTGCTGGTAGGCCACTCCTGGGGCGGAACCGTCATTAGCGAGGCGGGCAACGATGCACGGGTAAAATCGCTGGTCTATGTGGCGGCGTTCGCGCCGGATTCCGGCCAGTCGACGGGGGATCTGGCAGGTAGCTTCCCTCCGCCGCCGGGTAGCGCGGGCATCGCTAAAACGGCGGACGGCTATTTATACCTGCCGACGGAAGCCGTCAGGAAGGACTTCGCGCCTGACGTGAAGTCGGGTGAACAAAACGCTATCGCGGCCACGCAGGGGCCGATTAAAGCCGATGCGTTTGGTGAAAAGGTGACTCACGCGGCGTGGCATGATAAACCGAGCTGGTTTGTGGTCAGCAAGCATGACCGGATGATCAACCCCGACCTGGAACGTGCGATGGCGAAGGCAATACATGCGAAAACCACCGAGGTGGCCGCGAGCCACGTGTCGATGGTGAGTCAGCCGGAGGCCATCGCCCGGACGATTGAGCAGGCGAGGCGGACGCACTGAGGACAATTCGCCCGGCGGCGCTACGCTTGCACGAACCTACGATTTCGTAGGCCGGGTAAGCGCAGCGCCACCCGACAAGAAAGGCCGTCTCAGCCCCCCCTCTCTGCGGGATAATCGCGATTAATCCACGCATGGTCCTCTTCCCAGGTGAACATCCATTTGCGCACCGGACCGGCCATCACGTTGAGGTAGTAGCTGTCATACCCGGCCATCGTCGCCACCGGGTGATACCCCTTCGGCACCATCACCACGTCACGGTTGTAGACCGCCATACACTCATCCAGCGTTCTGTCGTCGGTGTAGACGCGCTGCATGCAGAACCCCTGCTCCGGGTTGAGGCGATGATAGTAGGTCTCCTCCAGCCAGGTCTCCTGCGGCGGGTTATCCGTGTCATGCTTGTGGCTCGGGTACGAGCTGGTACAGCCCTCGTTAGTCCAGACCTCCACCACCAGCAGGCTGTCGGCGGGCTTGTCTTCCGACAGGATGTTGTGCACGTAGCGCTGGTTGTGCCCCTTGCCGCGCGCTTCAGCGTCGATATCCTGCGGGGCAATCAGCCGCGTCGGGTACGAGCTCTTGCCCGGCGCGGCGCAGACCGCCAGCTCCAGCGCCGTCAGCGCCTTCACCTGCACCGTCTCCTGCGGGGTAACGTACACTGCCCACGGTTTGATGCGCTCGAAGGGGCTCATCCGCTCGCCGATATCGTTAAACTGCGCGGAAGGCGTGGTGATAGAGGCGCGCCCGGCGACCAGCACCAGGCAGCGTTCTTCCCAGACGGCGGGCAGCGTCAGCGTCTGCCCCTCCTGCAGCTCATACGCCTCAAACCCGACGTACCCCCACCCTGCGCGTTCCGGGGTGACGGACTGAGTGCGCCCCTCCGCGTTCGGCTGCTGCCAGCGTGATAACAGACGTGACATGTCACCTCCTCAAATAAGCCCGGCGTCGCGCGCCAGGCGGCTCAGGTTGTTATACCCCAGACGAGCGTAGGTCAGCGGATGGGCAATCGCCGGGTCCTGCTCGGCCTCCACCACCAGCCAGCCGCGATAGTCCTGCGCCTTCAGCAGACTCATGATCGGCGGGTAATCGACGCAGCCGTCGCCCGGCACGGTAAACACGCCGCTCAGCACCGCATCGAGGAAGCTGGTTTTGCGGTTTTTCACGTCCGCCAGCACGTCTGCGCGCACGTCTTTGCAGTGAACGTGGTTGATGCGCGACGCCCAGCGCTGCGCCACCGCCAGCGGATCGGCCCCGGCAAAGGTCAGGTGACCGGTGTCCAGCAGCAGTCCCACCGCCTCTCCGGTGTGGGTCATCAGGTTGTCCACGTCGTCGGCGGACTCAATCACCGTGCCCATATGATGATGGTAAGCAATCTGGACTCCCTGCTGCTGCGTATAGCGGGCAAATTCGGTGAGCTTCTCGCCGTACTCCTTCCAGCGCGCCTGAGGGAAGCGCGGACGCAGATGCACCGGGGTCTGCTGCTCGCCGTGAATGCAGCCGCTCACTTCCGCAAAGACCAGCACCTTCGCCCCCAGCTCGCGCAGCAGCGTCAGGTGCGGCTGCACGGCGGCGATCTCCGCCTCCACGCTGCGCTCCAGCAGGCGGCCGGAGTACCAGCCGGAGACCAGCTGCAGGTCGTGGCGCTGCAAAATCGGGCCAAGCAGGCGCGCTTCGCGCGGAAATTTGTTGCCCAGCTCAAAGCCAGCAAAACCGGCCTCTTTCCCTTCGCTCAGGCAGGTCTCCAGCGAGGTTTCCGCGCCGAGGGAAGGCAGATCGTCGTTCGTCCACGTCAGCGGGTTAATGCCTAATTGCACACTCATTGTTATCTCCATTATGCGTGTCCGCGCTCGCGCCACCAGGCGATAAGCTGCAGGTAGTTGTCCCGGATGCGCGCCACCAGCTGCGCATCGTCAATATCGTGCTTCAGCCACGCGCGGGAGGCGTCGCCAAACAGCGTGCGCCCCACGGCGAAGCCTTTAACCAGCGGCTGCCCCGCTGCGGCCTTGAAGCCAGCGCGCAGCTGTTCCGCCGGAGCGTCCAGACCGAGGATCACCACCCCGCGGCAGTGCGGGTCCCGGCGTTCGATAATCTCGCCGAGCGCCGTCCAGCCGTCGGCGGAAAGCGGCGGCAGCTTCCACCAGTCCGGGTAAATGCCCAGGTTGTAGAAGCGGGAAATGGCGCGCAGGTAGAGCTCGTCGCTGCGCGGCATGCTGGCGGGCAGGATCACCTCCAGCAGCAGCTCGTGCCCGGACCGGCAGCAGGCGTGGTACACCTCAGCGATTTTCTGCTCCTGCTCCAGGCGCAGGCCGTGGGCATCTTCCGGGTGGAAAAAGACCAGGCACTTCACCACGTGCTCCTGCGGCCAGCTGATAAGCTGGGTGCCGATATTGCCGTGCTCCATCTCCAGCGGACGGGAGCCCGGCAGCTCAATGGGCCGCCCAATCCACCACCCTTCCCCGGTGATCGCGTTCAGCGCGTCCTGACCAAAGGTGCCGTCGCACAGCAGACCGGCTTTGCCCTCCAGCCCGGCGCGGCTCGCCGCCTCGCGGCTGGCCTGCAGGATCAGCTGCTTCAGCGCCGGAATGCGCTTAAGCGACGCGCCGCACTGCATCGCCATATCCTCAAGCTGGCTGCGGTGGTCGAAAGCCATCACGCACAGCTCCGGCCACTCGCGGCGGCGGGTGGTCACCCGGTGGAGATGGTTCAGACGCGGGTCAAGATCCGGGCGCGGCACAACCGCAGCGCGGGAGAGATAGTCATCCAGCTCGATTTTGCTCGGCATCGCCGGGGCGCAGCCGTGGCGCGAGACCACCAGCGCGCCGCAGGCATTGGCGTAGCGGCACGCCTGCTCCCAGCCCTCGTCGTTCAGGTAGCCGCGCAGCAGGCCGGACATAAACGCGTCCCCCGCCCCGAGAACGTTCAGCACCTCCACGCGCACGCCGATCACCGTCAGGCCGTCGTCCAGCCGGGACGGAATGGCGTCGGTATAGACCGAGCAGCCCAGCGCGCCGCGCTTGCAGACCAGCGTTGCGTGACTCACGTCGCGCACCTGCCCCAGCGCCTGCAGCGTATCCGTGCTGCCGCCCGCAATGTGGAACTCCTCTTCGGTGCCGACAATGACGTCGAAGAGGTGCAGTACCTCCTGCAGCTCGCGGGTGACCTGGTCGGCGGCGATAAAGCGCGTTTCGCCGTCGCCTAAGGAGGTGAGCCCCCACAGCACCGGACGGTAGTCGATGTCCAGCACCGTGCGCACGCCGTGACGGCGGGCATAGCCCAGCGCCGTCAGCACTGCCTCGCGGGTCTGCGGATGAGAAAGGTGGGTCCCGGTGATGGCAAGACAACGTGCGGAGGCAATGTAGCTTTCGTCCACATCGCTGGCGGTAATCGCCATATCCGCGCAGTTATCGCGATAAAAAATCAGAGGAAAGGTGTCCCGGTCTTTAATGCCGAGTAGCACCAGCGCCGTGAGGCGCTCTTTATCGGTAATCAGATGGCTGGTATCGCAGCCTACCTGGTTGAGCTCTTCGCGCAGGAAGCGGCCCATATGTTCATCGCCGACGCGCGCCAGCATCGACGAGCGCAGGCCCTGGCGCGCGGTGCCGTACGCCACGTTGCCGGAGGATCCGCCAAGGTATTTGGCGAAGCTCGACACGTCCTCCAGGCGGGCACCAATCTGCTGACTATAGAGGTCTACCGCCACGCGGCCCATGCATATCACATCAAACTGCTTTTCCACGTTGATACCTCATCAGACAATGTCGTTCACGTTCAGCCAGCGGCCTTCCCGGTGCGAGAGCGCAATCGCGTCCAGCACGCGCGACACCTTCCAGCCCTCTTCGAAGTCCGGCCACATCGGCGCGTCGGCGGCAATCCCGTCCACCAGGTCGCGCACCTCCACCGTTTTTTGATCGTTAAAGCCAATTCCGTGGCCTGCGCCCATGCAGAACGCGGCGTAGTCCGGGTGCGCCGGGCCGACGAGCAGCGTGCGGAACCCCTGACGGTTCACCGGATCGTCATGCAGATAGAGCTTTAGCTCCGCCATGCGCTCCTGGGTGAAGCTGATGGCGCCCTTCGTCCCGGTGATCACGTACGAGAGCCCCATCTTGCGGCCGCAGGCGACGCGGGAGGTTTCAATGACACCCTGCGCCCCGCCCGCGAAGCGCACCATCGCGTGGGCCTGATCCTCGTTTTCCACCGCAATCATCTCTGACGATCCGGCCTTCGCCGGGCGCGCCGGGACCACGATCTTCAGATCGCCGCAGACCTGCTCAATATCGCCCACCAGGTACTGAGCCATATTGACGATATGCGCCGCGAGGTCGCCCAGCGCGCCCAGCCCGGCGGTCTCTTTAAAGCAGTGCCAGTGGATGGGCGACAGCGGGTCGGCCATATAATCTTCGTTGTGGGTGCCGTAGAAGTGGATCACATCGCCTATCTCGCCGCTGGCGATAATCTCCTTCGCCAGCTGCGCCGTCGGGTTCTTCATGTAGTTGAACCCCACCAGCGTTTTCACCCCAGCCCGCTTCGCGGCGTCGACCATCTCGCGCGCATCGTGGGCGTTGAGCGCCAGAGGCTTCTCCGAGTAGACGTGCTTGCCGTGGCGGATCGCCTCCAGCGCCATCTCTTTATGCAGGTGGTTGGGTGAGCAAATATCCACCACGTCAATGGCCGGGTCGGCCACCAGCGCCCGCCAGTCTCCCGTTGAACGGTTAAAGCCAAACGCCCGGGCGCGCTCTGCCGCCAGCTCCGGCGTGACTTCCGCCACCATCTCGCGCACCAGCCTGCCGCGCAGGTTGAACACCGTCGGGGCCTGGGCATAGGCGATAGCGTGCGCCTTGCCGATATACCCGGTGCCAATCAATCCAATACGAACCTCTTTCATCACGATCCTCACAGTGCGCCGCGACGGCTCTTGGCATAGGTATCGAATGCCACCGCCAGAACGATAATTAACCCGGTGATAATCTGCTGGTAGTAGGCCGAGACGTTCATCAGCACCAGACCGTTAATCAGAATACCCATGATGATGGAGCCGATAATGGTGCCGCCGATGCGCCCGTAGCCGCCCATCAGCGAGGTACCGCCGATCACCACCGAGGCGATGACGCGTAACTCAAAGGAGATGCCGGCCACCGCCTCGGCGCTCCCCAGACGCGCGCTCAGGATGAAGCCCGCCAGCCCGGCCAGACAGCCGATCAGCACGTAGACGCTGACGAGCACGCGCTTGACGTTCACCCCTGCCAGGCGCGCCGCCTCCGGGTTGCCGCCGATTGCGTAGACGAAGCGGCCCCAGCGGGTTTTATGCAGCGCCAGATAGCCGCCGACGGCGACGATGGCGAAGATCCAGATCGGAATGGAGATGCCAAGCAGCTCGCCGCGTCCCCACCAGCGGTAGCCAGGGTCGAAACCGGCAATCGGCGCGCCGTCGTTGATCACCAGCGTCAGGCCGCGCCAGATGGTCATCCCGCCGAGGGTGACGATAAACGGCGGCAGACGCAGGCGGGTGACGCCCAGGCCGTGCAGGAAGCCAATCGCCGTGCCCATCGCCAGACAAATCCCCAGCCCGATCAGCCAGCTCATGCCACCCCAGGCGTTCGGGTCGACGGTGGTGAAGTTATCGCCCTTAATGACGTATGCCGCGGTCATGGCGCACACCGCCAGAATGGAGCCCACGGAGAGGTCGATCCCGGCGGTCAGAATGACGAAGGTCATCCCCACGGCCATGATCCCGTAGATGGACACCTCGGTCAGGATGTTGAAAATATTGCGTTCAGAGAAAAAGTTACTGTTCTGCGACTGGAAGAAGATCAGCAGCAGGATCATGAAAATCAACACCCCGAAGCGCTCGAAGAAGGCGATGGGATCGATGCGTCCGGCGCGTTTGACCGGGGCCTGCGTTTTAGAAATCATCTGCGTCATGAGAAACTCCGTTATGCCGCGTTCAGGGCGTTGTGGTTGATGGCCATCATCGTCATCAGCCGTTCTTCGTTAGCGTCGTCACCGTGGATCTCGCCGGTCACCCGGCCTTCGCTGAGGGTGATGATCCGGTCAGAAACCGCCATCACTTCAGGCAGATCGGAGGAGATCACGATCACCGCCACGCCCTTTTTCGCCATGTCAAACAGCACCTGGTGCACTTCCGATTTGGTCCCCACGTCAATGCCGCGCGTCGGCTCATCGACGATCAGCACCCGCGGGTTGAGCGCCATGCAGCGCGCGAGGATCACCTTCTGCTGGTTACCGCCGGAGAGCTTGCGTACCTCCTGCGCGCTGTTGACCATTTTGATCTGCAGGGCCTGGCGATAGGACTCAATCAGATCGTCCTCTTTACGGGTGTTCACAAACCAGCGCCACTGCAGCAGCGAGGAGAGGCACGAGAGCGACAGGTTGTCGCGAATCGACAGTCCCAGCACCGCCCCCTCTTTTTTGCGGTCTTCCGGCACCAGCGCCACGCCCTGGTCGAGGGCATACAGCGGGTCGCGCGGCTGGTAAGGCACGCCGTCCAGCTCAAAGCTCCCGGAAGTAAAGGCGTCTGCGCCAAACAGGCAGCGTGCCACCTCGGTGCGTCCCGCGCCCACCAGCCCGGCAATCCCTAAGACCTCCCCGGCATGGACGTGGAAGCTGATGTCGTGCAGGGCGATGCCGTGCGGATCCAGCGGCGGCTTTTCGCGGCTCAGCCCCTTCACCGCCAGGCGGACAGGTTTGTCTTGATGATGGGTTTCGCTGGCGGGGCGACGGTTAAAAGCCACGTCGCGCCCGACCATCAGGCGGATCAGCTGTTCGACGTTGGTCTCCGCCACCGCGCCGGTACCGGTGAAGCGGCCGTCCTGAAATACGGTGAAGCGATCGCAGAGCTGGAAAACTTCGTGCAGGCGGTGGGTAACGTAAATAATGCTCACGCCGCGGTTTTTAAGCTCCCGCACCACGCGGTGCAGGCTTTCCACCTCGCTGTCGCTCAGCGCGGCAGAAGGTTCGTCCATGATGATCAGGCGAGCGTTGAGGGTCAGCGCCCGGGCGATCTCCACCATCTGCTGCTGGGCGACGCTCAGACGGGCGACCGGCGTGGTCGGCGCAACGTTTAGCTGCAGGTAATCGAGAATGACCTGCGCCTCCTGATTTACCGCCCTTTCGTCGACGATCAGATTACGTTTACGCGGCTCGCGCCCGAGAAACATGTTTTCCGCGACGGTCATGTTGGGCAGCAGGTTGAATTCCTGATAGATGGTGATAATGCCCTTGTTCTGCCGTTCCACCGGAGAGTCGTCCACCGGCAGCATTTCGCCGTTGAACCAGATATCCCCGCGGGTTTGCGGCTGCGCGCCCGCAAGCGCCTTCAGCAGCGTGGATTTTCCCGCCCCGTTTTCCCCCAGCAGGGCGTGGATCTCCCCCGCGCCGACGGTCAGCTGGGCGCTGCTTAGCGCCCAGACGCCGGAAAAGCTTTTTGCCAGGTCGGTCACTTTCAGTAAGGGTTGCGACATCGGTCTGCTCCTCCTCATGTTGAGCCGCCAGAGGCGGCTCGGGACATATCAGTTACCGGCCTCACCGATACGCTCAGCCTGCTGCAGGTTCTCTTTGGTGATCAGCGTCGGCGGGTAGTCGGCCCCGGTGATGGCCTTCTTCTCGCGCACGTTGGCCACCAGCTGGCTCATCGCCGTCTGCACCGCAAAGCCCGGACGCTGATCCGCCGTTACCGCCAGCCAGCCGTCGCGCACGCGGGCCAGCGCTTCCGGTACCGCATCAAAGCCGGTCACGAGGATTTCACCCGGCTTCACGCCCTGGCTCTGCAGGGCTTCAATCGCGCCCAGCGCCATATCGTCGTTGGCGGAGAGGATCACCTGCGGGCGTTTCGGTAGCGAAGGCAGAACGCTTTCGACGATGCGCATCCCTTCAGAACGCATCCAGTTGCCGGTCTGATCGGCGACGATCTTGTACTTATCCCCGCCCGCCTTCAGGCTGTCGCGGATCCCTTTGGTGCGTTCAATATTGGAAGAGGAACCCGGCTGGCCGGTGAGCAGGATGATCTCTGCCCCGTCGGGGAATTTGGTTTTGACGAAGTCGCCAATCGCCTGGCCGCCTTTGTAGTTGTTGGCGCCAAAGTGCGGCACTTTCTTCTGGCTGTCGACGGAGCGGTCAAGGGTGACCACCGGCAGCTTCGCATCCTGAATTTCATCCACCGCGCTGGAGACCGCGTTCACGTCGTTCGGGGAGACGATAAAGCCCTGCGCCCCGCGGGTGATGGCGTTTTCCAGGTCAGCCACCTGCTTCGGTGAACTGCCCTGCCCGTCCAGCACCTGAAGCTTCACGCCCATCTCTTTTGCGGCTTTTACCGCCGTGCGCTGCATGTGAACTTCAAACGGCATGGCCAGGTTTGGCGTACTGAACACAATTTGCTCGTTTTCGGCGAGGGCGGCCCCGGACGTCATGGCGATGAGGGCGGCTAAGATCAGTTTTTTCATTATTATGTCTCTCTGTGTAGGGTTGTTGTGTTTAGAGGACGATCTCGCGCTGGCTACGCAGCGACTCCAGCGCTTTATCCGCGAGGTACAGCGCACGTTCACCATCATCGCCGCTGCAGTCAGGCACCGCTTCGCCGCGCAGAACCGCAACAAAGTGTTCCCATTCCGCGGCGTAAGCGGATTTGTAGCGCTGCAGGAAGAAGTGTTCCGGCAGCGCGCTGGTGCAGCCCTCTTTGCCGTAGTGCTGCACCTGGTTTTCCAGAATATTGCCGGCGCACAGCAGCCCTTCGGAGCCGTGCAGCTCCAGGCGCTGGTCGTAACCGTAAGAGGAGCGGCGGCTGTTGACGATGGTCGCCATCGCGCCGGAGGCATATTTCAGAACGATAAACGCGGTATCGATATCCCCCGCCTCGCCAATCGCCGGATCCACCAGGTTACTGCCCTGGGCATACACCGACACCGGCTCTTCGCCCATGATGAAACGGGCCATGTCGAAGTCGTGAATGGTCATATCGCGGAACATGCCGCCGGAGACGCGCACGTACTCCGCGGGCGGCGGAGACGGGTCGCGGGAGATGATCAGCAACGATTCCGGCTTGCCGATGCGTCCGGCCTGGGCATCGGTTTTCACGCGGCGGAACTGCGGGTCAAAGCGGCGGTTAAAGCCGATGAACAGCGGCACGTCGTACTCTTTAACCACTTTCAGGCAGTCGCGCACGCGGGCGAGGTCGAGGTGTACCGGCTTTTCGCAGAAGATAGCCTTGCCGTGGCGGGCGGCCATTTCAATCAGATCCGCGTGGGTGTCGGTGGCGGAGGCGATCAGCACGGCGTGAACGTTAGGGTCGGTCATCGCCTCATCCACGCTCTGCTGGCGGGCCTGATACTGTGCGGCGAGACGGGTGGCAAATTCCTGATTCGGGTCAACCACGGACCAGAGCGTAGTCGCGCCGTGGCTGGCGATGTTAGCTGCATGTACCTGGCCAATTCGGCCAGCGCCCAGTAAAGCAATGTTAAACATAACGGCTCCCGGTGTTGGTGAATGCTGTGAACTAACGACCCTATAAATAAAACATTTATTTCATTTTTATAAATAGTGAAAATTATGTTTTTGAGTGCGGGTTAACACTTTTGAGATGAATGAGATAAATTTTGTTATCAATCTCACAACACGGGAGGACGTGCGACTCACCCCAAAGGGGCGAGGGAGAAAAGGCCGCACCGAATCATCCCCTCTCCCCTTTGGGGAGAGGGTTAGGGTGAGGGGAAATGAAATGAAAATTTCGTTATGGCGGTAAATCTTAATACTGACGGGCTTTTTTCACCTGCGCCTGGGTTTGCTCAGCGGCCTCACGCACGGCAGACGATTCCGCCACCTGCGCATCACCGGTTCGCCACCAGGAGGCGTAGTCGTGGGTCATAGTCTTCGGCAGCACCTTGATGTCCAGCAGCGTGGGGCCAGGATGCGCGCGTGACGCCTCAAGCGCCGCCAGCAGGGTTTGCTCGTCGTGCACCCGCCACGCGCGACAGCCGTAGCTCTCCGCATTTTGCGCGAAGTCGACCTTCACCAGCGGACCGTCAAGCCGCCCGGTTTCCGGGTTGCGATGGCGGTTTTCCGTGCCAAAGCTGCCCATGCCGTGCCCCATCTGCAGGTTGTTGATGCAGCCGAAGCTGGCGTTATCAAACAGCAGAACGGTGACCTTAATGCCCTCCTGCACCGCGGTTTGCAGCTCGGAGTGCAGCATCATGTAGGAGCCATCCCCCACCATGGCGTAAACCGGCTGCTCGGGGCGGGCGAGCTTCGCGCCGATGGCTGCCGCAATCTCATAGCCCATGCAGGAATAGCCATACTCCAGGTGATAGCTGTCCGGCGTTTTGACCTGCCAGAGGCGCTGTAAATCTCCCGGCAGCGAACCGGCCGCGCCCACCACGATGGCGTTATCTTCCACATGCTGATTGATCAGCCCCAGCACCCGCGTCTGGGTCAGGCGGGTGTTGAGCGTCTCGCCGTATTCCGCCAGCTGCGCGTCCAGATGCCCCGCCACTTCGGGCGCGTCGTCCGGATGCCACTGGCGATCCCACAGGCGGCGGCACTCATCGCGCCACGCGGATTTCGCCTGGGCGATCGCCTCTCCCCAGCCGCTGCGGTAATCGCCGAGCGCGTGGGTTAAGGCCTGGAGCCCGGTTTGGGCATCGGCAATCAGCGCGGTGGCGTCCAGCTTCAGGGCGTCAAACTCGGCCACGTTCAGCAGCAGGAATTCGACGTCCGGGTGGGAAAAGAGCGCCTTGGAGCCGGTGGTAAAGTCGGTCAGGCGCGTGCCGACGCCAATCACTAAGTCAGCCTGTGGCGCGAGCTGGTTGGCGGCCATTCCGCCCGTCACTCCTACGCCGCCGAGGTTAAGTGGGTGGTCACTTACCAGCGCCCCCTTCCCGGCCTGCGTTTCGGCAAACGGTAGCTGCAGCGTCTCGACAAATTCGCGAAACGCCTCATGCGCGCCGGAGTAGCGTACGCCACCGCCGCACACCACCAGCGGACGGCGTTTGCGGGCAATCAGCGCCCGCGCCTGCGCCAGACGCTGCGGATCGGGCGGACGACGCTCGATGTGGTGCACGCGACGCGCGAAGAAGCTCAGCGGGTAATCCCACGCTTCCCCCTGCACGTCCTGCGGCAGACAGAGGGTCACCGCTCCGGTATCTGCGGGGTCAGTAAGCGTTCGCATCGCGCTTAGCATGGCGCTCATGAGCTGCTCGGGGCGGTTGATGCGGTCCCAGTAGCGGGAAACCGGACGGAAGCAGTCGTTGGTGCTGATGCTGAGATCGTGATACTGCTCGATCTGCTGCAGCACCGGGTCCGGCTGGCGGCTGGCGTAGATATCGCCCGGCAGCAGTAAAAGCGGGATGCGGTTCGCCGTGGCGGTGGCCGCTGCCGTGACCATATTGGCGGCGCCCGGCCCGACTGAGGAGGTGACGGCAAAAATGCGCTGGCGGCGGTGCTGTTTGGCGAATCCCGTCGCCATGTGGGCGATGCCCTGCTCGTTGCACCCCTGCATGATTTTCAGATGACCGGGATCCTGCTCCAGCGCCTGGCCAATACCCAGCACGTTGCCGTGCCCAAAGATCGTCGCCACGCCCTCCACGAAGGGCGTTTCGTTGCCGTCAACGCTGACGTACTGTTGATTCAGGAACCGGACCAGCGCCTGGGCCATGGTCATACGTTCGGTTTGCATAATGCCTCCTGTCAGCCCAGCGTCGGCATGGAGAACGCAGCGCCTGTCTCCTGCTGCATTTCCGGCCAGCGCGCGGTGATGGTTTTCATTCGGGTGTAGAAACGCACGCCGTCGTTGCCGTGTACGTTGAGCGCGCCGAAGATGGAACGCTTCCAGCCACCGAAACTGTGGAATGCCATCGGCACCGGGATCGGCACGTTGACCCCCACCATGCCCGCCTGCACCTCTTCGCAGAAGCGGCGCGCGCAGCCGCCGTCACGGGTGAAGATCGCCGAGCCATTACCATATTCATGGCGGTTAATGAGGTCCACCGCGCTGGCGTAATCTGCTACGCGCACCACAGAAAGCACCGGGCCAAAAATCTCTTCTTTATAGATGGTCATCTCCGGTGTGACGTTATCGAACAGCGTCGGCCCGACGAAGTAGCCCTGCTCGTGGCCCTTCACGCTGAAGCCGCGCCCGTCCACGCGCAGTTTCGCCCCCTGCGCTTCCCCGCTGTCGATATAGCCCAGCACCTTGCTGCGGTGCGCGGAGGAGATAAGCGGCCCCATTTCGTTTTCCGGTGTTTGGTCCAGCCCCGGCCCGACGCGCAGCGCTTCAATCTGTTTTTCCAGCCTGGTGCAGAGGTCATCGGCGGTTTTATCCCCCACCGCCAGCACCACCGAGAGCGCCATGCAGCGTTCCCCCGCCGCGCCGTAGGCCGCACCCATGATGGCGTTGGTCGCCATCTCCATGTCAGCATCCGGCATTAAAATGCAGTGGTTTTTCGCGCCGCCCAGCGCCTGACAGCGCTTACCGTGGGCGGAGGCGGTCTGGTAAATGTATTCGGCAATCGGCGTGGAGCCGACAAAGCTCACCGCCTGCACGCGCGGGTCGGTCAGGAGCACGTCAACGGACTCTTTATCCCCCTGCACCACGTTGAAGACGCCGTCCGGCAGGCCTGCCTCTTTTAGCAGCTGTGCCAGCGCGAGCGCGAGAGAAGGGTCTTTTTCCGACGGCTTCAGCACGAAGGTATTCCCGGTCGCCAGCGCAATAGGGAACATCCACATCGGCACCATCGCCGGGAAGTTAAACGGCGTGATCCCGGCGCAGACGCCGAGCGGCTGCATCAGCGAGTGGCTGTCGACGCCGGTACCGACGTTCGCAGAGTGTTCACCCTTTTGCAGATGCGGGATACCGCAGGCAAATTCCACCACTTCCAGGCCGCGGGTCAGTTCGCCCACCGCGTCGGAGAAAACCTTGCCGTGCTCTTCGCTGATGATGCGGGCCAGGCGCGTCATGTTCTCTTCCAGCAGCGCCTTGAAGCGGAACATCACGCGCGCGCGCTTAAGCGGAGCCTGGCGCGCCCACGCGGGAAACGCCTGCTGCGCGGCGGCAATCGCCTGCTCCGTTTCCTGCGCCGTACTCATCACCACCTGGCGGATCTGCTCGCCGGTGGCCGGGTTGAAGATCGCCTGAACGCGCTGGCCTGAACCAGTGACACATTCGCCGTGAATAAAATTCGCTACCGTCTCCATCCTTAACCTCTCGCTGTTGATACGTGACTGTTACCTGAACGCTGTGTACAGGACACTATATATGAAACAAATATTCCATTTTAAGTTGAAATAAAATAAATGATGATTATTGTGATCAAGGATGGATTTTTATGTTAACAGCCAGCAACACTGACGCTGCGTGCGCTATTAAGGGATTTCGGGCGAGGAAATGACTGAAGCTTCTGTTTCATTTTTGCTGCCAGATGGATGGCCGACATTTAAAAGACGCAGTTTTGCGTTTAGAATCATCAGACTGTATTTGGGGGATAACATGACGACAGCAACCAGCCTGAACGAACTGCAGCAGCAAATCCGCGATCGCTACGATAGCCTGAGCAAGAGGCTGCAGCAGGTCTCCCGCTACGTGCTGGATAACACCAACAGCGTCGCCTTTGATACGGTTGCCGTCATTGCCGAGCGCGCCGACGTGCCGCCTTCGACGCTGATCCGCTTTGCCAACGCCTTTGACTTCACCGGCTTCAACGAAATGAAACAGCTGTTTCGCATGAACCTGGTGGAGGAGACTGCCAGCTACAGCGACCGCGCGCGGCTGTTCCGCGAAATGGAGAGCGAGGCCGTGCCGGAAACGCCGCTCGATATTCTGCAGGAGTTCGCCCGCTCGAACGCGCAGGCGCTACAGCAGCTGGCCGCCCGCGCCGAGCCGGAAATGCTGGAGCGCGCGGTACAGCTGCTGGCCGACGCCGACACTATCTACATCGCCGGACTGCGCCGCTCGTTTAGCGTCGCGGCCTACCTCACCTACGCCCTGAGCCACCTGGAGTGCCGCCCTATCCTGCTCGACGGCATGGGCGGGATGCTGCGCGAGCAGATCAGCCGCATTAAGGCGTGCGACATCGTAGTGTCGATCAGCTTCTCGCCGTACGCGGAAGAGACGGTGATGGTCAGCGAAACCGCCGCCAGCGTCGGCGCGCGGCAGATCGTGATTACGGACAGCCAGATAAGCCCCCTGGCGACGTTTAGCGATCTCTGCTTTGTGGTGAAAGAGGCGCAAGTGGATGCGTTCCGGTCTCAGTCGGCGACGCTGTGCCTGGTGCAGTCGCTGGTGGTGGCGCTGGCGTATCGGTTGGGTGAAGGGAAATAAGGCAATAAAAAACCCCCTGCGCAGGCAGAGGGTTTGGGTGTTAATTCAGAGGGAAATCATTCCCACTCAATTGTTTACGGCACGCATAACCAATTGACTGATAACAACATTTCGAAACCTGATTTTCACCGTACCGCTTTATATACCGTCACCAGAAATCAGTGCCCCATTTTCAGGGAGTCGTACTGCCTCTCGCATGTGAGTCCTGCAGACCGATATCGCTCAGCCTCTTCTGCTGCTGAGATGTAAGATCGGTTGCTTTCTTCAAGCATGTCGGCGAGCACACCGATGACCTTGCTGGCTGGCGTGCCAGTGGGGAAAGATCCGGTATAGTGTTCGGCGAGTCGCTTGGTTTTGTCAAGCTCGGCGCGCAGGCCGTCAGCAGCGGTATTAGCATGCTCAGCATCAACACGCGCCACATCGATACGGGATTGTGCTTCACGTTCAATTTGTGTTTTCTCCTGATCACGTTGTGACCTGGCCTCATCATCAGCCTGTTTCTGGTCTGACTGCGCCTGCGCGTATCCGGCGTCGTACTGGATATCCCCATGCTTCACCCAGGCTACCCGGCAGGCAATAATCGACACTATAACCATTGCGACGATATACAGTTGCTTCCAGTACGCTTTAACGAATGCCCAGATCATACCGATAGCACCTTGCTGGCTGTGATATACCGCGCGCGCCGGTCGTCGATACCGTTCTGCCCGCCATTGATGATCTGCGTGACGCGCACCAGGTCGCCGGTGTACTTCATGCAACCTTTGGTAGCGAAGAACCACGCCGCGCTGCGGGCCGCGTACTCGTCCTGCGCCAGCAGCTCAGGCTGCTTAACCAGATCCACCTTCAGGCCGTTGCCGCAGTCGCGATAGTTGTTCAGGCCGGTGATCTGTATAAGCCCGCGCCCGCGGTAAAACCAGCCGTCTGTCGGCCCGTTATTCCCCATGCGTTTGCTGTACACCAGGTTGGCGATCGCACGCTGGCGCTCCAGCGGTAACGATGGCTCACCAGCACGACGGCCCAGCGCGTTAGCCTGGCCCTGGGTTAGTCGCCCGGCGCGGACGAATCCTGCCAGCCCAGTAACGCTGTAGTTGAAGTTCTCCTGCAGCCGGGTGAAGCCGCCGGACTCATGGCCCACCTGCGCGATAAACATCGCCTGGTGTAGCGGTTGCTCGATGCCAAACTCTTTCATGGCTGCGGTGATATGCAGGTACCAGCGCGCGGCCAGCACCTCACTGATGCCAGCTGCGCGCTGGAATTTTTTAATGTCCATGCTGGGACCTCGTTATCTTGAAAATTTGCACCACGTTCCCTTTTGTCTTGATGAGCGCAGCCAGGAACACGGCTTTGATGATGACTTCTGACCAGTCTGCGCTGACGTAGTACCCGTAGAAAGTCCGGATAGGAACGCTGGCAGCCACGACGATCAGGATGTAGGCGAGCCATCCACCCCACCAGCGATGGCGTGACCCGTCACGGCGAAAAAGCAGGACTCGGATTGCAATGCCGCCGCAGATAGCGGCGTTCAGGATGAGAAGCAGATCAGGACTGGTCATCGTCTTTTCTCCCCGGGATCAGGTCGCGCGGATTTTCAGAACGGTGATACAGCCAGATGCCGATTCTTACAGCGACGATAGCCGAGACAAATGCCCCCGCAGAAAACACAATCCCCTTCTCGAAAGAGTCCTGTGTAATCGTGGGAATAAGGCTGGCAACGCCGATAAGAATGGATGCTGTCGCTTTGTAGAAGAGAACGCCACAGAGGAAGCTGAGAAGCGCCAGGAGCAACCGGCGCTTTATCGGGTACTCTACTGCTGAGGTAACGAAAATTACCGCACCAGCCAGAGCACCTAACGCGACCTCCGGCGGTATACCAACGAACACGGACGCCAGTGCCGTCAGGCTTAATCCCTGATTTACTGACTCCGTTGTCAGCACATGCGCCATAGTGACCACCGTTTAATGTGCATAATGAACCCCCTTAGTTGGTGAGTTCATCATACACAATAAACCATATGTGGATTAAATTTGATCGGATTACTCTTAGCAAAATTACCCTAGAGGTAATTTATGCTGCTGTTTTTCTTTCTTTATAAGTAAATGATTTGTTGAGCAAGGTGACGATCGGCTTTTCCATAAAAGAATGCACGATACAACCAAGAATGATTGCAACAACTGACATCAAAGAGCAATAAATATTGTTGTTAATATTAAGAACATTAAAATATGGTGAGGCTATATAAGCAAAAATGTGCACGAGGTATAGGCTGTAAGATGCCTCTCCAAGGTATACCATTAATTTGTTTATTGGGTTATCACCATTAATCTCGACAATAGTTGATATATACATAAGGGCCAGTATGGAAATGCTTATCCCATACACTGACACATAATCTGTCAGAGCAATTGAAACTAAAATAAGGATTGCTGACAGCGAATAAAACAGAGCGCTGTTGTTAATTAACATTAATTTTCTTGCAACATGTTTCTCTGCAAATGAAACAAGCATTCCGAAAATAAAGAATAATAGGTTTTTGCTACCCAAAACATTCAATATGTAAGTAGAAGTATTCGAATCTTCCCTGCCTCCAGTGAATACCACGACTGACATAACAGAAAGTATAAACAATGTTGCAAGTAATGGTATATGCTTTGTAGATACCAGCATCATGCAAAATGCAAACACCATATAGAAATATACCTCATAAACCAGTGTCCATGACTGCATTAAAATATTATTCCAGCCATTACCATAAATGAATGTAGGCAGGAGGAATAGTCTTTTAAAAACGTTTGTGTCTGAAATATCAACCCAGAAATTTATGTTATAGGTGGCTGCAAAATGTTTTACAGTTACAACAAACACGAGCAGCGTAATGATATAAATAGGATAAATTCTGATGGCCCTTTTCTTCAAGAAAACTAACGCATCTGATATTCCCCCGCTCCCATTCGATGTATGGACCATGATAAAACCACTAATGCAGAAGAAAACCTGAACACCAATTTCACCAAGGTAGTGATATGTAGCCTCACTGAAAAATGTTGAGCCAGGGTTAAGCCCTTCTACTCTTGAAAAGACGTGATCTATCACAACCAATATTGCAGCAATGGCTCTAAGTGCCTGTATTGACTTTAGTTTTCTCATCTTATTGAATTTGTAATCATATATTTACATTGTGCTATTTTACACGGTAAGGATCCTTAGGCAAATGAAAAGAGCCACCAATTAACAGTGGCCCTTTAATTTTAAGGTAATGATTGCACGAAGGTTTGTGCAAGGTCTCGTTTCTTGGCGTTCCCTGTGTTGTTGAAGTGTATCTGGTCTGGCTGGTTTGACTTATAGTCAGACCATGAAACCAGGCCAGCATTAAGATCAAGGCACTGAACGCTATTATCTGTAGCAATCTGCCTTTGCAAAGGCACTAATGTGTTTTGTACAAATGTATCATTCACATTGCTGATTGGGTCCGAGGTCACAACAATCGGTATTAACCCTTGATTTTTTACGAAATTAATCAACTCTGTATATTTGCTTGAATACAATGAAGTAGACCAGTTCGGCTGACCAATATCATTGAGACCAAACACTAACATGACATATTTTGTGTTTATGTTTGTTGTGTTATTAAAAACTAAATTTGTTATGTTTGAGATAGCCCAACCATCAATGATGCTCTTACCTGAATATCCGTTGTTAAATACCCTCTTACCTACTATTCCGTCCAGCATAGATACCCAAGCCATTGGAGATTCAGAGTTGTGGTAATGGTTTGGCGTGATTGGATTCTGGACCCACGGGGTAGTGCCATAACCATCTACAGTGCTGTCACCAAATACTGCAACATTGTTTATAATGCCCCCAGCACTGTTGCTGAGGGCATTATACTTTACCCAGCCACCACTACCGTCAGAGTAGAGAAGAATACTTTGACCAGCAGTAAGCACCACGGATGCCCCAAGATACAGGTTGCCACCTGGAGTTCCTCCCGAGTTCTCTAATGTAAACCCGCTAACTGCCTTTATTCTTACGGTTCTGTCTTTTACGAATGCCCCGTTGTTTCCTATCGCGATATTAACGCAACTACCAGAGCCATTGACGCTGACTGTGTTTGCGACACTAGGAATATGAATATAACCGCCACTTAATGTTCCACGGGCATCACCCAATGGATCCCATCGTGTTGTGTTTCCAGTAATAATTACATTTGGAGAGGCTGTGAAAATATCCTCTAACAGAGCTGCATTTTTTGCGTTCACTCCGTTTATTACAACATTGTACGAATCCGCATCAACATACACGCCATAACGCTGCCCCTCGCCACTGCCGATTGTTACAGCACTGAGGGAGATATTTTTGCTGTCACCAGGGAATGGATATCCACCGTTACCTTTGTGAATAATAAGGGCGGCCTGAAGCGCTCCGTCAACTTGCCCTTTGAAACTATCATTCAGTACAACACCAGAGATAGCCATGTCCTCACAGGAGTTTATTTCAAGTCCATGCCAGCCGCTGGATTCTGCAAACAGACCTGAGCCAGCACACTTACGACAATCACCAAAATCAAACCCTACACCTTTGTTCTGGAAAGCGAGAAGACTGCTAAATGTTACGCCGTTAGCATTAAACAGGAACCCCTGGTGGTCCTTTGTTGTTCCGTTTTTGTAGGCCTGGCAGTTTGTGAGTGACGTGTAATGGCTCTGTACAGCAAATCCATTAACTCCATTCTCACGGGCAAAACAATCGCTGAATTTAACCATGTCATACACAGGCGTATCAGCGGTGGAGATGAAGTTAACAGCAAATCCGTTATTTCTGTTTTTCCTTGCATTTACCTTACTGATTATCAATGGCCTGATAGAGCGTGTGCTACCTGATGCATTTAACCCATCTCCACCGTTAATCAGTTCAAGTTCCTCGAG
This sequence comes from Enterobacter sp. 50588862, assembly GCF_001462935.1. Lineage (NCBI taxonomy): Bacteria > Pseudomonadati > Pseudomonadota > Gammaproteobacteria > Enterobacterales > Enterobacteriaceae > Enterobacter > Enterobacter sp. 50588862. Next base: position 43,927 of record NZ_LNHM01000025.1, read on the forward strand.
AACCTCATTAGCCGCGTTATATAGGCTGATGGCATGACCGATTGCTGCACCATTGACCACGCCATTTTTTACTTTGTTTGGCAGGCGGTTATCGCTGTAAACAGAGTTATTGATCTCAATGTTGTGGCCGCAGGCATTGATAGAAGAGAAATCATTCAGGACGCACCCGCTTACCCCGTTCATAACGACGTTTGATGCTGAGCCAGTGCAGTTTGCGCTGTTACCATCGATGGTCATCTTGCCTGTAATACGCGCACCGGATGCCATGTTGATCAGCGTCGATGATACGCCAGCCTGACGCTTGATAGTTGCCGGTCCGCTCCATTCGCACGTGCAATTGAGGGTTACCACCTGGTAAGTTAATCCGGCCTCAAAAATGAGCCTGCGCCCTACCGATGCAGCATAATCATTTGCCGCCTGCACTACCTGCTGATCGGTCATTCCGGTTGAGCGAAACGACTCAACTGGTACATCTGCATTGACCCTGAAGATGCTCGGGATCCGTTTGTAGCCGTCATCAGCAAGGAGAAGCAGCAGCACATCAGAGGCTGACCCGGATTCTGGCACCAGCATAACCGGGTTCCCTGAGCTATCGAAGCCGATGATTTTATTTGCCCTGGATGCTGCAGCCGGAAGCTGTGGGATAGGCTCAGGCGTTCGCAGAGTTCTGGAATTGTTTGAACCAGACAACGTGTCGACGTAGTTTTTCGTCGCGGCGTCCTGCGGGTCGCGAGGATCTTTCACATTGCGGATGTAGTTGTTTAGCGCATCGTACCAGTTGGCAATGCTGGATGGTTTCCGTAGCGCCAGGCGGAACAAACTTCCTACCTGCTGGATCAGCATCGTCAGCTTATCGAATGCATCTTCATGAACTTCTGCGAAAAACTTGCCCTGGTTGCGCAGGTCTGTTTCCTGGGTAGGTTCCAGATCTCGCGCGATTGAGATCTGCCAGCCGGATGCCAGAGGGGAAGTCAGTACAACATTCCCCCCGTTGTAACCACCGGCATTAGTTACTGTGTAGTCCGTATCAAGAACAAGTACTGAAATGGTTTCGTCGAGGTTGATTACAGAAACCGTCAGATCGGTTTTCTTGAAAATCCGGAAGGTATACGGGAAAGATGTCGTGACGCCGTTCCCGGTGTAATCGTTATGGTCAACTACGGTTGATACCGTCATGGCCTGTCTCCAGTAAAGCAGCGCCCGGCGCGCGTGCATCATCTGGACAGTTTATTACCTGCCAAACCTTATATGAATTGATTGAATAAGAAACAGGTAACTTATTACCGATGGGGTAATTTGCATATCGTGCTGGATAAGATTGAGCTCATCTGATACTGTTTATACATACAGTAATTGCATGGAGAACATGAGATGCAACGTCAGTATCATCACCCGCTGGAAAAAGGATTAGCCGAACGCATACACACGCCGGGAGGCGTCCGCTCCCTTGTTGAAGAATCACACCTGATGACGTTGCTGCGACAGCTGAATGAGGACGGCTTTAATGTTGATGGCCCGATGGCAGAGCTGACTGCCCTGGTGAACTATGTCACCAGCTCGCAGATGTCCATGAAGGATCTGCAGATGCATCTTGATTACTGCGCTGAGCAGCTGAAGAAGCAAACCAGATAGGGTTTGTAATTACCTAAATTTCATGTAATCATTACCTTTACGGTAAATTTACATTGCATAAATCTTGTGCCATAGTAATCAGGCACTGGCAAAATCCAGTGCCGGGATTGGTCTCCCGGAATTCACTATGACGCATACACCGCGTTAGCGGTTTTTTTATGCGCTAAACACACGCACATCTTTATGGTGGGGCGTGCAGGGGAGCCGTAAGGCTCACCGGGTTTCATAGTGACCGGCAAGACCAACCCTGTACGTCTCACCACCAAACTGATTGGTCTCAGAGGTGGTGATTAACCTAATCAAAAAGGTGATCACTATGTCAGCACAAACTGCACCAACCGTCTTTTCTTTCGAATCCACCGTCAACATCCGCATGGTCATGATTGACCAGCGCCCCTATTTCGTTGCCCAGGATGTTTGTAGCGCCCTTGGAATCCAGAGTGTAGATGTCGCTTTACGTAAAGTAGACAGCGATGAAAAGGGTACGTATTCAATACGGACCCGTGGAGGTTTCCAGTCGTTAAGCGTTGTGAACGAATCAGGTCTCTATTGGCTAATGCTAAGGTGCCGAAAGGCTGGAGTTGAAGGAACATCCGCCTACCGTTTCCGCAAATGGGTCACTGGTGAAGTGCTTCCGCAGATCCGCCAGACCGGCCGTTACGTTCGAGAAGAGTTATCGCCAGCAGATAAAGCTCAGAAGGTTGTCGCCAGCTTTATGCCAGCGATACTGGAAGCGATGAAGTCGGGAGAGAAGCAGGAATACAACGTCCCGCTGAAGCCAGGCTACCGCGAGCATATCCATTCACCTGAAGGCGTTCTCGGCCTGGCTGAGCATTCCCTGCTGATGAACCTGCTAAACCGCATGCAGGATGACGGGCACGATGTTTCCGGCGCGGCGGCGGAGTTCACTACCATGGTGAGTTATATCGTCGGCGTCAGCAAATGCCTGAACGACATCCGCACCCACGCGCAGTACATCACTAAAAACACAGCAGAGTTCTGATATGAAAAAGGCCGCTTCGGCGGCCTTTGTGACATGTCACGACTTACTATTCCATATGAAATATAGCCCGATAAGGGAGAAGACGAAAACAATCCCAGTTGAGATATTCAGAAAAAGGTTGCCATATAAAAGGTTATCGAATGAGTTCTCAACGAAATAGAATCCTGACCCCAATAGCGTAATCAGACCTGTAATTATACCGATGATACGCATGATATTTTTCATCAATTACCCACCGCTTTCCCTAAATCTGGCGCTCTGCGTGGCGTTGTCTCGCCAGGCTCCCACCAGCTTGTTGTATTGAATTCCCGCTGAGCGCGGTCCCTCACCCTGTCGTTGTATCCCGGGTTCGCCATCTCCTGAAGCTGCTGCAGGATCAGGTGATTGGTTATGGCCTTAGCATACCAGAGGTTGGCGAATGGGGTGATCATGCGGGCTGTCTTCAGTGCGTCGGCACCGAATGAGGTTTCCTCCCCTTGCAGCGCCTTCTGCGGGTTAGTGATTAGCAGTTTTGTTAACTGTTCAGCAAAACTCAGCACCGGACCGCCGATGGTGGCTGCGATACTGGAGCCATATTGAGTATGGTCCTGGAACAGGAAATCGCCGTAGATGCCAAAGGAGCCACCTTTCAGCAGCGCCTGGATCCAAGTTGTAACTTTTGTCATGTCGAGCGGGTCATTCCCTGTCAGCAGGCTGTTCATCTGGTTAGCGAACATTCCGGCAAGTGTCGTGCCAGCGATGTAAGACGCCAGAAACTTAAGAGCAGGCACCGTATCAAGATCATTGGCCCTGTTTACGAGCTGGCGGAAACCTGCAAACGGCGTTGTTTTGAAGAGCATGAAGCTCTTGATCAGCTGCCCGGCATCATCGCGTGCGTAGGTGTCCAGGCCGGTAGCGGTGGTTACGGCGCTGGTCATCTCGCCGTGCGTGACACCCAGCAGTTTCTGAGCGGCCTCGGCGCGGGCATTGCGCACCATGCGCGTGATGGTCTGCTCTGCTTCAGCGTCGAACGCCTCTTTCATTTTCTTCAGGCGCTCTGGTGGAATATCGCCAAGCGCGGCCAGCGCTGCATCACTACCTGCACGCACCTGCGCGATACGGTCCGCCATGATGCCGGTGATCACTTCATCAGGAACGGCATAAATCGCATCAGGCGTCATTCCCATATGCCCGGCGGTGGTCATTGGCTGGAGGTCTGCAGCAGCCATGATAGCCCAGTCCTCATTACTCCAGCCCTTGCTCGCCAGAATGGTCTTATCCGATCCCTTAACGTCGTCCAGAGTCTTAAACTTGCGGGTCAGTTCGCCAATGTTTTTGTACATAAGCAGTCCGAACGCCGCTTTGTTGGCGCGGTCCATAGCGATCAGCCCGGACCACTTCAGGGTCTTCTCTGCAAACCAGCCGGTTATGCCGCGAGACAGGTCGAATCCACCCATCTTCGATACGACAGCAGCGTGCGAATCCACCAGCAGGCCGAGCTCGGCATTGGCCTTTTTGGCATCACCGCTGAACAGGTTGCGAATGGTGTTTGCAGACAGGCGCATGCCGTCTCGGGTAAAGCCAAGAGCCTGGGCATTGGCGCGCATGATCGCCTGATCGCTGGTTGCCGTCAGTACGCTGGTGCCGAGCATGGCGCTGGTCATCAGGTTGCGCAGGCCGCCAACCGCCGACGTGAACACGCTCGATGTGGCCGCACCGTTAAGCCCCGCCATTGAATTAAACATGCGCTCAACCATCTTGCGCTCATCGTTCATCTTGCCGACTTCCTTCCCGCCGGTTACCGCACGCTGATATACGCGGTCCAGCACCAGGGAAAAGTTACGGGCAGCATCCGGGCCGAACGCTTTAACCACGCCCAGATCACGGGAAGATGACTGCAGGTGAGACATCATTACGCCCGCCACCGGCTGCTGGGTATAGCGCTCCATGTAGGCAAAGTGCGACTGAGCATCCTTGAAAGCCATTACCCTGCTCTGCGATCCACGGTTCTTTATCCCGCCGGTGCCCATGAATGCGCCAGGGTCAATTTTGTTGGCCCCGTCGGTGGCCTTCGTTTCAAAGATCGCCTCCAGCGCCTGGCGGTACTCGATATCATTCATCGGGCTGCCGTCCGGATTAACGTAGTTGCTGCGATCCTGCGTGTTGTAAACGTCATCCACCCATGCCTGGCGGGCGAATTCAATAGGAGGCTGGCGGCCAGAAAGACGCGCTTTAGCCTGCTCTGCCACCGGCAACGACGCCAGCCATTCATCACGCCCGGCGTTGCGAATAAAATCGGCATCATCCACATACGGCAGGTGCCAGTCATCGCGCAGGCCGATATCAAACCCGTTATCGTTCATCTCCTGTCGGGCGCGACTGGTAACGTCATTCCATACCTGGGCGATTTTCTTCGCCTGTGGATTCCCGGTGTCCTCGCCGTAAAGCTCTTTCAGGATCTGGAACTGTGCCGACTTAGCCGCCTGCTGGTCGAACAGGCTACGGAAACGCTGCTCTCCAAGAGCCTTACTCTGCTCGAAGAATTTGCGGACATCATCGCCAGCCTTGAGCAATTCAGCACTGAGTTGGCGTGACCAGTCCTGGTATGCACCGGTTGCCAGTTCTTCAGCAGAGGTCACGTTGATATCTGGATCTTTACCGAATACCTTCGTGCGCCGCCCGGCAAAGATAAACTGCTGCAAATTGGCAGGTGTTTGCTGCTCTGGTGGGATATTGGCGTCGAGGGCATCTGTCACCCTTCTGATGGCGATCGCGTTCTGAGCGACGCGCTGGCGCTTCTTATAGACGTCATGCACAACGCGCTGACGAACAAGATCTGCGGCCTCCATGTACGTCTGCGCATCCGGGATGCCAGTCTTGCCTTCCCTGGCATTTTTTTTATGCACCTGGCGCACGGCTTCTTTGATGCGGTCCTCAATACCTTTCAGCTCGTCAGCCTTTGGCTGGCGGCCAAGTGTCTGCGCAATGGCTTCAACACATGCCTGTTTCATTATGGGTTCCTCAGGAAGCACGCGGCGGCGACGGAATACACTTTTGATTCGTTCTGCACGGTCTGGATTTGCTCATCAAATTCAGCCAGAACATCGGAGAGTTTCGCCGGCTGCCCGGTGTCTGGGTGCGTAATTGTCAGATCCGGATTGGTGGTCGCCATATCGCGCGCCGCCATCAGGTCGTAACTGTTGGATGAAATCGCCTGGCCGGTGTCTGGGTCGACACTTACCTGCCCGCCAGTTTCGGCTGCTGCAGTGAATGCACTTTCTGCCCGCGGCGCCGGAGCTTCGCCAGCCAGATCTGACGGCGTTTCATACCTGACACCATTCTCTTCGAAAACCCGCTGCATTGCATGGTACTGCTCGTTTGCGGATTCCAGCATGCCGGGCCGCGCAGGACCATCCAGCCCGCGCGCCATCATCCCGACGTTAACGGGCTGGCCGTCATTCAGCTGGCGGTATGCTTCATCCATGGCAGCCACATGGCTGTTTATGCTCTCGTTGCTGGCGTGCAGCACTGGAGCAGATTCCAGATCGTAATACAGCCCTTCATTCAGCGTGTGAGCGGCGTCGATGTCGCTTGGCTTAATGGCGGGAATATCTGGCGCTGCGGTGGTATCTGTCACTGGTGCCTGAGCATCAGATCGCACTGGCGCGCCAGGGGCATCTGTTACTGGCGAAGCGTCTGCGACAGGTGCTGCCTCTGTGGTTGCATCAGGAACGCTCTGAACCTCTGCTGCCGGGATCGGCGTTTCAGCATCTGGCGGCGGAGGTACGTCAGCATTTCGCGCAGCCAGGTGATGCGCACCACCAAATGCACCGCCAAGCACGGCATCCACCAGCATGGCCTGACCGTCAAATACCCGGTACTGCTTCGCCATCTCGGTGTAGCCTTTCTCCTCCAGCGTTTCGCCAACCGAGTAACGGTTAAGGCCGCCGAACCCGGTGTTGATTGCGACACCAGAGGCGATGCGCGTTGCCAGTGTGGTGCCGACGGCAGCAGGCAGGGCCATCCCAGCCGCGTTGAAGAGGCTCTGCTGCGTTGCCAGGTTGCGCGCCGTTGATTCGTCTACACCCTTCCCTTTGAAATCCTGATAGGACTGCTCATACGTAGAGCTGAATGCTGTCGCTGCGCCGACGGTAGGACCGCCGACAATGGTCGCACCGATGGCTGGAACGAACTGCCCGAGGCCGTAAAGCACTTCAGCGGCAGTGCCCTGGCTGCCAGCGTCAGGCTTCACATATCCGCGAGCATCCTGCAGCTGTTTGCCGATCGTGTCGTAGGTGTCGTTCAGGGCTTTGTCGGCATCCGGGAACATCACCCGGAAGATATTGACCGTCGGCGCAATGTCTGCGGTGAATGCCGGATCGCTGATCAGGCGCTTGCTGAATCCAACTGCAGACTGCGCCAGGCCGAGTGTGCCTTCCGCCACGCCGCGCACCGGCGCAGCTATTGAGCCCTGGAAGAATGTCGGCTCGTAGTCTTCAGGTCGCGCAGGGTTGGATGCTGTTTTATCGTCGGTCCAAGCCTGGCCTTCCGGCGCCAGAGAAAATACATCAGACATTATTCAACCCTCACGACGATAGCTTCATTGGTTTTCGGATCCGTCGCCCAGCGCCCGCTACCGCTTACCAGCCTATACTGGTTGTTGCCGATATTTACCGGGGTAAAGTTTGACGCGGCGTTGACGTTCAGCCCGGCATCCTTCAGCGCCTGCTGCGCAGATGCGGTGTAGCGGTCCTTGAAAGTGGATTTGTCCATGCCAAATGGCATTACCACGTCTCCACCATTAAAGCCCTTGTATACGCCGCCTGTGGCGTACTGCGCTGCCTTTTCCACTACGTCGGAGTTGGCTGCATCAGTGCGCGTCATTGAGGCATCGCCGGACTGATAAGCGATCCCGGCGTAAGCTGCTTTGAAAAGGTTGTAACTGAGCTGGCGCGCCTGTGCGTTATTGGCGAAGGCATTACCCACTTGATCGTCGAAAGCACGCTTAAGCTTATCTTCGCTCGGCAACTGGACCGGAGTTATCCCGGCGTCTTTCATCGCTTTAGTCGGGTTCAGCAACTGGTCACCAGCCAGGATCACCTTCGAAACATCGTACTTGTTCATGGTCGGCTTGTAGCCGATGAACTGACTGTAGGCGATAGACGGCTTGGTATTGTCGTACTGGTTATCCGGTGTGCCCAGCAGCAGCGCGGAATAGGCTGTAGCTGCGTTGTTCGGCGCGATGGCAGATGCAACCTGGCGCATAGCCGGTGCCGACAGAGTTTCACCCATGCTCTGCAACAGGCTGATGGTCTGGTTAACGTCTTTGGTGCCACGTACCTGCTCGGACAGGGCCGCAGCCTCCTCACTGGACAGGATAGGCGCATTGATGCCCAGCGCGCGCAGGCTCTCCTGTGAAGAGAAACGGTTAGCCACCTCGGCTGTAATATCGTTAGGGTTGTTGCTGGCGATCGGCTTATAGGCGCCAATCTCAACCGCAGCATTGAACGGGTTGTTCTGGCGCTGGCTGATTACTTTCGTGGCCGCCGCCGACACCTGATCGAATAATTCAGCGCGGGATGCATACCCCTCGCCAGTTTCCTCGGTTCCTGGCTTCAGCTGATTGACGTAGGCAGTGATGCTGCTCGTCGGCATGTTGCGGAATGAGCCAATGTACTGCCCGGCGATCTGCGTGTTTTTGAACTCCGTATACCGCAGGTTGCCTTCGCGCACGCCATAGGCAGCGAGGAAGTCGGTCTGTGTTGGCGCATTTGGGAAATCCACGCCGCGCATGTAAGCCGCCGTTGCGTCGCGGACCTGGCTGTCGATACTGGTGCGATATTCCGCCTGCTGCTGCTTACGGATTTGGTCAGCCTGGCGAAGGAAGGTTGCCTGCGCCTCCGGGGATGCGGCGTCAAATGCTGCGTTCCCGGTGTAGCGCTTGGTGCTGGTCGGAAGCTGAGACAGGCCAATAGCTGCACTGACACCGGTGGTGAGCTGCTGGTCGCTGTATGGCTGGCTACCGTTCTCATGCTGGATGATTGCAGCACACAGGGCCTTCAGCGTGTCAGGGTTTGATGCGTCAAGCTGCTGGTCTGCTGTCACGCCGAGCTGAGCACAAACGGCTTTGATGTACGCGTCTGTATTGTTATTGTCAGACGGCGGCGCCCAGCGGTTGATAATGTCACTGACGGTATCAATGCCCTGGCGCTGGTATGATAGCAGGTTTCGTCCCAGCGCGCGGATGCCATGCTCTGGTGTCTCGAATTTGGCAAATCGACCGTCATCGCCTGTCTGCCCAATCCACGGGTTAGTTTTGCTGTACTCGAGGTTTCCGGGATTGTTGTTCCGGATGCCGCGCGCACCGTCACCGCTACCGCCTTCCGATACCGCGCGGCGGGAGCCTGTTGCCGTGTCGCTCAATTCGCCATTGCTGTGAATGAAGTCGATAGCATTGTTGGCTGACCACTGAGAAAGTGAAGCATCGGCAACCTTCTCCTTGAACTCAATTTTTTTCGCCTGAATCTGCTCGGCGCTCCAGCCATGCGCAGCGCCGTAGTCGTCGATTTGCTGGAAAGTCTGCTGGTTGTACAGCACATAGTTAGCATTATCGCCGTATGCGGCTGCAGCCAGTTTCCCGTTGTTCGCCAGCGTCGCCTGAAACTGCCCTTCTTCGTAGGCATTCAACTGGCTAATCTCGTGGCGACCGGCCTGCGTCGTGAACTGGGTTCGCATTTGCTGTGCCTGCTGCATGAAGCCTGCGCGCGCCCCCTCAGGCAGAGTCATGGCGATCTGCTCAGCCTGTGAATCAAACTGCTGGGTGTACTCCTGCCCCTTGCCGAGTGCATTTTTACCCTGCAAGTTGAGCAGTCCGGTATCAGGGTTCGTCAACAGATCGCTGGAAATCTGGCTGAGTTGCAGGGATGCATCCTGTGCCTGGGCAACATCAGCACGCTGCTTAGCCTGAGCGAATGCTCCTGCGTATTGCTCTGCGACCTGACCAAGAACATCAGCGGTTTGAGGCGTATCGAACGCCTGAAGCCCAGGTGACTGGAATCCCCTGCTTTCTACCTGACGGCCGTTTACAGTTGGTACTGTTGGCATGATATCTCCTTATCGGCCGGTTGGCGTGCCGACAGCAGCGCTGATAGGAGCTGCTTTCTGGGTGAATGGCGACCATGTGCCGCCGCCCATCTGATACGCGCCATATGCTTTCAACGGGGTTGTCAGCAGCGTCTGGGTTAGTGCTGCACTGTTCGCGCTGCGAGTTGCATTAGCCTGAGACTGATAATTACTACCCTGCACCTGATAGCCATAAGCCTCACGCTGAGCGTTGTTGACAGTGGTCAGAGCATCCAGGGTGCCGAATTGTGCCGTATCTCCGAAGATATCCAGAGCGTTGCCCGTGGAAAGCTCTGCGCCTGTCGCACCCATTGTTGCGGCCTGGGTCCCAGCAGCCTGACGGTTACGGCGGCGAATCTCATCAGCCTGAGCATTACCTCGGTTGATTGAATCCTGCGCCTGAGCTTCAGCAATATCTGCGTTCTTCTCAGCTACAGCAGAAGTATATTTTGCCTGCTGGTTCTGGCTGTACGCGCTGGCAGCAGCAGAGGCTACCGTGACTGCGACCAGTGCAATAGCTGGGCTACACATTATTTTCTCTCCATGTGGAAACGGTGGAACGGGAGATTGTGGATGCCATATGGCTTCGGCTTTTCAATGGTGAACCCAAGCCAGTGCAGCCATACGCGCGCGACGTGGTTGCGGGCATCAACGTAATTTTCAAGATACGGGTAAACTGTCAGCATTGCATTGACCACTTTCCCGCAGCGGCGCAGGAAGGTGCGCTGGTATTTCTCCAGCGCATCAGTGCCTACCAGCCAGGGAATGCCGCTACCGCCGATCATGGATGCCGGGGCCACGCCGAAGATGGTTACCACCTCCCCGTTTACCAGCCCGGCGCAGCAGAATGTTGAAGTGCGCAGCCCGGTTTCAAGCACGCGTCGCGGGCTCCAGCCGTTTGTCGCCAGGAACTCTTCAACGTCTGCCTGCCTGACATGTGGCAACATGGCTTCGATGTGATCTGCAGTGGCCGGTACGATCTGAGCGTTAACCATTAATTCCCCCCTACAGTCAGGCGAGGAATAACAGCCAGTACCGATAGCGGTAACGGGTCTGTCTGGCGAACCTTCACGCGACTGTTGTTATCCCAGACGCTGTCGAGTTTCACCTCAACTTTACCTGTTGCGTCATCAACTGGATCGTCGTAGAACTCGAATTCACGTTGCGGGTATTCGTACCATTCTCCACCAGGAGTTGACGCCTCAATGCCGCGGCTGGCGTTTACGATTAGCGTGACCTTTGGAATGACCTGCTTTTTATCCAGCAGTGTTTCCTGCCCGTTGATGTTGATGTCCAGTGTTTCAAATTCAGCAGTGATCGGCAGCCCGATATGCACCACTGCGCCCGGTGATTCCAGCGTGACAGTACCACCAGAGACGGTTTTCTGCGGCTCCACGCTGGCATCTGAGAGGATGTTTACTGTCTGGCCTTCGAGGTGCGACAGGCCGCCGAAAGTCTGACGGGCCATCTGCCAGTTAGTCGTGGCCGCGCTGCGCAGTACTGCAGGAACGTTACGGTTAAAGCGCACAACCACCGCCGTGCTGCTGGTTACCGAAACAATATCGCCGCGTAACTCTTTCGCCACCACCGATCCAGTGTCAGGATCAGTTTCTGAGTACGGGAACTGGATCTGCGCACCTACGTCAGTGCTTACGAAATATGCCCCGCCGCTAATCGTTACCGGGTAGTCGACCTGGTAGCTCCAGTCGCCAGTGCCGCCGCTGATGGTCATCGTCCTGGATGATGTGTTACGTCCGTCATAGCTCAGGCCACAATCGACAAAGAAAGCATCTTCGTCACTGGTAAACAAGCGGCTTGAAAGGCGCTCAATGTAACGCTTCGTCTGGCCGTTGATAGTGCGGTTAACCACGAAATAAACAGCATCCTCGCTGCCTTCGCTGATGGAGCACGTACTTTCATACTTCCCGGTGCTGGACTGTGGCGCCCAGGCGAAAACCTGCTGATCACGCAGATAGGTCAATACCAGCAGTTTGCCGTCGTCGCGGATACAGAACGCGCTGCTGTAAGGCACGATGCAGAATGACCAGTCGACAATGCTGCGCTTCTGGAACAGGTGGTTTGCCAGTATGGTAAGGTCGGTACCCTGGTACCCGTCTACGTCGAAGGAGTAGGCCAGATCGCGCACCACGCTGCCCTTCTCCTGGATGAAAAGCGCGATGTTGGCAACGGAGATAGGCGGCACATTACTGGACCCGTTATTGCCCTGAGAGCTGAATGAGAACGCCGACGGCGTGAGCACCTTATTCTGGTCTCCGGATATCGTATATTCCCCGCCAGACGTCAGCGCGACCAGGCTGCCAACATCAATAAGATGGCGGATCTCATTTACCTGACGCCCGGCGTAGGTGTAGATGATGCGATCGTCATCCTGAATAGGGTTGTTCTTGCCGAAGTCTTTATAGTCGCCGGTTCTACTGGCCCAGATAGTTTGCGGGTACGCTGTGGACGCAGCGAAATACAGGCGCTGCTGATAATAGACGACAGTGCTCGGGTAGCCGTTGACGCTGTTCCATGCGTATTTTGCCCATTTGTAGCTGCCATTGGCAGATCCGACAACCTGAGATGGGATGTAGCTGATCACCGTAGCGGTGGCGGTAGTGCCGGACGCAGCCGTGATACGAACAATACCGAAACCGCTGTGCAAGTATTCCCACTGGATGCCTGTATCGCTATCCCCGGTACCACCCCAGCCATCCCAGGACATGCCTTCAGTATGCGAAGGGCGAAGAGTGCCGGTCTTCCCTGCGGTGTTGGCCCGGTAGTAGTTGCTGTCAGCGCGGCGCACATCGTTGATGGCCGTGGTCTTGCTGGTCTCCCAGACAGGAACGGAATCAACCGCAGGCTGCTCAAGATAAAAGAGCTTACCTACCTGCTCAGAGCCAAAGATGGCAGAGCTTGCCGTCAGCGTAATTGTGCCGGTGCTGGCGCTGGCGTAAACCTTCACTGACTCGTCAACGTTGATATCTTCGAACGGGCCGTTTTTGGTGGTGACGTCGACGATCTGCCAGTTGTCGTGCGCGTAGCGGCGCAGCTCCTTCGGCGGGTATGCTGGATGCACCAGCGTAAGAACATCGGCGCTCTGCGTGAATTTAATGCGAAACAGATCGGACTCTGTATACGGCATCGCCAGCTCGTAGATTACATTGCTGCTGTTCAAGACATACGCGCCGTCTTTGATAACCCTCATGTAACCGTCGCCGAACTCCAGCGCATAGGTCTGAACGGTCGAGAACTGGAACGGGATAAGGCGGCATTTTTTGTTCGAATATTTTGCTTCGCCGACGAAGCGCGTTCCCGGGCGATTCTCAACCCCACCATACTGGCGGACTATGAAGTTATCGCACTTGCGCAGCGCCACCTGATACTTCGACATATCGATGCGCCCGTACAGTGACGGGCCAATCTCACCACCGGCAAAGCTCGGCTGTATCCAGCTGATAGCCATTATGACAACCTCGCTGCTGTAAACTCATCGACTGGTGGCTGCGGCTCCTGAGATTCGTTCTGGCTGTGAGAGCCAGCACTAAGGATGACTTTTTGGTACATGTTCAGGGCGTTGTTACCGAGATCTGCGCTGCCGGTTAGCGGCATGTTAATGGCGGCGGCCAGACGCCAGGACAGAGCTTCCATAAAGATGGGATCGAACATGTTCACGTCGGTGACGCGCGCGATGTACTTCAGCCACGCCTGAGGCTGGTCGGTGTAGATCAGCTTCCCAGTGCCGTCACCGTTGGAGCCGACCTCATAGTTGATGCGCATGACAGCCGTCGGGTTACGAACACCGGGCACCATAATTTCGGTGATGCGCACGCAATCAGTCGGGTACTGGTATGCGTATTGCCAGTCAGGCGGCGGATTATTGGTATCTGCCAGAGCCAGGCGCTTGGTGGCGAAGTTCCAGTCAAAGTCGGCCAGCGCAGCATCGCGGCATGAATCGAAATGCAGGGAGCACTGCCCGGCCTCTTTGCTGGCCTCTGTCAGGCTGTTAATGCTTCGGCTGTTGCCGATATTGCTCAGCGCGCGGTTGCAGATCTCGATAACGGAGGCCATTAATCATCCTCCCCGCCATAGAGAGTCTGGGCGGCAGTTTTTGGCTTTTCACCTGATACCGGGCTGAGTGCCATATCGGTGATCTGCAAGCTGGCATCGTGCCGGACACCTTCTCCATCTTCGCGAGTCGACATGCTTTTGATTATGGCTTTGGCGGAGATCATCACTTCAGTACCGACAGGCTGTGGAGTTGCACCGAGTTTCTTCAGTGTTTCATTGTCAAGATTGATGCATAGACCCCACGGATAATCATCGCGTGTTTTTGTTTCACCAGATTCATCCTGGTAGCTGTCGGTGCCGGTTTTGAGGTTTACCAGTTCCATAACGGACTCCTGCAATAAAGGGGCCGAAGCCCCTTGTTTGATTAGCGAGGCTCAGACGCCCAGTTTCTGCCGCTCTTCAGCAATACGCTCTTTGATCGTTTCAACATTCATGTTGCCAGGCTTCTTGTTGAAAAGTTCTTCGTACTGCTGACGTAACGAGGCTTCATCTTCACTGAAGGTATTGGCATCATTGATGTCATTCTCTTCCCCTGCCTCATCCTTAATCTGAGGTTCAGGCTGAGGTTCAGGCTGAGAATCAACAGGCAAGATGCCGCGCTTCTGTTCTGCCTTTTTCTTTGCCGCCTTCGCTGCTGCGTTGATCGGCTCCAGCGCCGAACCTGGCTCACCGTCATATTCAATCTCAGAGCCTTCCGGCCAGAGGTTATTGTGAATATGGGATAAGCGCAGGACGCGGTATTTTGCTTTTTCCATCGCAGTCACCTTAGCCTGTCACTTTGGAGCGGATTGGGTAGTATGGAGTGTTGTTGTCAACATCCAGGTTAATACCCGAGGTAAACGCACCAGCGGTCAGCGGGCCGGTACCGACCACGTAGTTGACGCGCAGATAGCGCTGAACACCTGCCGGAACCTTGGCAGAGAACAGGCGTTTACCAGCGGTCAACGCCGCCAGTGCCAGCGTGCCGCTGTCGTACAGCGTGGTCCAGGTGGAGTTATCCGGGCTGGTCTGCAACTGAACGTTCAGGGTAGCGGCACCAGCTGCTGTTGCAGTGGTGTTCACGTTTGCCCAGAACTCCAGAGGCTCGCCAACGCCGATATCGCGGCGGGTGCCGTCGATAGGAGCAAGGTCGATAACGTCAGTTGAAGCAGCAGAAGCCGTAACCGCCTGCGCTTCGGAGAACATCAACAGTTTGTCGAGGATCATTTTCTTTCTCCATTCATGGGCCGGTTAAGGCCCATCAGTTAATGACAGGCGTTAAACAACGCGCGCTTCTGTTTCCAGAATCGCATCGGTTTCACGGATTGGGATGCCACGGAACGCAGTCCACCATTCGCCTTCAGTCTCTTTTACGGTCAGAGCCAGAGAGGCTTTGTCCAGAGACTGAAGATCGAGAGCCTGGGCGACGGTGCGGTTCATGTAGAACACCGGCTTACCCATGCCTCGGTTTGGAATGCGATGCAGCGCTTTAACCATCAGGCTTACGATGTTTGCTGCTGATCCTGGCACTGACAGATCGCTCACATCGATGTTGGCGATGCGCACAACATAGCGCCAGTCACGCAGGGAAAGCCCGTTATCCCACTTGTAGTGGGTGCGGTAGCCTTCATAGCGCCCGCCATTGGCATCAAACAGCGTTTCCTGGCCTTTATCTTCCATCTGCAGGCCTGCCTTCTGGCCTTTAGGGAAGATGCCATGAACGGTATTTTCGCCCCAAACAACCAGCCAGATGGAGGTGTTATCGGTGCCTGTACCACCAGCGTCGATAATGTTCTGGCCGTTGCCAGCCGACTTGCTGGAGTAACGGGATGATAGCCCCATGAACTGCTGCGGGTTCACGCTGGTATCGCCGTAGAACAGCGTCTGAGCCATCTGCTGGTTCATGCCTTCGATGAACGCACGATCTTCAGACAGGCGGAATTCAGCAGTGTTGCCATTGAGATCAGCCAGAGACTTATCGACTTCGGCATAGGTTTCAAGCATGCCGACTGAGTCGGTAACCTGGACGGTGGTTGATTTGCTTGGCTGCACACCATAGTTCAGCAAACGCCATGTAGCCTGCGGCAAACCAGAACGAATGGTGGTGCGGTGACCGGTTGGCAGGTTGCCTTCAACGAAAGGCATATCCTGAAGGATCGGGTTGGTTTGACCGAGAAGCTCGATAATCTTATCGACTTTCCCGTTTGGGTCGATGCGCTTACCCCAGTCAGCCAGCGTCAGCGCAGTTAAGCCTTTAACAGCCATGGTTATATCCTCTCTTATTTGCCATAGAGCACTTCGGCCGCACTACGCTGGCCTTGATTACTGCCATCGACCATGCCGTCTTCAGACATGGCTTTACCGATTTTCACGAACGTCTTAACCAGTTCAGGGTGGTTACCAAGCCCGGTTGTGTTCAGGTATTCTTTCAGAACAGGGCCACCGAACATGTCCAGTGCACGCTGAGCAGCGCTGAGATTTGCGGTCAGCTTGTCGCCGCCGATCTCTTTGTCAGCCTTCACGTCGGCTGCCCACTGTTCTGTCTGCGCCTGCCAGGCTTCTGCCTGACGCTGCTGCACACCGGCCAAAATTTTCGGGTACGCGTCCACCAGCTTCTGAGCCTGCTCATTGGTCAGGTTCAGCTCGCGGGCAACCGGTTCGAAGTCCTTCAGAGCTTCGGTATCAAGCTCAACGCCTTCGCCAGCGGTAAATTCATATTTCTCCGGCGCGCCTTCTGGCTTCTGCTCTTTGTCGTCAGGCTTATCGGCTGGCTTATCACCATCAGCAGGTTTGCCTTCCTGAGACTTGTCATCTTCAGTGCCAGGCTGTTGCTTATCGCCTTCTGGTTTCGCTGGTTCGCCTGCAGGTGCAGGAGCATCAGCAGCAGGTGCGGATGGCTCAGAAGGTGCCGGTGCAGCGCCACCATCAGCAGGTTGCTCATTGCAAAGACGGCGATGCAGCAAACGTTCAAATAAATTCATGGTTACTCCTGTTCACTGGCCTCTGCGGCCATCTTCAGATACTGATCCGGGCAGTGCGCCATGACGCGCTGAAACAGAACCAGCGCCAGGTTGCGCTGCCCTTCGTTGAATGCTGTGATGTGCGGGTCTACGTTGAAGCAGGCACCGAACACCTGACCTTTCTCCAGCAGTGACCAGACGACACGGCGGCCCTGCTCGCTATCCATGACGAACTTGATGTCATCCTTCTCGCGCTGTTCCAGATCGTGCTTCTTCCGCTCGTTCTGGATGCGCAGCTCTTCTTCGTCGAAGTCCGTCATTGCTGCTGCGCCCCCACTGCGTTAGTGATTGCGGTCAGTGCGCTTGGGTCAGTGGTCTGCGTCTCGCTGAGCGTCTTGGCACCCTGTGCAGCTGCCTGACCCATAGCCATTGCCTGTGCGGCCTGCTGCTGTTTGGCGCGCTCATCGCGAATGCCCTGCACCTGTTCCTGAGGAACGATGACGGTCGGCGATACGCCGGACATTTCGGAGAACGCGTCGATAGCCTGATCCACGTCGAGCTTGTCGAGCGCTTCAGGTTTGAACTGCGCGAGCTGGCCGATAAAGCCAACGGTCTGCGACAGGCTGGTGAGGCCGATAGATTTCTGCGCCTGCGCCATCACGGAGATGTACTCGATGCGCAGCGGCATACCCTGCATAACTTCCGGAGGCGGCGGCAGCATGTTCTTGCGCGCCATGATGGAAAAAACTCGGTCGATAAGCGGGTTGAGCGCTTCGTCGTTCAGGCGCTCCAGCACCGGGCCGAGCATCAGCAGCTTCTCTTCCTTCATCTCGATCACCGCTTCCACCGGCATAGAGCGGGTGTTGATGTTCTGAAGCATCATGAAGAGGTCGACGAAGTAGGCGCTGTTGATGGTCTGGCGGGTGTCCTGAATGTCAGCCAACAGGTCTGCGGTGTTCGGGTTGACCAGGTAAGCAGGCTTGAAACCGTCCTGGCCGCTCAGCACGTCGAGATAGGTAACATCACCGGGTAGCAGCGAAACGCGCTGATTCTTCAGCGACGTCGGCGCAACCATCGGCGGGTTAGTGGCTTTGTCGATCAGCTGAGCTTTACGCTTCTGCTCAACCTGCAGCGCTTTAACCTGCCCGAGAGCCAGCATGCCGGGGCAGGAAGACGCGTATACGTCCTCGCCGTTAACTTCCCAGCGTGGCGCCAGGATCGGGAATTCATCGAATCCGGACTCACGCAGCAGCTTGTCGGAGTCGCCGCCGGTCTCGAAATAGACAGAGCGGAACGGCTTGTTCTTGCTGTCCATCTTGCCGCTGTCGCGGTTGATGTTTGGCGTGATGCAGTGGTTAACCTCAATCCATGACTCATACGTGCCGTTATCCCACATGCCCTTAACGGACGTGCTCACGTTTTCCAGGCCGAATTCCTGCACCAGCTGGCGCACAGTCATGGAGAACTGGCGGAAGGAGGTATCGACACTACCGCGCGGGCTGTTCGCCAGGTAGTAGCTGCCAATCGGGAAAGGCATCGTGCGGATCACATCCTGGTCATCTTCGAGCACAGCCATTGCGGCGGTGCCGAATGTACCCAGGCTGGCGTACATGACAGGCAGGGACTGATACAGATTCGACTTGTTGAACACTTCGTTCATGCGGCGCTGCACGACTTCCAGCCAGATTTTCACCGGTCCGTAATCCATCATGTCAGGGTCAGGCGTAGCCAGCTTGAACCACGGACGGGCCGGGCTGGTGATGCCGGACATCATGCCGCTGGACAGGATGCGCTGAGCCATTGATCCGGTCGGGTCAACAATCTTGGTGTTGCGGCGATCGTCACGGTTAACGTCAGACGTCAGGAAGCGGGAACCGCGCGGATTGATAAAGTCGCTCAGGTCGCGCCAGTGCGGCTCGAACGATGTGCGCTCATTCTTCAGCTGCGCGAGCTGCTTCAGCAGCCGCTCTTTTTCGGTTTCCGCCATCTCTGCGCGCTCCGTTACTGACCGAGCAGCGTTTTACCGCTGGTGTTGGCTGCGGAGGTGTCGCCCTGGGCGCCAGTCAGCATTGTCGATTTGGTGCCTGCTGCTGCGCGGCGGCGGCGCTCTTCGTCATCGCGGGCACTGACCACAGCGGCGTCCTGCTCCTGAGGTGCGGCCTGGACTTCTGGTGCCGCTGGCACTGATGGCTTGCTGCCGATACACATAGCGATAACCTCACACACGATTAAATTATTACCAATTTAACCATATACGGATTATTTTACGTAGTGTATTGACATAATGCCGTGCAATTATTACCCTTCAGGTAACACAACATGAAAGCGCACTTTGATGTCGGTTCTGTGAGGTCTTGTCGCTAAATCAAACTGGTGAGTGCGCTTCCAGGTGTGAGCAGTACGGTATATGGCACATGTGCCGCAGCGGTCCGGAGGGGTTCCTTGGTTTCCTTACCCCCGAGCGGGTAGCCGGAATGTGCAAGTCAATGCTCTCGGTATGCACGACATGACGACTCACCATCGTGGCGATACGGTGTGACACCTCGGAAGAGACGAGGATACAACGATGAGAGCATTGCAGGTTTACATGGTGGACATGATTGCCACGGAGTACGAAGCAAAGTGCAGTGCTCTCAATGTTGTGGTGAAGCTCAATGGCGAGCTAGGGAATAGGTTCACGGTGAAAAGCTAGCTAAGTATCCGTGCGTCGCGCGTAACCCAATCGGCAGCGCACCGATGGAAGCATGTTCGATTCATGCCACCACAACCCAATCACGCCTTAGGACCGTGATACGGCAGTACAGGCAATGCGTGTAGCTTTGGCGGTGGCAGTTGCGCCCATGATGGACTGACCACCGCCCTTTTTACAGCAGAGCGCCATTCCGATGACGTTGCGCTGTAAACCCTGCATCACCCGCCAAGGAAGGCACTCCGTTGATTATTCGCCCGGTTCGTCCGGGCATTTTTTTAAGGTGATAACCATGAAGACCGTAGAGCTTTTAGCAAAGTATCTTAATCAGTGGCCGAATGACACCACTGGTATTTTTATGCATCCAGCGACATCACAATTATTTGGCTATAGAGAAAACCATGAATCCCCGGATGAGCTGATCATTAGCAGCCTCGTTGGTCACTCTCTTACAGACGATGCAGGAAACGTGATTTCTGAACATGAATGGCGTGAAGAAAAATTCTCTAAAGCCATTAGCACTGTTCATCAATCAGACGAACAATTACGAAAAGAGAACCTATACCACACCAAATTGCAGTGCCTGGCTGAGGTGCTTGGTAAACAGTCATTCATTGACAAAAATTCAGCCAACAATGCAGCAGAAGCGATCAACGCCGCATTCGATAAAATTACTTTCTGAGGTAAGCAACCATGGTATCAACCGCATCCCCAGCACCATCCTGCATGGCTATCGAGCAGGAAATTCAGGCCAAAAGCTTAACCGCGCCGCGCGTTACGTCAGACCATATTGAGAGCATTATTCAAAGTGAACATTATTTTACCGCTTATGATGGCGCTAAATCTGGCGGTGAAGAAGTAGAGCAAATCTGGCATGACAAAGACGACATTGGAAAGGAATATGAGCCGCTATCACTCCTGACCTTCTGCGTCCTGGTTCTGCGCAACGGCTTCACCGTCACCGGCGAAAGCGCATGCGCCAGCCCGGAAAACTTCGACCCGGAGATCGGCCGCAAGATTGCTCGCGAGAACGCGGTGAATAAAATCTGGATGCTGTAAGGTTATCTGCTGAAGCAGAAACTGAGCGAGAAATGACAGACGAATTCGACGACTTTTAGCGCCGTGACATGTCACAATCAGCCCGCCGATGCGCGGGCTTTGTGTATACTGCCTGAATGGGATAAATGGGGACCGAATATGCAAGAGCAACACTTCTCACACGAAAACGAGTTGTTAGCAATGGCGCCGCTTAACGCTGATGGTGATAAGCCGCTTTTCAAAAAGCAACATGTTCATCTTACTGGTGAGGGATACGTGCAGTGGGATTTCATCCTTCCTGATGGCATTGACTGGCACTTCCGTCATGAAAGCATCTACCTCAGAAGCGATATTCGACTGAAGGAATTTAAAGAATTTATCCGCGATGAGCTGAGGCAAATCATTGCACGTAGAATCGAACAAGCCCGCTAATGCGGGCTTTATTATTTCCACGGGTCGTAATCCGTAACTGCCTTACCCTGTTTGCTCTCCTGCCCAGGAATGCGTAGGCGCTTCGTGACCGGGAAAGCAAACGTCAGCAGCAGCGCGTCACCCTTGCCCGGCGAGCGACCCAGGCGCTCTTTGATATCTTCCTTCGGTTCAATGACGATCTTGCCGTCCACTCTGACTTTGTACTCTGCCGCAGACAGGTCATCGGCAGTCTCCTGATCGTCCAGCGCGCCGCCCAACTTAAGCCACGTTTTGCAGCTGTTGAACATCTCGCCGCGCTTGTTGAGCATCTGCGGGTCGGTCGAGCCACCGCCGAACGGGATTAGCTGCCACGTCCGGCCCCAGCCGTCACCGATGGACTTCAGCCCGGTGCCGTAACCGAAGTCGATAAACACCGCGTCAGCCTGGTACTGGTCCTCAAAGTCGGCGATACGCTTCGCCATAATCAGATCGTCGGTGGTCTTGTTTCCTGTCCAGAGGACTTTGCTGTGCAGCCCCTGCCGCAGGTATATCACTGCGTCATCCACGCCGGAATAAGCCGGGTCGACGCCGATAATCACCGGTGCGTGCGCCACCTGCGCAGCGGTAACGACGCGCTTCATTGCCTCTTCGGTCAGACCGGTCGGGATAAACTGAAGCTCAGAAGCATCAGGGAAGATCCCCCGCACACGGACCTTCACGAAGTCGCTGTCCTCGCCGTAGTCATCCACCCATTTCTGGAGTTGCTGCTTGTTCGTTCCTTCCACGGTGCGGCTGTCAATCTGCGCGCACTTCCAGCGGTGTTTATATTTGCGGAAGCATTCGCGGAAACGCCCGGTGTTACGCGTCGGGTTCCCGAACGCCACCCAGATGATTTCCGTGTCTTCGTCCGTCAGCGCCCCCTCGGCAACCTCCCACACCAGATCTGCAATATTGGACGCTTCGTCGAATACCACGATGATGCGCTTGCGCTCGTTGTGCAGCCCGGCGAACGCCTCTGTGTTGTGCTCAGACCACGGGATTGCGTCAGCGCGCCAGCGTTTATCGTGGCCAGGATCGTTGCTGTACATCGCCGTGGCGGTGCAGGTGAACCACTCTTTCGTGATAGCCAGATTCGACCATTTGATGATTTCCGGCCAGGTCTTGGTGCGCAGCTGGTTGTCGGTGTTGGCGGTCACCACCACCTTGCAGTCCTCGCAGGTGGACATGCCCCAGTTAATCAGCATCGAGATGAACGCAGATTTACCGATACCGTGACCAGATGCGCGGGCCAGCATCAGCGGCTGGTGACGCGTCGCTGGGTTCTGGAGGTGATCGCGTATCTCGCGGAATGCATCAGCCTGCCACTTACGCGGCCCGGTGGCGTGCGCCAGCTCTGTGCCCTCTTCTCCCCACGGAAACGCATACAGCGCATATCCCAGCGGGTCATACGTGAACGAAGCAATATCCTCGACGAGCTGCTCTTCCGGCGACATGGCTGCGGCTGTCATTCTTCACCACCAGCCTGCTCTTTGACGCGGCGTCGCGCGGCTGCCATGCGGTCGGCGATGGTGACGGTGCCGGAAACCTCCAGACGCTCTTTGAACGCGTTGACGTCGACGTGCTTACCGATGAGCTCGAGGTTCTTCACCTTGTCAGGCCATTTGATTTTTTTGAGGATGGTCTCTATCGAATCCTCGTTCATGTTCATGATGGTTGAGGACAGGTCGAACCCACTGAGCGTGGTACGCCAGATTTTCGGCCACTCGCTGATCGGTTTCAGGCTGCCGTCGTCGTTCAGGATATCCAGCACATCCATCTGGTCGATTTCCACCAGGCGCATTAGGACGTAATCAGCGCTGACGCGCATGCGCTTGTTGCGCTCCTCCATCAGTTCAGCGATTCGTTTCTGGATTCTTTCATCTCGCATCATCACGCTGGCTTTGACCGCTGCCGTATTAGGCGAAAATCCTGCGTCAATCGCCGCCTGAGACTGATTTTCAGGTGTCTTAATGTAGGACTGGCAGTAAGCCTCCTGCATCGCTGTAAGAGGCTTATATTGCGTTGATTTGCGTTTGTGGGTTTTTGGTGTCGCGGGCATCATTACCACCTGAGTAATTTTATTACCATGTAGGTAATACTATCACGCCCGCGCAGATGTTACATGACTGGTATCGGGTCTGGCCGTTGATTGCCTGCGCGATTCAGGAAGTGGGTCACCACGCCGTGCACCGTCGTGTCGTCCAGCGCCTCGCCTTCCAGTGCTTCACCGTCAGGAGTGATCAGCGCCTTTCCCTGAACGACCGCGAATTCCGTGCGGCCGCAATACGAAATCAGCACGGTATCACCCGGATGTGGTTTGAGGGAAACGTTGATGATTGCGTAGCCCGCCGACGTCTCGATGGTACGACAGTTGCCGTCGTAGCCGCACATGCTGGTGATGGTAAGGCGGGATTCTGCGTAGTCTGTTGCCGGAGATGGAAAGCCCATATGGAACCTCACATAAAAATACTGTACATTTAAACAGTATAATCATGTGAGGATTTAGTCAATACGCTGTGACCTGTCACACCGCAAGTTTCGTTTCATGCCAGCCCTGCGTTACCCAGCAAGCCGAATCACCGGCGCACGGGCAGGACTTCACCGGCAGGATGTCGCCGCACTTGCCGCACTGGTTGGCGCTGATAGCTTTGATGCGGCCACGCACCCGGGCATCATCCTGGCGGATCAGCAGAGCAATGTACTCGCTCAGTTCGTATGGGTCGCGCCCTGGTCGACGCCCGGCGCAGTTCCGCGCCAGCATCTCCATTTCCTGCTCGTCGAGCACCAGCTCCAGCTTGCGTTCACCGGCTTCAGCCTGGCGGGCGCGCTGCGCTGCTTTGCGCTCTGCTGCTGTCTTAGCCATTGCTCACCCCGACAAATTTCCTCTTGAGGTAAAAAGATTCAGACTCGTGAAGACTTCTGGGGCCTGTTCTGCGCGCGATCGTCTCACCGTCAATTTCGAATGCAACATCGTCCATATTCAGGTGGTACATCTTTGCGTCCAGAGAATGGACGGCATCATAGAAAACCGGACCGCACACCTCGGTAAACTCATTCGGGTCTGCGCTAATATGAGGCAACAGCATCCGGTACGCCTGCAGCGCAAAATCCTCCTTCAGCGAGCGCGGGCCGGATTCCAGTTCCGCGATACGGGCGGCCAGCGATTCCTGGGTTACGTTAGCCATTTCTGTATTTCCCCCACACTTTCTTCACCTCCCTGCAGAAGATGCAAATCATGACACCAGCCAATACCCCGTTGATGTTGTAGTCGCTATTACGCAGGAGGATAGATATCACTATGGCGGTAATAAACGGTCCAAAAATTACTGACAAAATAAGCGCAGCCCATTTAGGCATAGTAAACAAATGCATCATCCAACCTCTCTCAGTTTCAGTTCATCGGCCACGGACTCCGGCACCACCACTGGCATCGGAACGCGGATAACCAGCTTTTTGAGTCTGTCTATCTCGACTGCGTGCTCCAGCGCGATATCCTTCCAGTCCTGCGCTTCGGCCATCCACCAGGCTACATCCGCTTTAAGGCGGCGCAAGCGCCGCTGTTTGAGCTTGCTCACCATGGCAGCCACCCCATGCCCTGAAGTGCGCTGATGACCAGCAGCACGAACATCACGAAATCGAATGGGTTAGGCATCATCGCCCCCGAAGTATCCGAATCTTCCTCCGTGGTCGCCAATAACAATCCCGGATATGAACATTCCGAATAGCCCAACACCAGAAAATGTTATGAAGTTAAATTCAAAGCCAGCAACGAACACACATACTGAAGCGATAATCAACAGGTACACTAGCCAGAATTTACGGTTCACGACTTCACCTCCTGCTGCGGTGCTGCTGGAAGGGAGAATGGCAACACATCACAGTGAACAAGTTTTTGCTGTGCAAGGTTGTCCATGACCTTCTGAATAGACGCATCATCGAAAACACCAAGCGCCTCGGCCATGACACCAACAACCTGATAAGCCTCAGCGCATACTGCGGGTAAACCATCCTGCACCACAGGAGAGTTTTCACCGGCACCCTGAAGCATGGCGGCGCGGCAGGCGTTCCAACCAACAGCGTATGATGCATAGGCGCCCCGCAATCCAAGACGTTCAGCTTCAGTAGCAATCTCGAAAACTTCAGGCGCATTGGCCGATGTAATTTTATCCGGCACTACCGGCGCTGGCGGGGCGGCGTAGAGCGGGAAAGCTCCACTGATGTTTGGGCTGCACTGGTCGATCAGGTCTTCGTCATCCGCGTCGAATCTTCCGAAGTAACCCACAGCCTCCGCTTCAAGCGATGCCCGCGCGCCTTCACGAAGAGCATCGAGTTCGGCGGTAAGGTTGGCTATTTTCGCGTCTTTTGCTTCCAGCTCATCCAGCAGCGCCAGCACATTAGCGGGGTTGGCTGCGGCGATGAAGGCTCCATTCAGATCAGTCTGCTTTTGCGTGAAATCACCGCTATCCATGTAGGTGACTGAGCCCTGAGAGTCATCGCTACCGTAGTCGTATTCAATGCTGGTATTTTTCGGGAGGTAAACCCATACACCCGGCGTCGCCTTTTCAGCCGCTTCACGTAATGCGCGTTTGTCGATGTTGCTCATTGGGCGGCCTCCCACACGTTGATTGACGCATTGCTTTCGACTAGTTTTAGGGTGGCCAGAACGCGTGGATACATAACTTTCTTATGCCATTTCAGATCAGTCATGAGCGCGTACCACTCACCTCCGCTTTTCAGATACTGACCGTGATCTGATGCGTAACGCTCACCAGTGATTTTTGTTTTATTGCTCATGACTGCGCTCCTTTGCGAAGTAACGCATCATGCAGTGCCATAGCACCC
Source organism: Enterobacter sp. 50588862 (assembly GCF_001462935.1). NCBI lineage: Bacteria > Pseudomonadati > Pseudomonadota > Gammaproteobacteria > Enterobacterales > Enterobacteriaceae > Enterobacter > Enterobacter sp. 50588862. The sequence continues at coordinate 69,692 of NZ_LNHM01000025.1, forward strand.
GCTTCACGGAGTGCAGCATCTTCATAACTGATACCGAGCAAGTCCATGATGCAATCCCTATCGAGGCACTCCGTACAATCGTTGAGTGCGGATTTGATAGCGTTGGTACGCACTTCAGCCAGGAAAGAGTCTGTCGCCGGGGTTTGCTTGACTGACTCCAGCCACTTGTCATAGTGATAATCAAACATTCCCGTCGGGTGTCCACAACCACCGTGCGTGTGGGTTTCCATTGCTTCTCCACACATGCAATAACTGTTGTCGGCATTGTTGATAATATGGATAAGTCTTTGTAACCGTTCATTTGTAGTCGAGCTTTCCGCAGTCAGCGCCGCGCATCTGGCTTCCAATTCTTCATAACTCGGTTTCATCTTTACCCCCGCTTACCCGTATAAGTTATTGATTACGTTGATATCAAAAAGGATCGTTATTTAACGCCGATCCCATACCTCGCGATTAACAGCGCATCCGCAATGGCCTGGCCTTTCGCTTTGGCATCCAGCACCCTGAGTTCCGGGTAAAGCTGAATAGCCCTGCTGCGCGCTGCGTCCTTGTCGCTGCCGATAAGCCCGGCTGACTTCTTCCAGGCCTGCGGCGTCACCAGCGTGTACGGAATGCTGAGACCCTGAAGGATCCCCTCCGCTACGCCAGCTGCATGCCCGAACGTGAACATGCTTGCCGTTCCCTGCCCGGGCATTGCACCGACCTGCTCAAGGTACGCATGAGTGATTCCGTACTGCCTAACCCATGCAGCCACCGCTGCGCCGTTCACCCTGGACTTTGTGCCGACCTTGATGGTTGGCATTGCCAGGTGGTCGATGTAGCCGCCCTGTTCAGTTACGAGAACCAGCGCGCCGCTGCATCCCGGGTCAATCCCTAAAACTGCTGTCATGATTTACCCCTTAGGTAATTTAAATCCACATTAGAGTTAAAATCAATAGCTATGCGCATATTTTGTTACCTGCAAGGTAATTGTCAGGCGTAAAAAAATGCGCTGCCGCGCTGGTGCTACCTGATGAGTCCTGCCTCCTTCCCTCGCCGGTATTCCTCCATCAGCCACTGGGCCGGTGTCAGCCCTCCCAGGGTGGCAGCGTTCGGCATGCATCCGAAGCTTTTGCCGGGAGGGTGGTACGCACTACCCCCTGTGTCCACTGGCGTTTGTATCGGCTCTGGCTTCGCCTGGATGCTGAGAACCGGATCCGGAATCTGGTGACCGGCCGCCACTTTTGCAGCCCATTCCTCCAGCAGCTTGCGCGCATGCTTCTCGACTTCAATCTCGCTCAGCTGGCGCTGGTACATCGCACGGCGGGTATCGCACACAATCCAGTACATGACCGGGTGGCGCCACGGGAACCGCTCCGGGCCGCCAGGCTGGAAGCTTTTCTCTTTGGCGTAACGGTGAAACTCCCCCATTACGTCCTCGATGCTCACTCCCAGCACCATCTTGCTGTCCTTGCACCACTTGATGAACTGACCCGGAGACGGCCAGAACGGTGATTCGCTGGCACGGGCATGGCGCATGCCTGCCGACACCTGCTCGCGGGTACGGATCCCACCTTCGGCAAATGCGGCGATCCACTGGCGCTTCGCGTCGGTTTCCTGCTGCACGGTCTTCAGGTTTGTCTGCTCGGCCGCAGGGAAGAGCTGCTTAAGCTGCTTGAACAGGGCATCGACGAGACGCTCGGCGCTCATGTTTACAACGTTGTCCTGCTGGTCATGATGATTGTCAGGGCCCATCATGCGAGCCAGAGCACCAGCATCACGATTCTGAATTGCTGCGAATACGTTACTCATAAGAAATCCTTCCAGCCCTCTGGGCTGTTCCAGTGTGGTACGTCATCGTCAGAGCTGTCACCGCGCTTTCCTGCCGCTCTTTTTTTCCTGTTCATCAGCAGCCGGGCAAACTTCTGCTCCCACTGCACGTGTTGCATCACATTGCCTTCTGCCATCCAGTAGGTGATGAATTCAATCAGATCAGATTTCTTGTATCCGTCAGCAGGTAATGCATGCCCCCACATTCTGGCGCGCATGACAAAGTCATCTGACGGCTGCCAGTTTTCATGCATGGTGAATTTGCCGATCGGTTCTCCGATACCTGGAACGACAACAGGAGGGATTTGAATTTCTTCGCGCGCAGAGAGAGGGGTTTTACTTTCCCTGATCCCTGATCCCTGATCCATTCCTAATGGTACTTGTCCGGTATAAGTACCGTACTCATACGGTATAAGAGGTAAGCATTTGATTTTGCTTTCCTTTGGCTTGTTTACGACCTGATGTTTGAGGAAGTTTGTAATTGCCCCAAATTGCTTGCCATCTGAGGTGGAAAACATGGACAAATAACCACAGTTGGAAAGCTCCTGTATCAGTACCGGAATAGGAACGGACGGTTCACGGATGGGAAATACAGCCGCTTTTATCAGTTTAGGGTTGGCGTTGAAGTACCCTTCATCGTCGGCATAATTCAGCAATCCAATCGCTAAAAGGCATGCCGGTTCTGAAAGCTCTGCCATATCCTCGTCTGTCCAGAACTCAGGCTTAATTGTGCGGATGCGCGCCATCAGATCACCTCCGGCACGTTGCCTTTCGCAGCTTCATCCATAATCCGTTTAATCTCAGCCTGGCGCCTGCGGTTTGACTCCATGGTGCATTCCACACAATGGCCGTTGTAAACCCAGCGCTCGCTGTCATGGCCTCGCTTACACTGTTTCCCGGTGTAATAACGCTTCAGTCCAGCCTTTGCAGCTGACATACGAGTGATAATCTCCACACTTCACCTCAGATTCTGGTTATGGTTACGATGATTTTGTGCGATGGCCGAAAAAAGATCAACCATATTCGGATCATTATTACCTGAGAGGACTGAATAGATATGAAAAGACCGCCAGAAGGCGGCCTGATGGGGGTTTGAAAGAGGTTTTATTCGTAGAAGAAGATAGCCAGTTCCGGCTTCGTTCTGACCCACCCGCGTTGCTTACATGCCTTAAATAGCCCATTCATCAATGTCTTACCGGGCATTTTCCGACGGCCTGTCAGATGCGTCTGGATGTAGTGGCTGGTCGTTCCGGCCTCGTCAGCAAAGGCATTTCGCTCATCAGGAGTGAGCTGCAACCAGTGTTTTTTGAAGTCGAATTTTTCGTTCTCGCTCATAGCTATTGCCTGATATTAATTTCAGATAACAAATATTCACCCAGAAGGTAATAAAAATCAAGGTTTGTTACCTGTGAGGTGCATTTACCTGTGAGGTAAATTCGCTTTTAATTGAACCACTAACTAATTCATATATGAGGCGATTCACCAGAGCATGAAAAGTATTCAGGATATCCGCAGGCAGAATATTAACGATATCATCGACCGTGACTTTAACGGGGTGCAGACTCGTCTGGCGGAAAAACTGGGAACTCAGGCAAACCTGGTGAACCGCTGGGCCCGAGGGCAGAAGGTTGTCGGCGACACGGTAGCGCGCAAGATTGAGAAAGCGGCTAACAAGCCAACCAACTGGCTGGACATCGACCACTCATTATCTGCCGTTGCCATACCGCAGGAGGAGATCACCCCTTCCGATATCGGCCAGCTGGCGGCGCATAACCTCGAAGCGTGGATGCAGAACAACCGCGACCTGTCGTCTCAGGGCAAGGTGTCGAAAGCGTCCGGAGTTGCCCAGGCGACAATCCAGCGCATGCTGAACAATGAGGTTAGCGTTTCCATCTCCACCCTGGAGGCGATCGCCAGCGCGTTCGGGCGTCGCGGTTATGAGCTGCTCATCCATCCTCGCGACCCGGCGACCATCCATTACGACCGGGCCCGCTACGCATTGTTACCTGAGAGCGAAAAAAGTAAGATCGAGAGCTACGTCGATTTCGTGATTGTTCAGAACGGTAAAACGCAAGAATAACTCCATACATTTCAGATACTAAGCCGCCATTGAGCGGCTTTTTTATTGCCCTTATCATTACCTTTAGGGTAATTATTTATAATCATACCTATTGACTTCAAACCATATAAGGATAATTATTACCTCAACGGTAACACTGAGGTAACGAATTATGCAGTGGAAAATCATCAACGGTTGGTACTGCGTTACGGCGTGCGGGCTGATGAGCACCAAGTGCCGCACTCTGCATGAGGCCATCAACTGGGCGTTTGTCACCAAGATGGCATTCAAAACTGAAATGGATATGGGGGTGAGCAAGTGAGTGAATTAGCAATCATCGAAATCGCGCCGGACCTGGCGCCAAGCATCTACGTAGAAAACGGTCTTGATAAATTCCTTGAACAGATCCGTGAAGGCGTCAAAGAGGTTCCTGACCTGAGCACCGCAAAAGGCCGCGCCCGTATCGCATCCCTGGCTGCCCAGGTATCACGCAGCAAAACGGCCGTTGAAAAGCCAGGCCGTGATTACCTGAAACGCCTGAAGGAACAACCGAAAGTGGTTGAGGCCGAGCTGCGCCGCTTCGTGACTGAATGCGATCAGCTTCGCGATGAAGTACGCCGCCCTCTTACCGAGTGGGAAGACGCGGAAAAGGCACGCACTGAAGCCCTGCAGCAGCGTCTTGTTGATTTGCGTGCACTGGCTGACGTGATCGACACCGCCGGTAACTACCTGCCATCTGCTGATATACAGGCTCGCATTCAGGAAGCTAAATCCGTGGTGCTTGATGAAACATGGCAGGAACGTGCAGCAGAGGCTGGAGTGGCTAAAGACTCAACCATTCAGCAGCTGGAAGCATCGCTGGCAGTGGCACAAAAGCGCGAGCATGAAGCTGCTGAGCTGGAACGCCTGCGTAAAGAGGCCGAAGAAAAAGCACGCCTTGAGCATGAAGAGGCTATCCGCCGGGAAGCTGCTGAACAGGCTAAGCGTGATGCAGAAGCAAAAGCACAGGCAGAGATTGATGCTGCTGCACGCCGTGAAGCTGAATCCAGAGCTGCAACTGAACGCGCAGAGCGCGAAAAAATTGAAGCCCAGCAGAAAGCAGAGCGTGAAGCAAAAGCTGCTGCGGAAAAAGCCGAGCAGGAAAAGAACGCTGCTATCGCAGCGGAGCGCCGCCACCAGGAAGAAGTGGAAGCTGCACGCCTGGCAGAACAGAAACGCATCGCCGATGAAGAAGCGCGCCGCGCTGCTGACAAAGAGCATCGCCGCACCGTCAATCGCCAGGTTATTGCCGATCTGGTGAAGCAGGGAATTCCAATTGAATGGGCTGAAAAATGCCTGGTTTCTTTCGCTTCCGGAAAAGTTTCCGGTCAGACAATTAAATACTGAGGTGCTCATGAACACTCAGCAGATTAATAACCTGAAAAAAATCATGACCAGCATCGACAGCGACTACCAGCTGAGCCAGTTGCATTACGAGCGGCAGGTAGAGCTGATCGACGCCATCAAGTACCACCAGTTGCAGAAACCTTTCTACGAGCTGGAGCGCAAAGGCGTGCGCACCGAGATTCTCGAAGAGCTGATGATGAGCCCGGAATTCGAAGAGGCACTCGCAGCATACCAGGCCGCGCTGACCAGCATCATCGCGAAGTGGGATCTGGCTGACCAACTGGATACGGCGAGGAACGCGGCGTGAAACCTGGCATCTATTTCGACATCAGCAACGAGGATTACCACGCCGGCGACGGCGTGAGTAAGTCGCAGCTGGATATGGTGGCGCTGAGCCCGGCCCTGTTGCAGTGGCAGAAATCCGCGCCGGTCGACACCGAAAAGTTGAAGGCGCTGGACATGGGAACCGCCCTGCACTGCCTGCTGCTGGAGCCGGAAGAATTCGATAAGCGTTTCATCGTGGCGCCGCAGTTCAACCGTCGCACTACCGCCGGCAAAGAGGATGAGGCTGCGTTCCTGAATGATGTTGCGGGAATGGGCATGACGGTAATGGACGCTGAGCAGGGCCGTAAGCTGCAACTGATGCGCGACAGCGCGATGGCACACCCGGCGGCGCGGTGGCTTCTGGAAGCTGAAGGTTTCTGCGAAGCATCGCATTACTGGACGGATCCGGAGACTGGCGAGCTGTGCCGCATACGCCCGGACAAGCGCCTGAAGTATCACCCGGTGCTGCTGGACGTGAAGAAAGTGGCGGACATGGAGCGGTTCGCCCGCCACGTCGAGGAATTCCGGTACCACGTTCAGGACGCCATGTACCGCGAAGGCGCGCAGCAGACTACCGGTGAGCCGCACGGATTCTTCTTCCTGGCAGTGAGCGAAACCATCGACTGCGGGCGCTACCCGGTTCGTGTGTTCGAACTGGATGCGCCGGACGTAGATGCCGGGCACGCACTGTTCCGCCGGGATCTGAATACCTTCCACCAGTGCCGTGAAACGGGCGACTGGGGTGGATTTGAAATTATTAAACGCCCTGAGTGGGCACGCAAACAGGATATGTACGTATGAGCAACGACATCGCAATCACATCGCAGCCTGGCGCTACCGTTGGCACTGCTGCGGCAATCTTCAGCCCGGAAGGCATGAATCAACTGGTGCGCTTCGCAGAGCTGATGGCAGCCAGTAAAGCTACCGTTCCGGCGCATCTTGCTGGCAAACCTTCCGACTGCCTGGCAGTGACCATGCAGGCGGCGCAATGGGGAATGAACCCGTTCGCCGTGGCGCAGAAAACTCACGTTGTTAACGGCACGCTGGGCTATGAAGCGCAACTGGTTAACGCGGTTGTGTCTTCCTCCAATCTGCTGGCAACACGTCTGAATTATCGCTGGGATGGTGACTGGTCGCGCGTCAGCGGGAAAACCGACAAGTCGCCGAACCTGACCGTAACCGTGTGGGCGACCCTAAAAGGGGAATCAGAGCCGCGCGAGCTGACGATCAGCATGGCACAGGCTGGTGTGCGTAACTCCCCTCTGTGGGAGCAGGATCCTCGCCAGCAGCTCGCATACCTGTGCGTTAAGCGCTGGGCTCGCCTTAATGCTCCTGACGTCCTGCTTGGTGTGTATACCCCTGACGAATTGCAGGAGACGGCACCGCGTGTTGAGCGCGATATCACGCCTGCTCCTGCCACCGCATCCGGTATGAACAAGCTGATCAACTCTAAGCCTGAGCAGCACCAGGAAGAGAAACCAAAGAGCAGCGATGACCGCGACCCGGAAGAAATTCTGTGCGCTTTCACTGACGCAGCGATGGGCTACAACACGCTGAAGGATCTGGACAACGCATACAAATACGTTGCCAAAAAGCTCGCCAACGATGATGACCGACTGGCTAAAGCCACTGACGTTTACACCATCCGCCGCGATGAGCTGAACGAAGTCCCTATGTAATCACCACCGTGGCGCCACGGCGCCACACCTGCAACCAAGAGAGGTATTTATGAAAGGTGCATTTGGTAAGAAGGAACTCCTGGCGGTGGTGCCACTGTCATGGAGCACGATTGACCGCCTGGAACAGGCTGGCGAATTCCCGTCCCGTTTCTGGATCACCGATCGCCGCTGCGCGTGGGACCAGAGCGAAGTTGAAGCCTGGCTGGATAAACGTAAGGCGGCAAGTCCGGCGACGTTCACCGGAAAAAAGCCGCCAGTTGACCGCCGCGTGTATCGCCCCGTGAGTGCAGCAGCATGAAGGCGCTCGGAAGGCATATCGACAGATGGTCAGAGGTGTATCTGTGCCTGACCATAGTGGCCTACCTGATGTGGGTAGCGTCAGTTATCAGTTGAGAGGTCTGGATCAAATGAAAAAGACGAAGCTTGAGCGCTATCACGAAGACTACGTCTCGCAGCGCCGTGTTGAAAGAGTGGTGGCAGTAACCCCGGAAGCAATGGAGATCGAAAGCCGCGCCATCGAGCGCGAGCGCCGTGGGCATTACCGCATCGCGGCCCGCCTCTGGCTCCAGTGCCTGGATGCGGCCGTAGGAGAAGTAGAGCGAGCCCGTATCGCGGTGCGCCGCCAGCAGTGCATCACCAAAGGTAACCGCACCCCGCACCTGGACTACAGCGGGATCGGATGTCGCGGGGTGGTGTATGACTAACCCTCACGACAATATCCGCGTCGGCAGTATCACGCTGGTTTATTCATCTCTGCGCCGCGGGTGGTTGGCACCCGGCGGCCAGGTTATCAGAAACCCATTGAAGGCTCAGCGCCTGGCTGAGCTGATGAACAGCAAGAAGGTGGCAGCATGACTGACGCAACGATTTTGGACATGTGCTGCGGGTCACGCATGTTCTGGTTCGACAAGCAGGACGAGCGCGCGGTTTTCAGTGATATCCGCTCCGAGCAGCATGAACTTTGCGACGGCCGCCAGTTAGTTATCAGCCCGGACCTTATTGCAGATTTCCGTGCCCTTCCCTTTGCTGATAACACTTTCCCTGTCGTCGTATTTGATCCCCCGCACCTCGAGCGCGTCGGCGATAAAGCGTGGATGGGTAAAAAGTACGGGCGGCTCAACAAAGAAACGTGGCGAGATGATTTGCGCGCAGGATTCGCAGAAGCATTTCGTGTGTTGTGGCCACACGGCGTACTCATCTTCAAATGGAACGAAACGCAGATCCCGGTAAGCAATATCCTGGCGCTTACCGATGAGAAGCCGGTCATCTGGCAGCGCACCGGAAAGTCTGACAAAACCCACTGGGTAATTTTCGTGAAAGGCGGTGCAGCATGACCGGAAAATACACTCTTATCTACGCAGATCCGCCTTGGGTATACCGCGACAAAGCAGCAGACGGGAACCGCGGTGCCGGGTTCAAATACCCGGTCATGAACGTACTGGATATCTGCCGCCTGCCCGTTTGGGATCTGGCTGCCGAAGATTGCCTGCTGGCTATGTGGTGGGTTCCGACTCAGCCGGTTGAAGCGCTGAAGGTTATCGAGGCGTGGGGATTCCGCCTGATGACAATGAAGGGATTCACCTGGCACAAGACGAACAAGCACAAAGGCAACAGCTCGATCGGAATGGGCCACATGACCAGGGCGAACAGCGAAGACTGTCTGTTTGCGGTGCGAGGCAAACTGCCGGCGCGCATGGACGCCTCGATCTGCCAGCACGTCACGGCGCCGCGCCTGGAGAACTCGCGCAAGCCTGACGTGATACGGGAAAAACTGGTTCAGTTACTAGGTGATGTGCCGCGCATCGAGCTATTCGCCCGGCAGTCGTCGCATGGTTTTGACGTATGGGGCAACCAGTGCGAAGGTCCGGCGGTGCAGCTACTGCCAGGATGCGCGGTTGACATTATAAAAGCGGAGGCCGCTTAATCCTGCGACTCCATCCACTTCTCAAACTTCGAAGGGGAGAACGGCACCAGATCGGTGTGCTCCCCGTTAATCCATGAATCAACCATATCTGCCCACTGCTGCAACATATAGGCGCGCTGCCGGGCATACTCCGCTTTGTTGTACACCGCGCGCACGCCCTTCTGCTCATGAGCCAGCGCTTTTTCTATCCAGTCAGACGGATATCCTGCCTCGTGTAATAGCGTGCTGCCAGTTCTGCGCAGGTCATGAACACAGAGAGGCTGTAACTCCTCGCCATTTTTGTTTGCAACTTCAATGGCCCGGTCGATAACAGAATTTAGCGCAGCGTTAGACAGCGGTTTCGTTATGTCGTAACGCCCTGGCAAAAGGTATTCACTTCCGCCAGCGCACATCTGAAGTCCAACCATTAGATCCTGAGCATGGCTGGAGAGATAGATTACGTGATCGCGACCAGCCTTCATCCTCCCGGCAGGTATCGACCATGTACCCTTGCGGAAATCAATTTCTTTCCATGTCGCAAGTGTGAACTCGCTTTTTCTAACCAGTGTTAGAAGCACCAGTTTAACGGCAAGTTTCAGGGTAGGGAGTGTGCTTACTTTATCCAGCGCGCGAAACAGCGTGCCAATTTCCTCAGGGGTTAATGTTCGCACCTTTGGCCTGAAGATTGCTATCGAGGTCGGATTTATAGATGCTGCTGGATTGACATATCCATGCCCGCGATCGTTAGCGTAACGATAGACGCTGTGAATTATTTGCCTGGCCTGCACCGCAGTTGCACGGCCACCACGAGCCAGGATTTTATCGCACAGGTCTCTGACCATTACAGTGCTTATTTCTTCCATCACTTTATTGCCTAGCGCGGGGAAAATATCACGCTCAATTACCGCCTGCTTCATGGCTCTGGTGCTGTCAGCTAGGGTGACGTGCTTCATGTACGCGTCGGTATGTACCGCAAACGTCTCCGCACCGCGTATTTTTTTAATACCGTCTCGTTTCGCCGCAGCGGGCGACTGGCCTGCCTTCAGCAACTTTTTGGCGGCAATGAGTTCCTCGCGTGCTTCTGCCAGGCTGATACCGTCACGCCCATACTGGCCGATCACCAGCGTTTCCCGGCGGCCGTTGATGCGGTAGTCGTAGCGGAACGAGACAGAGCCTGACGTGAGCACGGCGACATACAGGCCGTCACGGTCGGAAACCTTATAAAGTTTCTCTTGCGGCTTCAGGTTTTTCAGTTTGGTATCGGTAAGCATAATTCACCCGTAATGCATCCATGTTTTTGTCGGTACGAGAGTATACCTTTCGGGTAATACCGTCACCTGTACCGACGAAAAATGTGGTGTAGAGTGAATAGATATGAGTAGATATAAACAAAAACCCTCTGCAATTACAGAGGGTTAGATATTAAAATGAATAGATATGATGAGCTATGAGCTAGCTATACATCATTCCCACTCAATTGTTTACGGCACGCATAACCAATTGACTGATAACAACATTTCGAAACCTGATTTTCACCGTACCGCTTTATATACCGTCACCAGAAATCAGTGCCCCATTTTCAGGGAGTCGTACTGCCTCTCGCATGTGAGTCCTGCAGACCGATATCGCTCAGCCTCTTCTGCTGCTGAGATGTAAGATCGGTTGCTTTCTTCAAGCATGTCGGCGAGCACACCGATGACCTTGCTGGCTGGCGTGCCAGTGGGGAAAGATCCGGTATAGTGTTCGGCGAGTCGCTTGGTTTTGTCAAGCTCGGCGCGCAGGCCGTCAGCAGCGGTATTAGCATGCTCAGCATCAACACGCGCCACATCGATACGGGATTGTGCTTCACGTTCAATTTGTGTTTTCTCCTGATCACGTTGTGACCTGGCCTCATCATCAGCCTGTTTCTGGTCTGACTGCGCCTGCGCGTATCCGGCGTCGTACTGGATATCCCCATGCTTCACCCAGGCTACCCGGCAGGCAATAATCGACACTATAACCATTGCGACGATATACAGTTGCTTCCAGTACGCTTTAACGAATGCCCAGATCATACCGATAGCACCTTGCTGGCTGTGATATACCGCGCGCGCCGGTCGTCGATACCGTTCTGCCCGCCATTGATGATCTGCGTGACGCGCACCAGGTCGCCGGTGTACTTCATGCAACCTTTGGTAGCGAAGAACCACGCCGCGCTGCGGGCCGCGTACTCGTCCTGCGCCAGCAGCTCAGGCTGCTTAACCAGATCCACCTTCAGGCCGTTGCCGCAGTCGCGATAGTTGTTCAGGCCGGTGATCTGTATAAGCCCGCGCCCGCGGTAAAACCAGCCGTCTGTCGGCCCGTTATTCCCCATGCGTTTGCTGTACACCAGGTTGGCGATCGCACGCTGGCGCTCCAGCGGTAACGATGGCTCACCAGCACGACGGCCCAGCGCGTTAGCCTGGCCCTGGGTTAGTCGCCCGGCGCGGACGAATCCTGCCAGCCCAGTAACGCTGTAGTTGAAGTTCTCCTGCAGCCGGGTGAAGCCGCCGGACTCATGGCCCACCTGCGCGATAAACATCGCCTGGTGTAGCGGTTGCTCGATGCCAAACTCTTTCATGGCTGCGGTGATATGCAGGTACCAGCGCGCGGCCAGCACCTCACTGATGCCAGCTGCGCGCTGGAATTTTTTAATGTCCATGCTGGGACCTCGTTATCTTGAAAATTTGCACCACGTTCCCTTTTGTCTTGATGAGCGCAGCCAGGAACACGGCTTTGATGATGACTTCTGACCAGTCTGCGCTGACGTAGTACCCGTAGAAAGTCCGGATAGGAACGCTGGCAGCCACGACGATCAGGATGTAGGCGAGCCATCCACCCCACCAGCGATGGCGTGACCCGTCACGGCGAAAAAGCAGGACTCGGATTGCAATGCCGCCGCAGATAGCGGCGTTCAGGATGAGAAGCAGATCAGGACTGGTCATCGTCTTTTCTCCCCGGGATCAGGTCGCGCGGATTTTCAGAACGGTGATACAGCCAGATGCCGATTCTTACAGCGACGATAGCCGAGACAAATGCCCCCGCAGAAAACACAATCCCCTTCTCGAAAGAGTCCTGTGTAATCGTGGGAATAAGGCTGGCAACGCCGATAAGAATGGATGCTGTCGCTTTGTAGAAGAGAACGCCACAGAGGAAGCTGAGAAGCGCCAGGAGCAACCGGCGCTTTATCGGGTACTCTACTGCTGAGGTAACGAAAATTACCGCACCAGCCAGAGCACCTAACGCGACCTCCGGCGGTATACCAACGAACACGGACGCCAGTGCCGTCAGGCTTAATCCCTGATTTACTGACTCCGTTGTCAGCACATGCGCCATAGTGACCACCGTTTAATGTGCATAATGAACCCCCTTAGTTGGTGAGTTCATCATACACAATAAACCATATGTGGATTAAATTTGATCGGATTACTCTTAGCAAAATTACCCTAGAGGTAATTTATGCTGCTGTTTTTCTTTCTTTATAAGTAAATGATTTGTTGAGCAAGGTGACGATCGGCTTTTCCATAAAAGAATGCACGATACAACCAAGAATGATTGCAACAACTGACATCAAAGAGCAATAAATATTGTTGTTAATATTAAGAACATTAAAATATGGTGAGGCTATATAAGCAAAAATGTGCACGAGGTATAGGCTGTAAGATGCCTCTCCAAGGTATACCATTAATTTGTTTATTGGGTTATCACCATTAATCTCGACAATAGTTGATATATACATAAGGGCCAGTATGGAAATGCTTATCCCATACACTGACACATAATCTGTCAGAGCAATTGAAACTAAAATAAGGATTGCTGACAGCGAATAAAACAGAGCGCTGTTGTTAATTAACATTAATTTTCTTGCAACATGTTTCTCTGCAAATGAAACAAGCATTCCGAAAATAAAGAATAATAGGTTTTTGCTACCCAAAACATTCAATATGTAAGTAGAAGTATTCGAATCTTCCCTGCCTCCAGTGAATACCACGACTGACATAACAGAAAGTATAAACAATGTTGCAAGTAATGGTATATGCTTTGTAGATACCAGCATCATGCAAAATGCAAACACCATATAGAAATATACCTCATAAACCAGTGTCCATGACTGCATTAAAATATTATTCCAGCCATTACCATAAATGAATGTAGGCAGGAGGAATAGTCTTTTAAAAACGTTTGTGTCTGAAATATCAACCCAGAAATTTATGTTATAGGTGGCTGCAAAATGTTTTACAGTTACAACAAACACGAGCAGCGTAATGATATAAATAGGATAAATTCTGATGGCCCTTTTCTTCAAGAAAACTAACGCATCTGATATTCCCCCGCTCCCATTCGATGTATGGACCATGATAAAACCACTAATGCAGAAGAAAACCTGAACACCAATTTCACCAAGGTAGTGATATGTAGCCTCACTGAAAAATGTTGAGCCAGGGTTAAGCCCTTCTACTCTTGAAAAGACGTGATCTATCACAACCAATATTGCAGCAATGGCTCTAAGTGCCTGTATTGACTTTAGTTTTCTCATCTTATTGAATTTGTAATCATATATTTACATTGTGCTATTTTACACGGTAAGGATCCTTAGGCAAATGAAAAGAGCCACCAATTAACAGTGGCCCTTTAATTTTAAGGTAATGATTGCACGAAGGTTTGTGCAAGGTCTCGTTTCTTGGCGTTCCCTGTGTTGTTGAAGTGTATCTGGTCTGGCTGGTTTGACTTATAGTCAGACCATGAAACCAGGCCAGCATTAAGATCAAGGCACTGAACGCTATTATCTGTAGCAATCTGCCTTTGCAAAGGCACTAATGTGTTTTGTACAAATGTATCATTCACATTGCTGATTGGGTCCGAGGTCACAACAATCGGTATTAACCCTTGATTTTTTACGAAATTAATCAACTCTGTATATTTGCTTGAATACAATGAAGTAGACCAGTTCGGCTGACCAATATCATTGAGACCAAACACTAACATGACATATTTTGTGTTTATGTTTGTTGTGTTATTAAAAACTAAATTTGTTATGTTTGAGATAGCCCAACCATCAATGATGCTCTTACCTGAATATCCGTTGTTAAATACCCTCTTACCTACTATTCCGTCCAGCATAGATACCCAAGCCATTGGAGATTCAGAGTTGTGGTAATGGTTTGGCGTGATTGGATTCTGGACCCACGGGGTAGTGCCATAACCATCTACAGTGCTGTCACCAAATACTGCAACATTGTTTATAATGCCCCCAGCACTGTTGCTGAGGGCATTATACTTTACCCAGCCACCACTACCGTCAGAGTAGAGAAGAATACTTTGACCAGCAGTAAGCACCACGGATGCCCCAAGATACAGGTTGCCACCTGGAGTTCCTCCCGAGTTCTCTAATGTAAACCCGCTAACTGCCTTTATTCTTACGGTTCTGTCTTTTACGAATGCCCCGTTGTTTCCTATCGCGATATTAACGCAACTACCAGAGCCATTGACGCTGACTGTGTTTGCGACACTAGGAATATGAATATAACCGCCACTTAATGTTCCACGGGCATCACCCAATGGATCCCATCGTGTTGTGTTTCCAGTAATAATTACATTTGGAGAGGCTGTGAAAATATCCTCTAACAGAGCTGCATTTTTTGCGTTCACTCCGTTTATTACAACATTGTACGAATCCGCATCAACATACACGCCATAACGCTGCCCCTCGCCACTGCCGATTGTTACAGCACTGAGGGAGATATTTTTGCTGTCACCAGGGAATGGATATCCACCGTTACCTTTGTGAATAATAAGGGCGGCCTGAAGCGCTCCGTCAACTTGCCCTTTGAAACTATCATTCAGTACAACACCAGAGATAGCCATGTCCTCACAGGAGTTTATTTCAAGTCCATGCCAGCCGCTGGATTCTGCAAACAGACCTGAGCCAGCACACTTACGACAATCACCAAAATCAAACCCTACACCTTTGTTCTGGAAAGCGAGAAGACTGCTAAATGTTACGCCGTTAGCATTAAACAGGAACCCCTGGTGGTCCTTTGTTGTTCCGTTTTTGTAGGCCTGGCAGTTTGTGAGTGACGTGTAATGGCTCTGTACAGCAAATCCATTAACTCCATTCTCACGGGCAAAACAATCGCTGAATTTAACCATGTCATACACAGGCGTATCAGCGGTGGAGATGAAGTTAACAGCAAATCCGTTATTTCTGTTTTTCCTTGCATTTACCTTACTGATTATCAATGGCCTGATAGAGCGTGTGCTACCTGATGCATTTAACCCATCTCCACCGTTAATCAGTTCAAGTTCCTCGAGAACCTCATTAGCCGCGTTATATAGGCTGATGGCATGACCGATTGCTGCACCATTGACCACGCCATTTTTTACTTTGTTTGGCAGGCGGTTATCGCTGTAAACAGAGTTATTGATCTCAATGTTGTGGCCGCAGGCATTGATAGAAGAGAAATCATTCAGGACGCACCCGCTTACCCCGTTCATAACGACGTTTGATGCTGAGCCAGTGCAGTTTGCGCTGTTACCATCGATGGTCATCTTGCCTGTAATACGCGCACCGGATGCCATGTTGATCAGCGTCGATGATACGCCAGCCTGACGCTTGATAGTTGCCGGTCCGCTCCATTCGCACGTGCAATTGAGGGTTACCACCTGGTAAGTTAATCCGGCCTCAAAAATGAGCCTGCGCCCTACCGATGCAGCATAATCATTTGCCGCCTGCACTACCTGCTGATCGGTCATTCCGGTTGAGCGAAACGACTCAACTGGTACATCTGCATTGACCCTGAAGATGCTCGGGATCCGTTTGTAGCCGTCATCAGCAAGGAGAAGCAGCAGCACATCAGAGGCTGACCCGGATTCTGGCACCAGCATAACCGGGTTCCCTGAGCTATCGAAGCCGATGATTTTATTTGCCCTGGATGCTGCAGCCGGAAGCTGTGGGATAGGCTCAGGCGTTCGCAGAGTTCTGGAATTGTTTGAACCAGACAACGTGTCGACGTAGTTTTTCGTCGCGGCGTCCTGCGGGTCGCGAGGATCTTTCACATTGCGGATGTAGTTGTTTAGCGCATCGTACCAGTTGGCAATGCTGGATGGTTTCCGTAGCGCCAGGCGGAACAAACTTCCTACCTGCTGGATCAGCATCGTCAGCTTATCGAATGCATCTTCATGAACTTCTGCGAAAAACTTGCCCTGGTTGCGCAGGTCTGTTTCCTGGGTAGGTTCCAGATCTCGCGCGATTGAGATCTGCCAGCCGGATGCCAGAGGGGAAGTCAGTACAACATTCCCCCCGTTGTAACCACCGGCATTAGTTACTGTGTAGTCCGTATCAAGAACAAGTACTGAAATGGTTTCGTCGAGGTTGATTACAGAAACCGTCAGATCGGTTTTCTTGAAAATCCGGAAGGTATACGGGAAAGATGTCGTGACGCCGTTCCCGGTGTAATCGTTATGGTCAACTACGGTTGATACCGTCATGGCCTGTCTCCAGTAAAGCAGCGCCCGGCGCGCGTGCATCATCTGGACAGTTTATTACCTGCCAAACCTTATATGAATTGATTGAATAAGAAACAGGTAACTTATTACCGATGGGGTAATTTGCATATCGTGCTGGATAAGATTGAGCTCATCTGATACTGTTTATACATACAGTAATTGCATGGAGAACATGAGATGCAACGTCAGTATCATCACCCGCTGGAAAAAGGATTAGCCGAACGCATACACACGCCGGGAGGCGTCCGCTCCCTTGTTGAAGAATCACACCTGATGACGTTGCTGCGACAGCTGAATGAGGACGGCTTTAATGTTGATGGCCCGATGGCAGAGCTGACTGCCCTGGTGAACTATGTCACCAGCTCGCAGATGTCCATGAAGGATCTGCAGATGCATCTTGATTACTGCGCTGAGCAGCTGAAGAAGCAAACCAGATAGGGTTTGTAATTACCTAAATTTCATGTAATCATTACCTTTACGGTAAATTTACATTGCATAAATCTTGTGCCATAGTAATCAGGCACTGGCAAAATCCAGTGCCGGGATTGGTCTCCCGGAATTCACTATGACGCATACACCGCGTTAGCGGTTTTTTTATGCGCTAAACACACGCACATCTTTATGGTGGGGCGTGCAGGGGAGCCGTAAGGCTCACCGGGTTTCATAGTGACCGGCAAGACCAACCCTGTACGTCTCACCACCAAACTGATTGGTCTCAGAGGTGGTGATTAACCTAATCAAAAAGGTGATCACTATGTCAGCACAAACTGCACCAACCGTCTTTTCTTTCGAATCCACCGTCAACATCCGCATGGTCATGATTGACCAGCGCCCCTATTTCGTTGCCCAGGATGTTTGTAGCGCCCTTGGAATCCAGAGTGTAGATGTCGCTTTACGTAAAGTAGACAGCGATGAAAAGGGTACGTATTCAATACGGACCCGTGGAGGTTTCCAGTCGTTAAGCGTTGTGAACGAATCAGGTCTCTATTGGCTAATGCTAAGGTGCCGAAAGGCTGGAGTTGAAGGAACATCCGCCTACCGTTTCCGCAAATGGGTCACTGGTGAAGTGCTTCCGCAGATCCGCCAGACCGGCCGTTACGTTCGAGAAGAGTTATCGCCAGCAGATAAAGCTCAGAAGGTTGTCGCCAGCTTTATGCCAGCGATACTGGAAGCGATGAAGTCGGGAGAGAAGCAGGAATACAACGTCCCGCTGAAGCCAGGCTACCGCGAGCATATCCATTCACCTGAAGGCGTTCTCGGCCTGGCTGAGCATTCCCTGCTGATGAACCTGCTAAACCGCATGCAGGATGACGGGCACGATGTTTCCGGCGCGGCGGCGGAGTTCACTACCATGGTGAGTTATATCGTCGGCGTCAGCAAATGCCTGAACGACATCCGCACCCACGCGCAGTACATCACTAAAAACACAGCAGAGTTCTGATATGAAAAAGGCCGCTTCGGCGGCCTTTGTGACATGTCACGACTTACTATTCCATATGAAATATAGCCCGATAAGGGAGAAGACGAAAACAATCCCAGTTGAGATATTCAGAAAAAGGTTGCCATATAAAAGGTTATCGAATGAGTTCTCAACGAAATAGAATCCTGACCCCAATAGCGTAATCAGACCTGTAATTATACCGATGATACGCATGATATTTTTCATCAATTACCCACCGCTTTCCCTAAATCTGGCGCTCTGCGTGGCGTTGTCTCGCCAGGCTCCCACCAGCTTGTTGTATTGAATTCCCGCTGAGCGCGGTCCCTCACCCTGTCGTTGTATCCCGGGTTCGCCATCTCCTGAAGCTGCTGCAGGATCAGGTGATTGGTTATGGCCTTAGCATACCAGAGGTTGGCGAATGGGGTGATCATGCGGGCTGTCTTCAGTGCGTCGGCACCGAATGAGGTTTCCTCCCCTTGCAGCGCCTTCTGCGGGTTAGTGATTAGCAGTTTTGTTAACTGTTCAGCAAAACTCAGCACCGGACCGCCGATGGTGGCTGCGATACTGGAGCCATATTGAGTATGGTCCTGGAACAGGAAATCGCCGTAGATGCCAAAGGAGCCACCTTTCAGCAGCGCCTGGATCCAAGTTGTAACTTTTGTCATGTCGAGCGGGTCATTCCCTGTCAGCAGGCTGTTCATCTGGTTAGCGAACATTCCGGCAAGTGTCGTGCCAGCGATGTAAGACGCCAGAAACTTAAGAGCAGGCACCGTATCAAGATCATTGGCCCTGTTTACGAGCTGGCGGAAACCTGCAAACGGCGTTGTTTTGAAGAGCATGAAGCTCTTGATCAGCTGCCCGGCATCATCGCGTGCGTAGGTGTCCAGGCCGGTAGCGGTGGTTACGGCGCTGGTCATCTCGCCGTGCGTGACACCCAGCAGTTTCTGAGCGGCCTCGGCGCGGGCATTGCGCACCATGCGCGTGATGGTCTGCTCTGCTTCAGCGTCGAACGCCTCTTTCATTTTCTTCAGGCGCTCTGGTGGAATATCGCCAAGCGCGGCCAGCGCTGCATCACTACCTGCACGCACCTGCGCGATACGGTCCGCCATGATGCCGGTGATCACTTCATCAGGAACGGCATAAATCGCATCAGGCGTCATTCCCATATGCCCGGCGGTGGTCATTGGCTGGAGGTCTGCAGCAGCCATGATAGCCCAGTCCTCATTACTCCAGCCCTTGCTCGCCAGAATGGTCTTATCCGATCCCTTAACGTCGTCCAGAGTCTTAAACTTGCGGGTCAGTTCGCCAATGTTTTTGTACATAAGCAGTCCGAACGCCGCTTTGTTGGCGCGGTCCATAGCGATCAGCCCGGACCACTTCAGGGTCTTCTCTGCAAACCAGCCGGTTATGCCGCGAGACAGGTCGAATCCACCCATCTTCGATACGACAGCAGCGTGCGAATCCACCAGCAGGCCGAGCTCGGCATTGGCCTTTTTGGCATCACCGCTGAACAGGTTGCGAATGGTGTTTGCAGACAGGCGCATGCCGTCTCGGGTAAAGCCAAGAGCCTGGGCATTGGCGCGCATGATCGCCTGATCGCTGGTTGCCGTCAGTACGCTGGTGCCGAGCATGGCGCTGGTCATCAGGTTGCGCAGGCCGCCAACCGCCGACGTGAACACGCTCGATGTGGCCGCACCGTTAAGCCCCGCCATTGAATTAAACATGCGCTCAACCATCTTGCGCTCATCGTTCATCTTGCCGACTTCCTTCCCGCCGGTTACCGCACGCTGATATACGCGGTCCAGCACCAGGGAAAAGTTACGGGCAGCATCCGGGCCGAACGCTTTAACCACGCCCAGATCACGGGAAGATGACTGCAGGTGAGACATCATTACGCCCGCCACCGGCTGCTGGGTATAGCGCTCCATGTAGGCAAAGTGCGACTGAGCATCCTTGAAAGCCATTACCCTGCTCTGCGATCCACGGTTCTTTATCCCGCCGGTGCCCATGAATGCGCCAGGGTCAATTTTGTTGGCCCCGTCGGTGGCCTTCGTTTCAAAGATCGCCTCCAGCGCCTGGCGGTACTCGATATCATTCATCGGGCTGCCGTCCGGATTAACGTAGTTGCTGCGATCCTGCGTGTTGTAAACGTCATCCACCCATGCCTGGCGGGCGAATTCAATAGGAGGCTGGCGGCCAGAAAGACGCGCTTTAGCCTGCTCTGCCACCGGCAACGACGCCAGCCATTCATCACGCCCGGCGTTGCGAATAAAATCGGCATCATCCACATACGGCAGGTGCCAGTCATCGCGCAGGCCGATATCAAACCCGTTATCGTTCATCTCCTGTCGGGCGCGACTGGTAACGTCATTCCATACCTGGGCGATTTTCTTCGCCTGTGGATTCCCGGTGTCCTCGCCGTAAAGCTCTTTCAGGATCTGGAACTGTGCCGACTTAGCCGCCTGCTGGTCGAACAGGCTACGGAAACGCTGCTCTCCAAGAGCCTTACTCTGCTCGAAGAATTTGCGGACATCATCGCCAGCCTTGAGCAATTCAGCACTGAGTTGGCGTGACCAGTCCTGGTATGCACCGGTTGCCAGTTCTTCAGCAGAGGTCACGTTGATATCTGGATCTTTACCGAATACCTTCGTGCGCCGCCCGGCAAAGATAAACTGCTGCAAATTGGCAGGTGTTTGCTGCTCTGGTGGGATATTGGCGTCGAGGGCATCTGTCACCCTTCTGATGGCGATCGCGTTCTGAGCGACGCGCTGGCGCTTCTTATAGACGTCATGCACAACGCGCTGACGAACAAGATCTGCGGCCTCCATGTACGTCTGCGCATCCGGGATGCCAGTCTTGCCTTCCCTGGCATTTTTTTTATGCACCTGGCGCACGGCTTCTTTGATGCGGTCCTCAATACCTTTCAGCTCGTCAGCCTTTGGCTGGCGGCCAAGTGTCTGCGCAATGGCTTCAACACATGCCTGTTTCATTATGGGTTCCTCAGGAAGCACGCGGCGGCGACGGAATACACTTTTGATTCGTTCTGCACGGTCTGGATTTGCTCATCAAATTCAGCCAGAACATCGGAGAGTTTCGCCGGCTGCCCGGTGTCTGGGTGCGTAATTGTCAGATCCGGATTGGTGGTCGCCATATCGCGCGCCGCCATCAGGTCGTAACTGTTGGATGAAATCGCCTGGCCGGTGTCTGGGTCGACACTTACCTGCCCGCCAGTTTCGGCTGCTGCAGTGAATGCACTTTCTGCCCGCGGCGCCGGAGCTTCGCCAGCCAGATCTGACGGCGTTTCATACCTGACACCATTCTCTTCGAAAACCCGCTGCATTGCATGGTACTGCTCGTTTGCGGATTCCAGCATGCCGGGCCGCGCAGGACCATCCAGCCCGCGCGCCATCATCCCGACGTTAACGGGCTGGCCGTCATTCAGCTGGCGGTATGCTTCATCCATGGCAGCCACATGGCTGTTTATGCTCTCGTTGCTGGCGTGCAGCACTGGAGCAGATTCCAGATCGTAATACAGCCCTTCATTCAGCGTGTGAGCGGCGTCGATGTCGCTTGGCTTAATGGCGGGAATATCTGGCGCTGCGGTGGTATCTGTCACTGGTGCCTGAGCATCAGATCGCACTGGCGCGCCAGGGGCATCTGTTACTGGCGAAGCGTCTGCGACAGGTGCTGCCTCTGTGGTTGCATCAGGAACGCTCTGAACCTCTGCTGCCGGGATCGGCGTTTCAGCATCTGGCGGCGGAGGTACGTCAGCATTTCGCGCAGCCAGGTGATGCGCACCACCAAATGCACCGCCAAGCACGGCATCCACCAGCATGGCCTGACCGTCAAATACCCGGTACTGCTTCGCCATCTCGGTGTAGCCTTTCTCCTCCAGCGTTTCGCCAACCGAGTAACGGTTAAGGCCGCCGAACCCGGTGTTGATTGCGACACCAGAGGCGATGCGCGTTGCCAGTGTGGTGCCGACGGCAGCAGGCAGGGCCATCCCAGCCGCGTTGAAGAGGCTCTGCTGCGTTGCCAGGTTGCGCGCCGTTGATTCGTCTACACCCTTCCCTTTGAAATCCTGATAGGACTGCTCATACGTAGAGCTGAATGCTGTCGCTGCGCCGACGGTAGGACCGCCGACAATGGTCGCACCGATGGCTGGAACGAACTGCCCGAGGCCGTAAAGCACTTCAGCGGCAGTGCCCTGGCTGCCAGCGTCAGGCTTCACATATCCGCGAGCATCCTGCAGCTGTTTGCCGATCGTGTCGTAGGTGTCGTTCAGGGCTTTGTCGGCATCCGGGAACATCACCCGGAAGATATTGACCGTCGGCGCAATGTCTGCGGTGAATGCCGGATCGCTGATCAGGCGCTTGCTGAATCCAACTGCAGACTGCGCCAGGCCGAGTGTGCCTTCCGCCACGCCGCGCACCGGCGCAGCTATTGAGCCCTGGAAGAATGTCGGCTCGTAGTCTTCAGGTCGCGCAGGGTTGGATGCTGTTTTATCGTCGGTCCAAGCCTGGCCTTCCGGCGCCAGAGAAAATACATCAGACATTATTCAACCCTCACGACGATAGCTTCATTGGTTTTCGGATCCGTCGCCCAGCGCCCGCTACCGCTTACCAGCCTATACTGGTTGTTGCCGATATTTACCGGGGTAAAGTTTGACGCGGCGTTGACGTTCAGCCCGGCATCCTTCAGCGCCTGCTGCGCAGATGCGGTGTAGCGGTCCTTGAAAGTGGATTTGTCCATGCCAAATGGCATTACCACGTCTCCACCATTAAAGCCCTTGTATACGCCGCCTGTGGCGTACTGCGCTGCCTTTTCCACTACGTCGGAGTTGGCTGCATCAGTGCGCGTCATTGAGGCATCGCCGGACTGATAAGCGATCCCGGCGTAAGCTGCTTTGAAAAGGTTGTAACTGAGCTGGCGCGCCTGTGCGTTATTGGCGAAGGCATTACCCACTTGATCGTCGAAAGCACGCTTAAGCTTATCTTCGCTCGGCAACTGGACCGGAGTTATCCCGGCGTCTTTCATCGCTTTAGTCGGGTTCAGCAACTGGTCACCAGCCAGGATCACCTTCGAAACATCGTACTTGTTCATGGTCGGCTTGTAGCCGATGAACTGACTGTAGGCGATAGACGGCTTGGTATTGTCGTACTGGTTATCCGGTGTGCCCAGCAGCAGCGCGGAATAGGCTGTAGCTGCGTTGTTCGGCGCGATGGCAGATGCAACCTGGCGCATAGCCGGTGCCGACAGAGTTTCACCCATGCTCTGCAACAGGCTGATGGTCTGGTTAACGTCTTTGGTGCCACGTACCTGCTCGGACAGGGCCGCAGCCTCCTCACTGGACAGGATAGGCGCATTGATGCCCAGCGCGCGCAGGCTCTCCTGTGAAGAGAAACGGTTAGCCACCTCGGCTGTAATATCGTTAGGGTTGTTGCTGGCGATCGGCTTATAGGCGCCAATCTCAACCGCAGCATTGAACGGGTTGTTCTGGCGCTGGCTGATTACTTTCGTGGCCGCCGCCGACACCTGATCGAATAATTCAGCGCGGGATGCATACCCCTCGCCAGTTTCCTCGGTTCCTGGCTTCAGCTGATTGACGTAGGCAGTGATGCTGCTCGTCGGCATGTTGCGGAATGAGCCAATGTACTGCCCGGCGATCTGCGTGTTTTTGAACTCCGTATACCGCAGGTTGCCTTCGCGCACGCCATAGGCAGCGAGGAAGTCGGTCTGTGTTGGCGCATTTGGGAAATCCACGCCGCGCATGTAAGCCGCCGTTGCGTCGCGGACCTGGCTGTCGATACTGGTGCGATATTCCGCCTGCTGCTGCTTACGGATTTGGTCAGCCTGGCGAAGGAAGGTTGCCTGCGCCTCCGGGGATGCGGCGTCAAATGCTGCGTTCCCGGTGTAGCGCTTGGTGCTGGTCGGAAGCTGAGACAGGCCAATAGCTGCACTGACACCGGTGGTGAGCTGCTGGTCGCTGTATGGCTGGCTACCGTTCTCATGCTGGATGATTGCAGCACACAGGGCCTTCAGCGTGTCAGGGTTTGATGCGTCAAGCTGCTGGTCTGCTGTCACGCCGAGCTGAGCACAAACGGCTTTGATGTACGCGTCTGTATTGTTATTGTCAGACGGCGGCGCCCAGCGGTTGATAATGTCACTGACGGTATCAATGCCCTGGCGCTGGTATGATAGCAGGTTTCGTCCCAGCGCGCGGATGCCATGCTCTGGTGTCTCGAATTTGGCAAATCGACCGTCATCGCCTGTCTGCCCAATCCACGGGTTAGTTTTGCTGTACTCGAGGTTTCCGGGATTGTTGTTCCGGATGCCGCGCGCACCGTCACCGCTACCGCCTTCCGATACCGCGCGGCGGGAGCCTGTTGCCGTGTCGCTCAATTCGCCATTGCTGTGAATGAAGTCGATAGCATTGTTGGCTGACCACTGAGAAAGTGAAGCATCGGCAACCTTCTCCTTGAACTCAATTTTTTTCGCCTGAATCTGCTCGGCGCTCCAGCCATGCGCAGCGCCGTAGTCGTCGATTTGCTGGAAAGTCTGCTGGTTGTACAGCACATAGTTAGCATTATCGCCGTATGCGGCTGCAGCCAGTTTCCCGTTGTTCGCCAGCGTCGCCTGAAACTGCCCTTCTTCGTAGGCATTCAACTGGCTAATCTCGTGGCGACCGGCCTGCGTCGTGAACTGGGTTCGCATTTGCTGTGCCTGCTGCATGAAGCCTGCGCGCGCCCCCTCAGGCAGAGTCATGGCGATCTGCTCAGCCTGTGAATCAAACTGCTGGGTGTACTCCTGCCCCTTGCCGAGTGCATTTTTACCCTGCAAGTTGAGCAGTCCGGTATCAGGGTTCGTCAACAGATCGCTGGAAATCTGGCTGAGTTGCAGGGATGCATCCTGTGCCTGGGCAACATCAGCACGCTGCTTAGCCTGAGCGAATGCTCCTGCGTATTGCTCTGCGACCTGACCAAGAACATCAGCGGTTTGAGGCGTATCGAACGCCTGAAGCCCAGGTGACTGGAATCCCCTGCTTTCTACCTGACGGCCGTTTACAGTTGGTACTGTTGGCATGATATCTCCTTATCGGCCGGTTGGCGTGCCGACAGCAGCGCTGATAGGAGCTGCTTTCTGGGTGAATGGCGACCATGTGCCGCCGCCCATCTGATACGCGCCATATGCTTTCAACGGGGTTGTCAGCAGCGTCTGGGTTAGTGCTGCACTGTTCGCGCTGCGAGTTGCATTAGCCTGAGACTGATAATTACTACCCTGCACCTGATAGCCATAAGCCTCACGCTGAGCGTTGTTGACAGTGGTCAGAGCATCCAGGGTGCCGAATTGTGCCGTATCTCCGAAGATATCCAGAGCGTTGCCCGTGGAAAGCTCTGCGCCTGTCGCACCCATTGTTGCGGCCTGGGTCCCAGCAGCCTGACGGTTACGGCGGCGAATCTCATCAGCCTGAGCATTACCTCGGTTGATTGAATCCTGCGCCTGAGCTTCAGCAATATCTGCGTTCTTCTCAGCTACAGCAGAAGTATATTTTGCCTGCTGGTTCTGGCTGTACGCGCTGGCAGCAGCAGAGGCTACCGTGACTGCGACCAGTGCAATAGCTGGGCTACACATTATTTTCTCTCCATGTGGAAACGGTGGAACGGGAGATTGTGGATGCCATATGGCTTCGGCTTTTCAATGGTGAACCCAAGCCAGTGCAGCCATACGCGCGCGACGTGGTTGCGGGCATCAACGTAATTTTCAAGATACGGGTAAACTGTCAGCATTGCATTGACCACTTTCCCGCAGCGGCGCAGGAAGGTGCGCTGGTATTTCTCCAGCGCATCAGTGCCTACCAGCCAGGGAATGCCGCTACCGCCGATCATGGATGCCGGGGCCACGCCGAAGATGGTTACCACCTCCCCGTTTACCAGCCCGGCGCAGCAGAATGTTGAAGTGCGCAGCCCGGTTTCAAGCACGCGTCGCGGGCTCCAGCCGTTTGTCGCCAGGAACTCTTCAACGTCTGCCTGCCTGACATGTGGCAACATGGCTTCGATGTGATCTGCAGTGGCCGGTACGATCTGAGCGTTAACCATTAATTCCCCCCTACAGTCAGGCGAGGAATAACAGCCAGTACCGATAGCGGTAACGGGTCTGTCTGGCGAACCTTCACGCGACTGTTGTTATCCCAGACGCTGTCGAGTTTCACCTCAACTTTACCTGTTGCGTCATCAACTGGATCGTCGTAGAACTCGAATTCACGTTGCGGGTATTCGTACCATTCTCCACCAGGAGTTGACGCCTCAATGCCGCGGCTGGCGTTTACGATTAGCGTGACCTTTGGAATGACCTGCTTTTTATCCAGCAGTGTTTCCTGCCCGTTGATGTTGATGTCCAGTGTTTCAAATTCAGCAGTGATCGGCAGCCCGATATGCACCACTGCGCCCGGTGATTCCAGCGTGACAGTACCACCAGAGACGGTTTTCTGCGGCTCCACGCTGGCATCTGAGAGGATGTTTACTGTCTGGCCTTCGAGGTGCGACAGGCCGCCGAAAGTCTGACGGGCCATCTGCCAGTTAGTCGTGGCCGCGCTGCGCAGTACTGCAGGAACGTTACGGTTAAAGCGCACAACCACCGCCGTGCTGCTGGTTACCGAAACAATATCGCCGCGTAACTCTTTCGCCACCACCGATCCAGTGTCAGGATCAGTTTCTGAGTACGGGAACTGGATCTGCGCACCTACGTCAGTGCTTACGAAATATGCCCCGCCGCTAATCGTTACCGGGTAGTCGACCTGGTAGCTCCAGTCGCCAGTGCCGCCGCTGATGGTCATCGTCCTGGATGATGTGTTACGTCCGTCATAGCTCAGGCCACAATCGACAAAGAAAGCATCTTCGTCACTGGTAAACAAGCGGCTTGAAAGGCGCTCAATGTAACGCTTCGTCTGGCCGTTGATAGTGCGGTTAACCACGAAATAAACAGCATCCTCGCTGCCTTCGCTGATGGAGCACGTACTTTCATACTTCCCGGTGCTGGACTGTGGCGCCCAGGCGAAAACCTGCTGATCACGCAGATAGGTCAATACCAGCAGTTTGCCGTCGTCGCGGATACAGAACGCGCTGCTGTAAGGCACGATGCAGAATGACCAGTCGACAATGCTGCGCTTCTGGAACAGGTGGTTTGCCAGTATGGTAAGGTCGGTACCCTGGTACCCGTCTACGTCGAAGGAGTAGGCCAGATCGCGCACCACGCTGCCCTTCTCCTGGATGAAAAGCGCGATGTTGGCAACGGAGATAGGCGGCACATTACTGGACCCGTTATTGCCCTGAGAGCTGAATGAGAACGCCGACGGCGTGAGCACCTTATTCTGGTCTCCGGATATCGTATATTCCCCGCCAGACGTCAGCGCGACCAGGCTGCCAACATCAATAAGATGGCGGATCTCATTTACCTGACGCCCGGCGTAGGTGTAGATGATGCGATCGTCATCCTGAATAGGGTTGTTCTTGCCGAAGTCTTTATAGTCGCCGGTTCTACTGGCCCAGATAGTTTGCGGGTACGCTGTGGACGCAGCGAAATACAGGCGCTGCTGATAATAGACGACAGTGCTCGGGTAGCCGTTGACGCTGTTCCATGCGTATTTTGCCCATTTGTAGCTGCCATTGGCAGATCCGACAACCTGAGATGGGATGTAGCTGATCACCGTAGCGGTGGCGGTAGTGCCGGACGCAGCCGTGATACGAACAATACCGAAACCGCTGTGCAAGTATTCCCACTGGATGCCTGTATCGCTATCCCCGGTACCACCCCAGCCATCCCAGGACATGCCTTCAGTATGCGAAGGGCGAAGAGTGCCGGTCTTCCCTGCGGTGTTGGCCCGGTAGTAGTTGCTGTCAGCGCGGCGCACATCGTTGATGGCCGTGGTCTTGCTGGTCTCCCAGACAGGAACGGAATCAACCGCAGGCTGCTCAAGATAAAAGAGCTTACCTACCTGCTCAGAGCCAAAGATGGCAGAGCTTGCCGTCAGCGTAATTGTGCCGGTGCTGGCGCTGGCGTAAACCTTCACTGACTCGTCAACGTTGATATCTTCGAACGGGCCGTTTTTGGTGGTGACGTCGACGATCTGCCAGTTGTCGTGCGCGTAGCGGCGCAGCTCCTTCGGCGGGTATGCTGGATGCACCAGCGTAAGAACATCGGCGCTCTGCGTGAATTTAATGCGAAACAGATCGGACTCTGTATACGGCATCGCCAGCTCGTAGATTACATTGCTGCTGTTCAAGACATACGCGCCGTCTTTGATAACCCTCATGTAACCGTCGCCGAACTCCAGCGCATAGGTCTGAACGGTCGAGAACTGGAACGGGATAAGGCGGCATTTTTTGTTCGAATATTTTGCTTCGCCGACGAAGCGCGTTCCCGGGCGATTCTCAACCCCACCATACTGGCGGACTATGAAGTTATCGCACTTGCGCAGCGCCACCTGATACTTCGACATATCGATGCGCCCGTACAGTGACGGGCCAATCTCACCACCGGCAAAGCTCGGCTGTATCCAGCTGATAGCCATTATGACAACCTCGCTGCTGTAAACTCATCGACTGGTGGCTGCGGCTCCTGAGATTCGTTCTGGCTGTGAGAGCCAGCACTAAGGATGACTTTTTGGTACATGTTCAGGGCGTTGTTACCGAGATCTGCGCTGCCGGTTAGCGGCATGTTAATGGCGGCGGCCAGACGCCAGGACAGAGCTTCCATAAAGATGGGATCGAACATGTTCACGTCGGTGACGCGCGCGATGTACTTCAGCCACGCCTGAGGCTGGTCGGTGTAGATCAGCTTCCCAGTGCCGTCACCGTTGGAGCCGACCTCATAGTTGATGCGCATGACAGCCGTCGGGTTACGAACACCGGGCACCATAATTTCGGTGATGCGCACGCAATCAGTCGGGTACTGGTATGCGTATTGCCAGTCAGGCGGCGGATTATTGGTATCTGCCAGAGCCAGGCGCTTGGTGGCGAAGTTCCAGTCAAAGTCGGCCAGCGCAGCATCGCGGCATGAATCGAAATGCAGGGAGCACTGCCCGGCCTCTTTGCTGGCCTCTGTCAGGCTGTTAATGCTTCGGCTGTTGCCGATATTGCTCAGCGCGCGGTTGCAGATCTCGATAACGGAGGCCATTAATCATCCTCCCCGCCATAGAGAGTCTGGGCGGCAGTTTTTGGCTTTTCACCTGATACCGGGCTGAGTGCCATATCGGTGATCTGCAAGCTGGCATCGTGCCGGACACCTTCTCCATCTTCGCGAGTCGACATGCTTTTGATTATGGCTTTGGCGGAGATCATCACTTCAGTACCGACAGGCTGTGGAGTTGCACCGAGTTTCTTCAGTGTTTCATTGTCAAGATTGATGCATAGACCCCACGGATAATCATCGCGTGTTTTTGTTTCACCAGATTCATCCTGGTAGCTGTCGGTGCCGGTTTTGAGGTTTACCAGTTCCATAACGGACTCCTGCAATAAAGGGGCCGAAGCCCCTTGTTTGATTAGCGAGGCTCAGACGCCCAGTTTCTGCCGCTCTTCAGCAATACGCTCTTTGATCGTTTCAACATTCATGTTGCCAGGCTTCTTGTTGAAAAGTTCTTCGTACTGCTGACGTAACGAGGCTTCATCTTCACTGAAGGTATTGGCATCATTGATGTCATTCTCTTCCCCTGCCTCATCCTTAATCTGAGGTTCAGGCTGAGGTTCAGGCTGAGAATCAACAGGCAAGATGCCGCGCTTCTGTTCTGCCTTTTTCTTTGCCGCCTTCGCTGCTGCGTTGATCGGCTCCAGCGCCGAACCTGGCTCACCGTCATATTCAATCTCAGAGCCTTCCGGCCAGAGGTTATTGTGAATATGGGATAAGCGCAGGACGCGGTATTTTGCTTTTTCCATCGCAGTCACCTTAGCCTGTCACTTTGGAGCGGATTGGGTAGTATGGAGTGTTGTTGTCAACATCCAGGTTAATACCCGAGGTAAACGCACCAGCGGTCAGCGGGCCGGTACCGACCACGTAGTTGACGCGCAGATAGCGCTGAACACCTGCCGGAACCTTGGCAGAGAACAGGCGTTTACCAGCGGTCAACGCCGCCAGTGCCAGCGTGCCGCTGTCGTACAGCGTGGTCCAGGTGGAGTTATCCGGGCTGGTCTGCAACTGAACGTTCAGGGTAGCGGCACCAGCTGCTGTTGCAGTGGTGTTCACGTTTGCCCAGAACTCCAGAGGCTCGCCAACGCCGATATCGCGGCGGGTGCCGTCGATAGGAGCAAGGTCGATAACGTCAGTTGAAGCAGCAGAAGCCGTAACCGCCTGCGCTTCGGAGAACATCAACAGTTTGTCGAGGATCATTTTCTTTCTCCATTCATGGGCCGGTTAAGGCCCATCAGTTAATGACAGGCGTTAAACAACGCGCGCTTCTGTTTCCAGAATCGCATCGGTTTCACGGATTGGGATGCCACGGAACGCAGTCCACCATTCGCCTTCAGTCTCTTTTACGGTCAGAGCCAGAGAGGCTTTGTCCAGAGACTGAAGATCGAGAGCCTGGGCGACGGTGCGGTTCATGTAGAACACCGGCTTACCCATGCCTCGGTTTGGAATGCGATGCAGCGCTTTAACCATCAGGCTTACGATGTTTGCTGCTGATCCTGGCACTGACAGATCGCTCACATCGATGTTGGCGATGCGCACAACATAGCGCCAGTCACGCAGGGAAAGCCCGTTATCCCACTTGTAGTGGGTGCGGTAGCCTTCATAGCGCCCGCCATTGGCATCAAACAGCGTTTCCTGGCCTTTATCTTCCATCTGCAGGCCTGCCTTCTGGCCTTTAGGGAAGATGCCATGAACGGTATTTTCGCCCCAAACAACCAGCCAGATGGAGGTGTTATCGGTGCCTGTACCACCAGCGTCGATAATGTTCTGGCCGTTGCCAGCCGACTTGCTGGAGTAACGGGATGATAGCCCCATGAACTGCTGCGGGTTCACGCTGGTATCGCCGTAGAACAGCGTCTGAGCCATCTGCTGGTTCATGCCTTCGATGAACGCACGATCTTCAGACAGGCGGAATTCAGCAGTGTTGCCATTGAGATCAGCCAGAGACTTATCGACTTCGGCATAGGTTTCAAGCATGCCGACTGAGTCGGTAACCTGGACGGTGGTTGATTTGCTTGGCTGCACACCATAGTTCAGCAAACGCCATGTAGCCTGCGGCAAACCAGAACGAATGGTGGTGCGGTGACCGGTTGGCAGGTTGCCTTCAACGAAAGGCATATCCTGAAGGATCGGGTTGGTTTGACCGAGAAGCTCGATAATCTTATCGACTTTCCCGTTTGGGTCGATGCGCTTACCCCAGTCAGCCAGCGTCAGCGCAGTTAAGCCTTTAACAGCCATGGTTATATCCTCTCTTATTTGCCATAGAGCACTTCGGCCGCACTACGCTGGCCTTGATTACTGCCATCGACCATGCCGTCTTCAGACATGGCTTTACCGATTTTCACGAACGTCTTAACCAGTTCAGGGTGGTTACCAAGCCCGGTTGTGTTCAGGTATTCTTTCAGAACAGGGCCACCGAACATGTCCAGTGCACGCTGAGCAGCGCTGAGATTTGCGGTCAGCTTGTCGCCGCCGATCTCTTTGTCAGCCTTCACGTCGGCTGCCCACTGTTCTGTCTGCGCCTGCCAGGCTTCTGCCTGACGCTGCTGCACACCGGCCAAAATTTTCGGGTACGCGTCCACCAGCTTCTGAGCCTGCTCATTGGTCAGGTTCAGCTCGCGGGCAACCGGTTCGAAGTCCTTCAGAGCTTCGGTATCAAGCTCAACGCCTTCGCCAGCGGTAAATTCATATTTCTCCGGCGCGCCTTCTGGCTTCTGCTCTTTGTCGTCAGGCTTATCGGCTGGCTTATCACCATCAGCAGGTTTGCCTTCCTGAGACTTGTCATCTTCAGTGCCAGGCTGTTGCTTATCGCCTTCTGGTTTCGCTGGTTCGCCTGCAGGTGCAGGAGCATCAGCAGCAGGTGCGGATGGCTCAGAAGGTGCCGGTGCAGCGCCACCATCAGCAGGTTGCTCATTGCAAAGACGGCGATGCAGCAAACGTTCAAATAAATTCATGGTTACTCCTGTTCACTGGCCTCTGCGGCCATCTTCAGATACTGATCCGGGCAGTGCGCCATGACGCGCTGAAACAGAACCAGCGCCAGGTTGCGCTGCCCTTCGTTGAATGCTGTGATGTGCGGGTCTACGTTGAAGCAGGCACCGAACACCTGACCTTTCTCCAGCAGTGACCAGACGACACGGCGGCCCTGCTCGCTATCCATGACGAACTTGATGTCATCCTTCTCGCGCTGTTCCAGATCGTGCTTCTTCCGCTCGTTCTGGATGCGCAGCTCTTCTTCGTCGAAGTCCGTCATTGCTGCTGCGCCCCCACTGCGTTAGTGATTGCGGTCAGTGCGCTTGGGTCAGTGGTCTGCGTCTCGCTGAGCGTCTTGGCACCCTGTGCAGCTGCCTGACCCATAGCCATTGCCTGTGCGGCCTGCTGCTGTTTGGCGCGCTCATCGCGAATGCCCTGCACCTGTTCCTGAGGAACGATGACGGTCGGCGATACGCCGGACATTTCGGAGAACGCGTCGATAGCCTGATCCACGTCGAGCTTGTCGAGCGCTTCAGGTTTGAACTGCGCGAGCTGGCCGATAAAGCCAACGGTCTGCGACAGGCTGGTGAGGCCGATAGATTTCTGCGCCTGCGCCATCACGGAGATGTACTCGATGCGCAGCGGCATACCCTGCATAACTTCCGGAGGCGGCGGCAGCATGTTCTTGCGCGCCATGATGGAAAAAACTCGGTCGATAAGCGGGTTGAGCGCTTCGTCGTTCAGGCGCTCCAGCACCGGGCCGAGCATCAGCAGCTTCTCTTCCTTCATCTCGATCACCGCTTCCACCGGCATAGAGCGGGTGTTGATGTTCTGAAGCATCATGAAGAGGTCGACGAAGTAGGCGCTGTTGATGGTCTGGCGGGTGTCCTGAATGTCAGCCAACAGGTCTGCGGTGTTCGGGTTGACCAGGTAAGCAGGCTTGAAACCGTCCTGGCCGCTCAGCACGTCGAGATAGGTAACATCACCGGGTAGCAGCGAAACGCGCTGATTCTTCAGCGACGTCGGCGCAACCATCGGCGGGTTAGTGGCTTTGTCGATCAGCTGAGCTTTACGCTTCTGCTCAACCTGCAGCGCTTTAACCTGCCCGAGAGCCAGCATGCCGGGGCAGGAAGACGCGTATACGTCCTCGCCGTTAACTTCCCAGCGTGGCGCCAGGATCGGGAATTCATCGAATCCGGACTCACGCAGCAGCTTGTCGGAGTCGCCGCCGGTCTCGAAATAGACAGAGCGGAACGGCTTGTTCTTGCTGTCCATCTTGCCGCTGTCGCGGTTGATGTTTGGCGTGATGCAGTGGTTAACCTCAATCCATGACTCATACGTGCCGTTATCCCACATGCCCTTAACGGACGTGCTCACGTTTTCCAGGCCGAATTCCTGCACCAGCTGGCGCACAGTCATGGAGAACTGGCGGAAGGAGGTATCGACACTACCGCGCGGGCTGTTCGCCAGGTAGTAGCTGCCAATCGGGAAAGGCATCGTGCGGATCACATCCTGGTCATCTTCGAGCACAGCCATTGCGGCGGTGCCGAATGTACCCAGGCTGGCGTACATGACAGGCAGGGACTGATACAGATTCGACTTGTTGAACACTTCGTTCATGCGGCGCTGCACGACTTCCAGCCAGATTTTCACCGGTCCGTAATCCATCATGTCAGGGTCAGGCGTAGCCAGCTTGAACCACGGACGGGCCGGGCTGGTGATGCCGGACATCATGCCGCTGGACAGGATGCGCTGAGCCATTGATCCGGTCGGGTCAACAATCTTGGTGTTGCGGCGATCGTCACGGTTAACGTCAGACGTCAGGAAGCGGGAACCGCGCGGATTGATAAAGTCGCTCAGGTCGCGCCAGTGCGGCTCGAACGATGTGCGCTCATTCTTCAGCTGCGCGAGCTGCTTCAGCAGCCGCTCTTTTTCGGTTTCCGCCATCTCTGCGCGCTCCGTTACTGACCGAGCAGCGTTTTACCGCTGGTGTTGGCTGCGGAGGTGTCGCCCTGGGCGCCAGTCAGCATTGTCGATTTGGTGCCTGCTGCTGCGCGGCGGCGGCGCTCTTCGTCATCGCGGGCACTGACCACAGCGGCGTCCTGCTCCTGAGGTGCGGCCTGGACTTCTGGTGCCGCTGGCACTGATGGCTTGCTGCCGATACACATAGCGATAACCTCACACACGATTAAATTATTACCAATTTAACCATATACGGATTATTTTACGTAGTGTATTGACATAATGCCGTGCAATTATTACCCTTCAGGTAACACAACATGAAAGCGCACTTTGATGTCGGTTCTGTGAGGTCTTGTCGCTAAATCAAACTGGTGAGTGCGCTTCCAGGTGTGAGCAGTACGGTATATGGCACATGTGCCGCAGCGGTCCGGAGGGGTTCCTTGGTTTCCTTACCCCCGAGCGGGTAGCCGGAATGTGCAAGTCAATGCTCTCGGTATGCACGACATGACGACTCACCATCGTGGCGATACGGTGTGACACCTCGGAAGAGACGAGGATACAACGATGAGAGCATTGCAGGTTTACATGGTGGACATGATTGCCACGGAGTACGAAGCAAAGTGCAGTGCTCTCAATGTTGTGGTGAAGCTCAATGGCGAGCTAGGGAATAGGTTCACGGTGAAAAGCTAGCTAAGTATCCGTGCGTCGCGCGTAACCCAATCGGCAGCGCACCGATGGAAGCATGTTCGATTCATGCCACCACAACCCAATCACGCCTTAGGACCGTGATACGGCAGTACAGGCAATGCGTGTAGCTTTGGCGGTGGCAGTTGCGCCCATGATGGACTGACCACCGCCCTTTTTACAGCAGAGCGCCATTCCGATGACGTTGCGCTGTAAACCCTGCATCACCCGCCAAGGAAGGCACTCCGTTGATTATTCGCCCGGTTCGTCCGGGCATTTTTTTAAGGTGATAACCATGAAGACCGTAGAGCTTTTAGCAAAGTATCTTAATCAGTGGCCGAATGACACCACTGGTATTTTTATGCATCCAGCGACATCACAATTATTTGGCTATAGAGAAAACCATGAATCCCCGGATGAGCTGATCATTAGCAGCCTCGTTGGTCACTCTCTTACAGACGATGCAGGAAACGTGATTTCTGAACATGAATGGCGTGAAGAAAAATTCTCTAAAGCCATTAGCACTGTTCATCAATCAGACGAACAATTACGAAAAGAGAACCTATACCACACCAAATTGCAGTGCCTGGCTGAGGTGCTTGGTAAACAGTCATTCATTGACAAAAATTCAGCCAACAATGCAGCAGAAGCGATCAACGCCGCATTCGATAAAATTACTTTCTGAGGTAAGCAACCATGGTATCAACCGCATCCCCAGCACCATCCTGCATGGCTATCGAGCAGGAAATTCAGGCCAAAAGCTTAACCGCGCCGCGCGTTACGTCAGACCATATTGAGAGCATTATTCAAAGTGAACATTATTTTACCGCTTATGATGGCGCTAAATCTGGCGGTGAAGAAGTAGAGCAAATCTGGCATGACAAAGACGACATTGGAAAGGAATATGAGCCGCTATCACTCCTGACCTTCTGCGTCCTGGTTCTGCGCAACGGCTTCACCGTCACCGGCGAAAGCGCATGCGCCAGCCCGGAAAACTTCGACCCGGAGATCGGCCGCAAGATTGCTCGCGAGAACGCGGTGAATAAAATCTGGATGCTGTAAGGTTATCTGCTGAAGCAGAAACTGAGCGAGAAATGACAGACGAATTCGACGACTTTTAGCGCCGTGACATGTCACAATCAGCCCGCCGATGCGCGGGCTTTGTGTATACTGCCTGAATGGGATAAATGGGGACCGAATATGCAAGAGCAACACTTCTCACACGAAAACGAGTTGTTAGCAATGGCGCCGCTTAACGCTGATGGTGATAAGCCGCTTTTCAAAAAGCAACATGTTCATCTTACTGGTGAGGGATACGTGCAGTGGGATTTCATCCTTCCTGATGGCATTGACTGGCACTTCCGTCATGAAAGCATCTACCTCAGAAGCGATATTCGACTGAAGGAATTTAAAGAATTTATCCGCGATGAGCTGAGGCAAATCATTGCACGTAGAATCGAACAAGCCCGCTAATGCGGGCTTTATTATTTCCACGGGTCGTAATCCGTAACTGCCTTACCCTGTTTGCTCTCCTGCCCAGGAATGCGTAGGCGCTTCGTGACCGGGAAAGCAAACGTCAGCAGCAGCGCGTCACCCTTGCCCGGCGAGCGACCCAGGCGCTCTTTGATATCTTCCTTCGGTTCAATGACGATCTTGCCGTCCACTCTGACTTTGTACTCTGCCGCAGACAGGTCATCGGCAGTCTCCTGATCGTCCAGCGCGCCGCCCAACTTAAGCCACGTTTTGCAGCTGTTGAACATCTCGCCGCGCTTGTTGAGCATCTGCGGGTCGGTCGAGCCACCGCCGAACGGGATTAGCTGCCACGTCCGGCCCCAGCCGTCACCGATGGACTTCAGCCCGGTGCCGTAACCGAAGTCGATAAACACCGCGTCAGCCTGGTACTGGTCCTCAAAGTCGGCGATACGCTTCGCCATAATCAGATCGTCGGTGGTCTTGTTTCCTGTCCAGAGGACTTTGCTGTGCAGCCCCTGCCGCAGGTATATCACTGCGTCATCCACGCCGGAATAAGCCGGGTCGACGCCGATAATCACCGGTGCGTGCGCCACCTGCGCAGCGGTAACGACGCGCTTCATTGCCTCTTCGGTCAGACCGGTCGGGATAAACTGAAGCTCAGAAGCATCAGGGAAGATCCCCCGCACACGGACCTTCACGAAGTCGCTGTCCTCGCCGTAGTCATCCACCCATTTCTGGAGTTGCTGCTTGTTCGTTCCTTCCACGGTGCGGCTGTCAATCTGCGCGCACTTCCAGCGGTGTTTATATTTGCGGAAGCATTCGCGGAAACGCCCGGTGTTACGCGTCGGGTTCCCGAACGCCACCCAGATGATTTCCGTGTCTTCGTCCGTCAGCGCCCCCTCGGCAACCTCCCACACCAGATCTGCAATATTGGACGCTTCGTCGAATACCACGATGATGCGCTTGCGCTCGTTGTGCAGCCCGGCGAACGCCTCTGTGTTGTGCTCAGACCACGGGATTGCGTCAGCGCGCCAGCGTTTATCGTGGCCAGGATCGTTGCTGTACATCGCCGTGGCGGTGCAGGTGAACCACTCTTTCGTGATAGCCAGATTCGACCATTTGATGATTTCCGGCCAGGTCTTGGTGCGCAGCTGGTTGTCGGTGTTGGCGGTCACCACCACCTTGCAGTCCTCGCAGGTGGACATGCCCCAGTTAATCAGCATCGAGATGAACGCAGATTTACCGATACCGTGACCAGATGCGCGGGCCAGCATCAGCGGCTGGTGACGCGTCGCTGGGTTCTGGAGGTGATCGCGTATCTCGCGGAATGCATCAGCCTGCCACTTACGCGGCCCGGTGGCGTGCGCCAGCTCTGTGCCCTCTTCTCCCCACGGAAACGCATACAGCGCATATCCCAGCGGGTCATACGTGAACGAAGCAATATCCTCGACGAGCTGCTCTTCCGGCGACATGGCTGCGGCTGTCATTCTTCACCACCAGCCTGCTCTTTGACGCGGCGTCGCGCGGCTGCCATGCGGTCGGCGATGGTGACGGTGCCGGAAACCTCCAGACGCTCTTTGAACGCGTTGACGTCGACGTGCTTACCGATGAGCTCGAGGTTCTTCACCTTGTCAGGCCATTTGATTTTTTTGAGGATGGTCTCTATCGAATCCTCGTTCATGTTCATGATGGTTGAGGACAGGTCGAACCCACTGAGCGTGGTACGCCAGATTTTCGGCCACTCGCTGATCGGTTTCAGGCTGCCGTCGTCGTTCAGGATATCCAGCACATCCATCTGGTCGATTTCCACCAGGCGCATTAGGACGTAATCAGCGCTGACGCGCATGCGCTTGTTGCGCTCCTCCATCAGTTCAGCGATTCGTTTCTGGATTCTTTCATCTCGCATCATCACGCTGGCTTTGACCGCTGCCGTATTAGGCGAAAATCCTGCGTCAATCGCCGCCTGAGACTGATTTTCAGGTGTCTTAATGTAGGACTGGCAGTAAGCCTCCTGCATCGCTGTAAGAGGCTTATATTGCGTTGATTTGCGTTTGTGGGTTTTTGGTGTCGCGGGCATCATTACCACCTGAGTAATTTTATTACCATGTAGGTAATACTATCACGCCCGCGCAGATGTTACATGACTGGTATCGGGTCTGGCCGTTGATTGCCTGCGCGATTCAGGAAGTGGGTCACCACGCCGTGCACCGTCGTGTCGTCCAGCGCCTCGCCTTCCAGTGCTTCACCGTCAGGAGTGATCAGCGCCTTTCCCTGAACGACCGCGAATTCCGTGCGGCCGCAATACGAAATCAGCACGGTATCACCCGGATGTGGTTTGAGGGAAACGTTGATGATTGCGTAGCCCGCCGACGTCTCGATGGTACGACAGTTGCCGTCGTAGCCGCACATGCTGGTGATGGTAAGGCGGGATTCTGCGTAGTCTGTTGCCGGAGATGGAAAGCCCATATGGAACCTCACATAAAAATACTGTACATTTAAACAGTATAATCATGTGAGGATTTAGTCAATACGCTGTGACCTGTCACACCGCAAGTTTCGTTTCATGCCAGCCCTGCGTTACCCAGCAAGCCGAATCACCGGCGCACGGGCAGGACTTCACCGGCAGGATGTCGCCGCACTTGCCGCACTGGTTGGCGCTGATAGCTTTGATGCGGCCACGCACCCGGGCATCATCCTGGCGGATCAGCAGAGCAATGTACTCGCTCAGTTCGTATGGGTCGCGCCCTGGTCGACGCCCGGCGCAGTTCCGCGCCAGCATCTCCATTTCCTGCTCGTCGAGCACCAGCTCCAGCTTGCGTTCACCGGCTTCAGCCTGGCGGGCGCGCTGCGCTGCTTTGCGCTCTGCTGCTGTCTTAGCCATTGCTCACCCCGACAAATTTCCTCTTGAGGTAAAAAGATTCAGACTCGTGAAGACTTCTGGGGCCTGTTCTGCGCGCGATCGTCTCACCGTCAATTTCGAATGCAACATCGTCCATATTCAGGTGGTACATCTTTGCGTCCAGAGAATGGACGGCATCATAGAAAACCGGACCGCACACCTCGGTAAACTCATTCGGGTCTGCGCTAATATGAGGCAACAGCATCCGGTACGCCTGCAGCGCAAAATCCTCCTTCAGCGAGCGCGGGCCGGATTCCAGTTCCGCGATACGGGCGGCCAGCGATTCCTGGGTTACGTTAGCCATTTCTGTATTTCCCCCACACTTTCTTCACCTCCCTGCAGAAGATGCAAATCATGACACCAGCCAATACCCCGTTGATGTTGTAGTCGCTATTACGCAGGAGGATAGATATCACTATGGCGGTAATAAACGGTCCAAAAATTACTGACAAAATAAGCGCAGCCCATTTAGGCATAGTAAACAAATGCATCATCCAACCTCTCTCAGTTTCAGTTCATCGGCCACGGACTCCGGCACCACCACTGGCATCGGAACGCGGATAACCAGCTTTTTGAGTCTGTCTATCTCGACTGCGTGCTCCAGCGCGATATCCTTCCAGTCCTGCGCTTCGGCCATCCACCAGGCTACATCCGCTTTAAGGCGGCGCAAGCGCCGCTGTTTGAGCTTGCTCACCATGGCAGCCACCCCATGCCCTGAAGTGCGCTGATGACCAGCAGCACGAACATCACGAAATCGAATGGGTTAGGCATCATCGCCCCCGAAGTATCCGAATCTTCCTCCGTGGTCGCCAATAACAATCCCGGATATGAACATTCCGAATAGCCCAACACCAGAAAATGTTATGAAGTTAAATTCAAAGCCAGCAACGAACACACATACTGAAGCGATAATCAACAGGTACACTAGCCAGAATTTACGGTTCACGACTTCACCTCCTGCTGCGGTGCTGCTGGAAGGGAGAATGGCAACACATCACAGTGAACAAGTTTTTGCTGTGCAAGGTTGTCCATGACCTTCTGAATAGACGCATCATCGAAAACACCAAGCGCCTCGGCCATGACACCAACAACCTGATAAGCCTCAGCGCATACTGCGGGTAAACCATCCTGCACCACAGGAGAGTTTTCACCGGCACCCTGAAGCATGGCGGCGCGGCAGGCGTTCCAACCAACAGCGTATGATGCATAGGCGCCCCGCAATCCAAGACGTTCAGCTTCAGTAGCAATCTCGAAAACTTCAGGCGCATTGGCCGATGTAATTTTATCCGGCACTACCGGCGCTGGCGGGGCGGCGTAGAGCGGGAAAGCTCCACTGATGTTTGGGCTGCACTGGTCGATCAGGTCTTCGTCATCCGCGTCGAATCTTCCGAAGTAACCCACAGCCTCCGCTTCAAGCGATGCCCGCGCGCCTTCACGAAGAGCATCGAGTTCGGCGGTAAGGTTGGCTATTTTCGCGTCTTTTGCTTCCAGCTCATCCAGCAGCGCCAGCACATTAGCGGGGTTGGCTGCGGCGATGAAGGCTCCATTCAGATCAGTCTGCTTTTGCGTGAAATCACCGCTATCCATGTAGGTGACTGAGCCCTGAGAGTCATCGCTACCGTAGTCGTATTCAATGCTGGTATTTTTCGGGAGGTAAACCCATACACCCGGCGTCGCCTTTTCAGCCGCTTCACGTAATGCGCGTTTGTCGATGTTGCTCATTGGGCGGCCTCCCACACGTTGATTGACGCATTGCTTTCGACTAGTTTTAGGGTGGCCAGAACGCGTGGATACATAACTTTCTTATGCCATTTCAGATCAGTCATGAGCGCGTACCACTCACCTCCGCTTTTCAGATACTGACCGTGATCTGATGCGTAACGCTCACCAGTGATTTTTGTTTTATTGCTCATGACTGCGCTCCTTTGCGAAGTAACGCATCATGCAGTGCCATAGCACCCGCTTCACGGAGTGCAGCATCTTCATAACTGATACCGAGCAAGTCCATGATGCAATCCCTATCGAGGCACTCCGTACAATCGTTGAGTGCGGATTTGATAGCGTTGGTACGCACTTCAGCCAGGAAAGAGTCTGTCGCCGGGGTTTGCTTGACTGACTCCAGCCACTTGTCATAGTGATAATCAAACATTCCCGTCGGGTGTCCACAACCACCGTGCGTGTGGGTTTCCATTGCTTCTCCACACATGCAATAACTGTTGTCGGCATTGTTGATAATATGGATAAGTCTTTGTAACCGTTCATTTGTAGTCGAGCTTTCCGCAGTCAGCGCCGCGCATCTGGCTTCCAATTCTTCATAACTCGGTTTCATCTTTACCCCCGCTTACCCGTATAAGTTATTGATTACGTTGATATCAAAAAGGATCGTTATTTAACGCCGATCCCATACCTCGCGATTAACAGCGCATCCGCAATGGCCTGGCCTTTCGCTTTGGCATCCAGCACCCTGAGTTCCGGGTAAAGCTGAATAGCCCTGCTGCGCGCTGCGTCCTTGTCGCTGCCGATAAGCCCGGCTGACTTCTTCCAGGCCTGCGGCGTCACCAGCGTGTACGGAATGCTGAGACCCTGAAGGATCCCCTCCGCTACGCCAGCTGCATGCCCGAACGTGAACATGCTTGCCGTTCCCTGCCCGGGCATTGCACCGACCTGCTCAAGGTACGCATGAGTGATTCCGTACTGCCTAACCCATGCAGCCACCGCTGCGCCGTTCACCCTGGACTTTGTGCCGACCTTGATGGTTGGCATTGCCAGGTGGTCGATGTAGCCGCCCTGTTCAGTTACGAGAACCAGCGCGCCGCTGCATCCCGGGTCAATCCCTAAAACTGCTGTCATGATTTACCCCTTAGGTAATTTAAATCCACATTAGAGTTAAAATCAATAGCTATGCGCATATTTTGTTACCTGCAAGGTAATTGTCAGGCGTAAAAAAATGCGCTGCCGCGCTGGTGCTACCTGATGAGTCCTGCCTCCTTCCCTCGCCGGTATTCCTCCATCAGCCACTGGGCCGGTGTCAGCCCTCCCAGGGTGGCAGCGTTCGGCATGCATCCGAAGCTTTTGCCGGGAGGGTGGTACGCACTACCCCCTGTGTCCACTGGCGTTTGTATCGGCTCTGGCTTCGCCTGGATGCTGAGAACCGGATCCGGAATCTGGTGACCGGCCGCCACTTTTGCAGCCCATTCCTCCAGCAGCTTGCGCGCATGCTTCTCGACTTCAATCTCGCTCAGCTGGCGCTGGTACATCGCACGGCGGGTATCGCACACAATCCAGTACATGACCGGGTGGCGCCACGGGAACCGCTCCGGGCCGCCAGGCTGGAAGCTTTTCTCTTTGGCGTAACGGTGAAACTCCCCCATTACGTCCTCGATGCTCACTCCCAGCACCATCTTGCTGTCCTTGCACCACTTGATGAACTGACCCGGAGACGGCCAGAACGGTGATTCGCTGGCACGGGCATGGCGCATGCCTGCCGACACCTGCTCGCGGGTACGGATCCCACCTTCGGCAAATGCGGCGATCCACTGGCGCTTCGCGTCGGTTTCCTGCTGCACGGTCTTCAGGTTTGTCTGCTCGGCCGCAGGGAAGAGCTGCTTAAGCTGCTTGAACAGGGCATCGACGAGACGCTCGGCGCTCATGTTTACAACGTTGTCCTGCTGGTCATGATGATTGTCAGGGCCCATCATGCGAGCCAGAGCACCAGCATCACGATTCTGAATTGCTGCGAATACGTTACTCATAAGAAATCCTTCCAGCCCTCTGGGCTGTTCCAGTGTGGTACGTCATCGTCAGAGCTGTCACCGCGCTTTCCTGCCGCTCTTTTTTTCCTGTTCATCAGCAGCCGGGCAAACTTCTGCTCCCACTGCACGTGTTGCATCACATTGCCTTCTGCCATCCAGTAGGTGATGAATTCAATCAGATCAGATTTCTTGTATCCGTCAGCAGGTAATGCATGCCCCCACATTCTGGCGCGCATGACAAAGTCATCTGACGGCTGCCAGTTTTCATGCATGGTGAATTTGCCGATCGGTTCTCCGATACCTGGAACGACAACAGGAGGGATTTGAATTTCTTCGCGCGCAGAGAGAGGGGTTTTACTTTCCCTGATCCCTGATCCCTGATCCATTCCTAATGGTACTTGTCCGGTATAAGTACCGTACTCATACGGTATAAGAGGTAAGCATTTGATTTTGCTTTCCTTTGGCTTGTTTACGACCTGATGTTTGAGGAAGTTTGTAATTGCCCCAAATTGCTTGCCATCTGAGGTGGAAAACATGGACAAATAACCACAGTTGGAAAGCTCCTGTATCAGTACCGGAATAGGAACGGACGGTTCACGGATGGGAAATACAGCCGCTTTTATCAGTTTAGGGTTGGCGTTGAAGTACCCTTCATCGTCGGCATAATTCAGCAATCCAATCGCTAAAAGGCATGCCGGTTCTGAAAGCTCTGCCATATCCTCGTCTGTCCAGAACTCAGGCTTAATTGTGCGGATGCGCGCCATCAGATCACCTCCGGCACGTTGCCTTTCGCAGCTTCATCCATAATCCGTTTAATCTCAGCCTGGCGCCTGCGGTTTGACTCCATGGTGCATTCCACACAATGGCCGTTGTAAACCCAGCGCTCGCTGTCATGGCCTCGCTTACACTGTTTCCCGGTGTAATAACGCTTCAGTCCAGCCTTTGCAGCTGACATACGAGTGATAATCTCCACACTTCACCTCAGATTCTGGTTATGGTTACGATGATTTTGTGCGATGGCCGAAAAAAGATCAACCATATTCGGATCATTATTACCTGAGAGGACTGAATAGATATGAAAAGACCGCCAGAAGGCGGCCTGATGGGGGTTTGAAAGAGGTTTTATTCGTAGAAGAAGATAGCCAGTTCCGGCTTCGTTCTGACCCACCCGCGTTGCTTACATGCCTTAAATAGCCCATTCATCAATGTCTTACCGGGCATTTTCCGACGGCCTGTCAGATGCGTCTGGATGTAGTGGCTGGTCGTTCCGGCCTCGTCAGCAAAGGCATTTCGCTCATCAGGAGTGAGCTGCAACCAGTGTTTTTTGAAGTCGAATTTTTCGTTCTCGCTCATAGCTATTGCCTGATATTAATTTCAGATAACAAATATTCACCCAGAAGGTAATAAAAATCAAGGTTTGTTACCTGTGAGGTGCATTTACCTGTGAGGTAAATTCGCTTTTAATTGAACCACTAACTAATTCATATATGAGGCGATTCACCAGAGCATGAAAAGTATTCAGGATATCCGCAGGCAGAATATTAACGATATCATCGACCGTGACTTTAACGGGGTGCAGACTCGTCTGGCGGAAAAACTGGGAACTCAGGCAAACCTGGTGAACCGCTGGGCCCGAGGGCAGAAGGTTGTCGGCGACACGGTAGCGCGCAAGATTGAGAAAGCGGCTAACAAGCCAACCAACTGGCTGGACATCGACCACTCATTATCTGCCGTT
The DNA here is from genome assembly GCF_001462935.1 of Enterobacter sp. 50588862. NCBI lineage: Bacteria > Pseudomonadati > Pseudomonadota > Gammaproteobacteria > Enterobacterales > Enterobacteriaceae > Enterobacter > Enterobacter sp. 50588862. Next base: position 114,473 of record NZ_LNHM01000025.1, read on the forward strand.
GCCATACCGCAGGAGGAGATCACCCCTTCCGATATCGGCCAGCTGGCGGCGCATAACCTCGAAGCGTGGATGCAGAACAACCGCGACCTGTCGTCTCAGGGCAAGGTGTCGAAAGCGTCCGGAGTTGCCCAGGCGACAATCCAGCGCATGCTGAACAATGAGGTTAGCGTTTCCATCTCCACCCTGGAGGCGATCGCCAGCGCGTTCGGGCGTCGCGGTTATGAGCTGCTCATCCATCCTCGCGACCCGGCGACCATCCATTACGACCGGGCCCGCTACGCATTGTTACCTGAGAGCGAAAAAAGTAAGATCGAGAGCTACGTCGATTTCGTGATTGTTCAGAACGGTAAAACGCAAGAATAACTCCATACATTTCAGATACTAAGCCGCCATTGAGCGGCTTTTTTATTGCCCTTATCATTACCTTTAGGGTAATTATTTATAATCATACCTATTGACTTCAAACCATATAAGGATAATTATTACCTCAACGGTAACACTGAGGTAACGAATTATGCAGTGGAAAATCATCAACGGTTGGTACTGCGTTACGGCGTGCGGGCTGATGAGCACCAAGTGCCGCACTCTGCATGAGGCCATCAACTGGGCGTTTGTCACCAAGATGGCATTCAAAACTGAAATGGATATGGGGGTGAGCAAGTGAGTGAATTAGCAATCATCGAAATCGCGCCGGACCTGGCGCCAAGCATCTACGTAGAAAACGGTCTTGATAAATTCCTTGAACAGATCCGTGAAGGCGTCAAAGAGGTTCCTGACCTGAGCACCGCAAAAGGCCGCGCCCGTATCGCATCCCTGGCTGCCCAGGTATCACGCAGCAAAACGGCCGTTGAAAAGCCAGGCCGTGATTACCTGAAACGCCTGAAGGAACAACCGAAAGTGGTTGAGGCCGAGCTGCGCCGCTTCGTGACTGAATGCGATCAGCTTCGCGATGAAGTACGCCGCCCTCTTACCGAGTGGGAAGACGCGGAAAAGGCACGCACTGAAGCCCTGCAGCAGCGTCTTGTTGATTTGCGTGCACTGGCTGACGTGATCGACACCGCCGGTAACTACCTGCCATCTGCTGATATACAGGCTCGCATTCAGGAAGCTAAATCCGTGGTGCTTGATGAAACATGGCAGGAACGTGCAGCAGAGGCTGGAGTGGCTAAAGACTCAACCATTCAGCAGCTGGAAGCATCGCTGGCAGTGGCACAAAAGCGCGAGCATGAAGCTGCTGAGCTGGAACGCCTGCGTAAAGAGGCCGAAGAAAAAGCACGCCTTGAGCATGAAGAGGCTATCCGCCGGGAAGCTGCTGAACAGGCTAAGCGTGATGCAGAAGCAAAAGCACAGGCAGAGATTGATGCTGCTGCACGCCGTGAAGCTGAATCCAGAGCTGCAACTGAACGCGCAGAGCGCGAAAAAATTGAAGCCCAGCAGAAAGCAGAGCGTGAAGCAAAAGCTGCTGCGGAAAAAGCCGAGCAGGAAAAGAACGCTGCTATCGCAGCGGAGCGCCGCCACCAGGAAGAAGTGGAAGCTGCACGCCTGGCAGAACAGAAACGCATCGCCGATGAAGAAGCGCGCCGCGCTGCTGACAAAGAGCATCGCCGCACCGTCAATCGCCAGGTTATTGCCGATCTGGTGAAGCAGGGAATTCCAATTGAATGGGCTGAAAAATGCCTGGTTTCTTTCGCTTCCGGAAAAGTTTCCGGTCAGACAATTAAATACTGAGGTGCTCATGAACACTCAGCAGATTAATAACCTGAAAAAAATCATGACCAGCATCGACAGCGACTACCAGCTGAGCCAGTTGCATTACGAGCGGCAGGTAGAGCTGATCGACGCCATCAAGTACCACCAGTTGCAGAAACCTTTCTACGAGCTGGAGCGCAAAGGCGTGCGCACCGAGATTCTCGAAGAGCTGATGATGAGCCCGGAATTCGAAGAGGCACTCGCAGCATACCAGGCCGCGCTGACCAGCATCATCGCGAAGTGGGATCTGGCTGACCAACTGGATACGGCGAGGAACGCGGCGTGAAACCTGGCATCTATTTCGACATCAGCAACGAGGATTACCACGCCGGCGACGGCGTGAGTAAGTCGCAGCTGGATATGGTGGCGCTGAGCCCGGCCCTGTTGCAGTGGCAGAAATCCGCGCCGGTCGACACCGAAAAGTTGAAGGCGCTGGACATGGGAACCGCCCTGCACTGCCTGCTGCTGGAGCCGGAAGAATTCGATAAGCGTTTCATCGTGGCGCCGCAGTTCAACCGTCGCACTACCGCCGGCAAAGAGGATGAGGCTGCGTTCCTGAATGATGTTGCGGGAATGGGCATGACGGTAATGGACGCTGAGCAGGGCCGTAAGCTGCAACTGATGCGCGACAGCGCGATGGCACACCCGGCGGCGCGGTGGCTTCTGGAAGCTGAAGGTTTCTGCGAAGCATCGCATTACTGGACGGATCCGGAGACTGGCGAGCTGTGCCGCATACGCCCGGACAAGCGCCTGAAGTATCACCCGGTGCTGCTGGACGTGAAGAAAGTGGCGGACATGGAGCGGTTCGCCCGCCACGTCGAGGAATTCCGGTACCACGTTCAGGACGCCATGTACCGCGAAGGCGCGCAGCAGACTACCGGTGAGCCGCACGGATTCTTCTTCCTGGCAGTGAGCGAAACCATCGACTGCGGGCGCTACCCGGTTCGTGTGTTCGAACTGGATGCGCCGGACGTAGATGCCGGGCACGCACTGTTCCGCCGGGATCTGAATACCTTCCACCAGTGCCGTGAAACGGGCGACTGGGGTGGATTTGAAATTATTAAACGCCCTGAGTGGGCACGCAAACAGGATATGTACGTATGAGCAACGACATCGCAATCACATCGCAGCCTGGCGCTACCGTTGGCACTGCTGCGGCAATCTTCAGCCCGGAAGGCATGAATCAACTGGTGCGCTTCGCAGAGCTGATGGCAGCCAGTAAAGCTACCGTTCCGGCGCATCTTGCTGGCAAACCTTCCGACTGCCTGGCAGTGACCATGCAGGCGGCGCAATGGGGAATGAACCCGTTCGCCGTGGCGCAGAAAACTCACGTTGTTAACGGCACGCTGGGCTATGAAGCGCAACTGGTTAACGCGGTTGTGTCTTCCTCCAATCTGCTGGCAACACGTCTGAATTATCGCTGGGATGGTGACTGGTCGCGCGTCAGCGGGAAAACCGACAAGTCGCCGAACCTGACCGTAACCGTGTGGGCGACCCTAAAAGGGGAATCAGAGCCGCGCGAGCTGACGATCAGCATGGCACAGGCTGGTGTGCGTAACTCCCCTCTGTGGGAGCAGGATCCTCGCCAGCAGCTCGCATACCTGTGCGTTAAGCGCTGGGCTCGCCTTAATGCTCCTGACGTCCTGCTTGGTGTGTATACCCCTGACGAATTGCAGGAGACGGCACCGCGTGTTGAGCGCGATATCACGCCTGCTCCTGCCACCGCATCCGGTATGAACAAGCTGATCAACTCTAAGCCTGAGCAGCACCAGGAAGAGAAACCAAAGAGCAGCGATGACCGCGACCCGGAAGAAATTCTGTGCGCTTTCACTGACGCAGCGATGGGCTACAACACGCTGAAGGATCTGGACAACGCATACAAATACGTTGCCAAAAAGCTCGCCAACGATGATGACCGACTGGCTAAAGCCACTGACGTTTACACCATCCGCCGCGATGAGCTGAACGAAGTCCCTATGTAATCACCACCGTGGCGCCACGGCGCCACACCTGCAACCAAGAGAGGTATTTATGAAAGGTGCATTTGGTAAGAAGGAACTCCTGGCGGTGGTGCCACTGTCATGGAGCACGATTGACCGCCTGGAACAGGCTGGCGAATTCCCGTCCCGTTTCTGGATCACCGATCGCCGCTGCGCGTGGGACCAGAGCGAAGTTGAAGCCTGGCTGGATAAACGTAAGGCGGCAAGTCCGGCGACGTTCACCGGAAAAAAGCCGCCAGTTGACCGCCGCGTGTATCGCCCCGTGAGTGCAGCAGCATGAAGGCGCTCGGAAGGCATATCGACAGATGGTCAGAGGTGTATCTGTGCCTGACCATAGTGGCCTACCTGATGTGGGTAGCGTCAGTTATCAGTTGAGAGGTCTGGATCAAATGAAAAAGACGAAGCTTGAGCGCTATCACGAAGACTACGTCTCGCAGCGCCGTGTTGAAAGAGTGGTGGCAGTAACCCCGGAAGCAATGGAGATCGAAAGCCGCGCCATCGAGCGCGAGCGCCGTGGGCATTACCGCATCGCGGCCCGCCTCTGGCTCCAGTGCCTGGATGCGGCCGTAGGAGAAGTAGAGCGAGCCCGTATCGCGGTGCGCCGCCAGCAGTGCATCACCAAAGGTAACCGCACCCCGCACCTGGACTACAGCGGGATCGGATGTCGCGGGGTGGTGTATGACTAACCCTCACGACAATATCCGCGTCGGCAGTATCACGCTGGTTTATTCATCTCTGCGCCGCGGGTGGTTGGCACCCGGCGGCCAGGTTATCAGAAACCCATTGAAGGCTCAGCGCCTGGCTGAGCTGATGAACAGCAAGAAGGTGGCAGCATGACTGACGCAACGATTTTGGACATGTGCTGCGGGTCACGCATGTTCTGGTTCGACAAGCAGGACGAGCGCGCGGTTTTCAGTGATATCCGCTCCGAGCAGCATGAACTTTGCGACGGCCGCCAGTTAGTTATCAGCCCGGACCTTATTGCAGATTTCCGTGCCCTTCCCTTTGCTGATAACACTTTCCCTGTCGTCGTATTTGATCCCCCGCACCTCGAGCGCGTCGGCGATAAAGCGTGGATGGGTAAAAAGTACGGGCGGCTCAACAAAGAAACGTGGCGAGATGATTTGCGCGCAGGATTCGCAGAAGCATTTCGTGTGTTGTGGCCACACGGCGTACTCATCTTCAAATGGAACGAAACGCAGATCCCGGTAAGCAATATCCTGGCGCTTACCGATGAGAAGCCGGTCATCTGGCAGCGCACCGGAAAGTCTGACAAAACCCACTGGGTAATTTTCGTGAAAGGCGGTGCAGCATGACCGGAAAATACACTCTTATCTACGCAGATCCGCCTTGGGTATACCGCGACAAAGCAGCAGACGGGAACCGCGGTGCCGGGTTCAAATACCCGGTCATGAACGTACTGGATATCTGCCGCCTGCCCGTTTGGGATCTGGCTGCCGAAGATTGCCTGCTGGCTATGTGGTGGGTTCCGACTCAGCCGGTTGAAGCGCTGAAGGTTATCGAGGCGTGGGGATTCCGCCTGATGACAATGAAGGGATTCACCTGGCACAAGACGAACAAGCACAAAGGCAACAGCTCGATCGGAATGGGCCACATGACCAGGGCGAACAGCGAAGACTGTCTGTTTGCGGTGCGAGGCAAACTGCCGGCGCGCATGGACGCCTCGATCTGCCAGCACGTCACGGCGCCGCGCCTGGAGAACTCGCGCAAGCCTGACGTGATACGGGAAAAACTGGTTCAGTTACTAGGTGATGTGCCGCGCATCGAGCTATTCGCCCGGCAGTCGTCGCATGGTTTTGACGTATGGGGCAACCAGTGCGAAGGTCCGGCGGTGCAGCTACTGCCAGGATGCGCGGTTGACATTATAAAAGCGGAGGCCGCTTAATCCTGCGACTCCATCCACTTCTCAAACTTCGAAGGGGAGAACGGCACCAGATCGGTGTGCTCCCCGTTAATCCATGAATCAACCATATCTGCCCACTGCTGCAACATATAGGCGCGCTGCCGGGCATACTCCGCTTTGTTGTACACCGCGCGCACGCCCTTCTGCTCATGAGCCAGCGCTTTTTCTATCCAGTCAGACGGATATCCTGCCTCGTGTAATAGCGTGCTGCCAGTTCTGCGCAGGTCATGAACACAGAGAGGCTGTAACTCCTCGCCATTTTTGTTTGCAACTTCAATGGCCCGGTCGATAACAGAATTTAGCGCAGCGTTAGACAGCGGTTTCGTTATGTCGTAACGCCCTGGCAAAAGGTATTCACTTCCGCCAGCGCACATCTGAAGTCCAACCATTAGATCCTGAGCATGGCTGGAGAGATAGATTACGTGATCGCGACCAGCCTTCATCCTCCCGGCAGGTATCGACCATGTACCCTTGCGGAAATCAATTTCTTTCCATGTCGCAAGTGTGAACTCGCTTTTTCTAACCAGTGTTAGAAGCACCAGTTTAACGGCAAGTTTCAGGGTAGGGAGTGTGCTTACTTTATCCAGCGCGCGAAACAGCGTGCCAATTTCCTCAGGGGTTAATGTTCGCACCTTTGGCCTGAAGATTGCTATCGAGGTCGGATTTATAGATGCTGCTGGATTGACATATCCATGCCCGCGATCGTTAGCGTAACGATAGACGCTGTGAATTATTTGCCTGGCCTGCACCGCAGTTGCACGGCCACCACGAGCCAGGATTTTATCGCACAGGTCTCTGACCATTACAGTGCTTATTTCTTCCATCACTTTATTGCCTAGCGCGGGGAAAATATCACGCTCAATTACCGCCTGCTTCATGGCTCTGGTGCTGTCAGCTAGGGTGACGTGCTTCATGTACGCGTCGGTATGTACCGCAAACGTCTCCGCACCGCGTATTTTTTTAATACCGTCTCGTTTCGCCGCAGCGGGCGACTGGCCTGCCTTCAGCAACTTTTTGGCGGCAATGAGTTCCTCGCGTGCTTCTGCCAGGCTGATACCGTCACGCCCATACTGGCCGATCACCAGCGTTTCCCGGCGGCCGTTGATGCGGTAGTCGTAGCGGAACGAGACAGAGCCTGACGTGAGCACGGCGACATACAGGCCGTCACGGTCGGAAACCTTATAAAGTTTCTCTTGCGGCTTCAGGTTTTTCAGTTTGGTATCGGTAAGCATAATTCACCCGTAATGCATCCATGTTTTTGTCGGTACGAGAGTATACCTTTCGGGTAATACCGTCACCTGTACCGACGAAAAATGTGGTGTAGAGTGAATAGATATGAGTAGATATAAACAAAAACCCTCTGCAATTACAGAGGGTTAGATATTAAAATGAATAGATATGATGAGCTATGAGCTAGCTATACATCATTCCCACTCAATCGTAGCCGGTGGCTTACCGCTGATGTCATATACGACTCGCGATATCCCATTGACTTCGTTGATTATTCTGTTAGACACGCGGCCTAAGAAGTCATACGGCAGATGCGCCCAGTGCGCGGTCATGAAGTCGATGGTTTCCACCGCACGCAGGGAGACAACCCAGTCGTACTTACGGCCATCGCCCATGACGCCTACAGAGCGAACCGGCAGGAACACGGTGAACGCCTGGCTTACTTTGTTGTACAGGTCAGCTTTGTGCAGCTCTTCGATGAAGATCGCGTCCGCGCGACGCAGCAGGTCGCAGTACTCTTTCTTCACTTCGCCCAGCACGCGCACGCCCAGACCCGGACCCGGGAACGGGTGACGGTAGAGCATGTCGTACGGCAGACCCAGTTCCAGACCTATTTTACGCACTTCGTCTTTGAACAGCTCGCGCAGCGGTTCAACCAGACCCATCTTCATCTCTTTCGGCAGGCCGCCCACGTTGTGGTGAGATTTGATGACGTGCGCTTTACCGGTTGCGGAGGCCGCAGACTCGATCACGTCCGGGTAGATGGTACCCTGCGCCAGCCACTTCACGTCTTCCAGCTTCAGCGCTTCTTCGTCGAACACTTCGACGAAGACGCGACCGATGATCTTACGTTTCGCTTCCGGATCGTTCTCGCCTTTCAGCGCGTCCAGGAAGCGCTGCTCGCCTTCCACGTGAACGATGTTCAGACCGAAGTGGTCGCCGAACATGTCCATGACCTGCTTCGCTTCGTTCAGACGCAGCAGACCGTTGTCCACGAAGACGCAGGTCAGGTTTTTGCCGATGGCACGGTGCAGCAGCATCGCGGTGACGGAGGAGTCCACGCCGCCGGAGAGGCCGAGGATCACTTTGTCATCGCCAACCTGCTGGCGGATACGCTCCACGGCGTCGTCGATGATTTTTGCCGGGGTCCACAGGGCTTCACACTGGCAGATGTCACGCACGAAGCGCTCCAGCATGCGCATACCCTGACGGGTGTGGGTCACTTCCGGGTGGAACTGCACGCCGTAGAAGCGTTTTTCTTCGTTCGCCATGATGGCGAACGGGCAGCTTTCGGTACTGGCAACGGTCACGAAGTCAGACGGGATGGCGGTAACTTTGTCGCCGTGGCTCATCCACACGTCCAGCAGCGGCTTGCCGTCTGCGGTCAGGGAGTCTTCGATACCGCGCACCAGCGCGCTGTCGGTGACAACTTCAACCTGCGCGTAGCCGAACTCACGTTCGTTAGAGCCTTCTACGTGACCGCCCAGCTGCATCGCCATGGTCTGCATGCCGTAGCAGACGCCGAATACCGGCACGCCCGCTTCGAACACGTACTGCGGCGCGCGCGGGCTGTTCTCTTCGGTGGTGCTTTCCGGGCCGCCGGACAGGATGATGCCGCTTGGATTGAATTCGCGAATCTGTGCTTCCGTGACATCCCACGCCCAGAGCTCACAGTAAACGCCCAGTTCACGCACGCGACGCGCCACCAGCTGAGTGTACTGAGAACCGAAGTCCAGGATGAGAATGCGATGTTTATGAATGTTTTCCGTCATTGACGCTAATTCCGAGGCAAGTGAAACAGATTAAATAAATCGCCCGACACGAGGTCGGGCGAAGAAAAATCAGGAGCCCAGACGATAGTTCGGGGACTCTTTGGTGATCGTCACGTCGTGAACGTGGCTCTCCTGGATACCCGCGCCGCTGATGCGTACGAATTCCGCTTTAGTACGCAGCAGGTCAATGGTACCACAGCCGGTCAGACCCATACAGGAACGCAGGCCGCCCATCTGCTGGTGAATGATCTCTTTCAGACGGCCTTTATAGGCCACGCGGCCTTCGATACCTTCCGGTACCAGTTTGTCAGCAGCGTTATCGGTCTGGAAGTAACGGTCAGAGGAACCTTTGGACATCGCGCCCAGGGAGCCCATTCCACGGTAAGATTTGTAAGAACGGCCCTGGTAGAGTTCGATTTCGCCCGGGGATTCTTCGGTACCAGCGAGCATGGAGCCTACCATTACGGCAGCAGCGCCCGCGGCGATGGCTTTAGCGATGTCGCCAGAGAAGCGGATACCGCCGTCAGCGATAACCGGAATACCGGTGCCTTCCAGCGCTTCAACCGCGTCAGAAACCGCGGTGATCTGCGGAACGCCCACGCCGGTCACGATACGGGTGGTACAGATAGAGCCAGGGCCGATACCCACTTTCACCGCGCTGCAGCCGGCGTCAGCCAGCGCGCGAGCGCCTGCGCCCGTCGCCACGTTGCCGCCGATGATCTGCAGGTCAGGGTATTTTGCACGGGTGTCACGAATACGCTGCAGCACGCCTTCGGAGTGGCCGTGAGAGGAGTCAATCAGCAGGACGTCAACGCCCGCCGCCACCAGCGCGTCAACGCGCTCTTCGTTACCTGCACCCGCGCCTACGGCAGCGCCGACGCGCAGACGGCCATGCTCGTCTTTACAGGCGTTCGGTTTACGTTCTGCTTTCTGGAAATCTTTAACGGTGATCATGCCGCGCAGGTGGAAGTTCGCATCCACAACCAGCGCTTTCTCAACGCGTTTTTCGTGCATTTTTGCCAGCACCACGTCGCGAGTTTCGCCTTCGCGGACGGTCACCAGACGCTCTTTTGGCGTCATGTAGACGCTGACAGGCTGGTTCAGGTCAGTCACGAAGCGCACGTCACGACCGGTGATGATGCCCACCAGTTCATTGTCTTCGGTCACTACCGGGTAGCCGGCAAAGCCGTTACGTTCGGTCAGGGCTTTCACTTCGTGCAGGGTAGTGGTTGGCAGAACAGTCTGAGGATCGGACACGATGCCGGACTCATGCTTCTTCACGCGGCGAACTTCTTCTGCCTGACGTTCGATAGACATGTTTTTGTGGATAAAGCCAATGCCGCCTTCCTGTGCCAGGGCGATAGCCAGGCGCGCTTCAGTCACGGTGTCCATTGCCGCGGAGAGCATAGGAATGTTCAGACGAATGGTTTTCGTCAACTGCGTGCTGAGGTCGGCAGTATTCGGCAGAACGGTGGAATGAGCGGGAACGAGGAGGACGTCGTCAAACGTCAGTGCTTCTTTAGCGATACGTAGCATGGGCAATATCTCTGACCTGGGTGGTTAAATATTGCCGTGGCATTATACAGAGCGTAACCGATTGCATCTACACTTTTTTGAAAAAATGCTTGCGAATGCCTCTCAGCAGGTTACTATCGACTGAATAACTTGCTGATTTAGAATTTGATCCCGCTCACATGTTATCCTCTCAATCCCCCTCAATTTATACTGTCAGCCGCCTTAATCAGACGGTGCGTTTGCTGCTTGAGCAGGAAATGGGGCAGGTCTGGATCAGCGGTGAAATCTCAAACTTCACGCAACCGTCTTCCGGACACTGGTATTTTACCTTAAAAGACGATACCGCCCAGGTGCGCTGCGCGATGTTCCGCAACAGCAACCGTCGCGTGACGTTCCGTCCGCAGCACGGCCAGCAGGTTCTGGTTCGCGCCAATATAACCCTGTATGAACCGCGCGGTGATTATCAGATTATCGTCGAGAGCATGCAGCCTGCGGGCGAAGGTCTGCTGCAGCAGAAGTACGAACAGCTTAAAGCCAAACTCTCTGAGGAAGGTTTGTTCGACCAGCAGTTCAAAAAACCGCTGCCCTTACCCGCCCACTGCGTTGGGGTCATCACCTCGAAAACCGGTGCAGCGCTGCACGATATTTTGCACGTGCTTAAGCGTCGCGACCCTTCCCTGCCCGTCATCATCTACCCGACCGCCGTTCAGGGTGACGATGCGCCAGGCCAGATTGTACGCGCCATTGAACTGGCAAATGCGCGTAAGGAGTGTGACGTGTTGATCGTCGGGCGCGGCGGCGGCTCGCTGGAAGACCTGTGGAGCTTTAACGACGAGCGCGTGGCGCGGGCAATCTTTGCAAGCGATATCCCCGTGGTGAGCGCCGTCGGGCATGAAACGGACGTGACAATCGCGGATTTTGTTGCGGATCTGCGTGCGCCTACCCCGTCCGCGGCGGCGGAAGTGGTGAGCCGTAACCAGCTGGAGCTGCTGCGTCAGCTTCAGTACGGCCAGCAGAGTCTTGAGATGGCGATGGACTACTTCCTTGCCAACCGTACCCGCCGCTTTACCCAGCTTCATCACCGTCTTCAGCAGCAGCACCCGCAGCTTCGTCTGGCGCGTCAGCAGACCGTGCTGGAACGCCTGCGTCAGCGCATGAACTTTGCGCTTGATAATCAGCTTAAGCGCGCGGTGACTCGCCAGCAGCGTGTGACCCAGCGCCTGAACCAGCAGAATCCGCAGCCGAAAATCTATCGTGCGCAAACGCGCATTCAGCAGCTGGAATATCGTCTGGCGGAGACTCTCCGGGCGCGCCTGAGCACCACACGTGAGCGTTTTGGCAACGCGGTGACCCATCTGGAAGCCGTCAGCCCCCTCTCCACGCTGGCGCGCGGCTATAGCGTAACGACGGCAGCGGACGGCAAAGTGCTGAAGCAAACCAAACAGGTGAACACCGGTGACGTTCTTACCACCCGCCTGTCTGACGGCTGGGTGGAAAGCGAAGTGAAATCAATTAAACCGGTGAAAAAGACGCGTCAGTGCAAAACCGGATAATTCTTCGCCGGTTACTTACTATACTGCTGCTATTCCCTTTTTTAATAAGGAGAGCAGCATGTCCCATCTTCGTAGCGTTATTCCCCCTTATATTCTTCGTCGTATTATCGAAAGCGGTTCCGAACCGCAGCAGCGCTATGCCCGTCAGACCTTAACCCACGTCCAGACGCTGATGGCGCATATGCCGGGCAAACCCGCCGCGCCGCACGTGAATAAAGCCGGTCAGCTTGAGCGCGATATCTACGATGCGAAACAGACCCAGGAGCTGCCGGGTACCCAGGTGCGTTACGAGGGCCAGCCGTCGAATGGCGATGTGGCCGTGGACGAGGCGTACGATTATTTGGGTATCACCCATGATTTCTTCTGGAAAGAATATCAGCGCGATTCGCTCGATAATAAGGGGCTGATTTTGACCGGCACCGTTCACTATGGTCGGGAATATCAGAACGCCTTCTGGAACGGTCAGCAGATGGTGTTTGGCGACGGCGACGGGGAGATCTTTAACCGCTTTACGATTGCCATCGACGTGGTGGCACACGAGCTGAGCCACGGCGTCACCGAGACCGAAGCCGGGCTAATCTATTTTGAACAGTCGGGCGCGCTGAATGAGTCCCTGTCAGACGTGTTTGGTTCGCTGGTGAAACAGTACCATCTCAAGCAAACCGCCGATAAAGCAGACTGGTTGATTGGTGAAGGGCTGCTGGCCGCGGGCATTAACGGCAAAGGGCTGCGCTCCATGTCTGAACCCGGCACCGCCTACGACGATCCCCTGCTCGGCAAAGACCCGCAGCCCGCGCACATGAAAGATTTCATCAAAACGCGCGAGGATAACGGCGGCGTCCATCTTAACTCCGGCATCCCCAACCGGGCGTTTTACCTGGCCGCGACGGCAATCGGCGGTTACGCCTGGGAAAAAGCCGGTTATGCCTGGTACGACACGGTTTGCGATCGCAATCTGGCGCAGGATGCGGATTTTGATGCCTTCGCAAAACTGACGATAGCGCACGGAGAGAAACGCTCCGGTAGCGACGTTGGGGCGGCGATAAAACAGGCCTGGGAACAGGTGGGAGTGCTGTAAATGCAGGTTCCGGAACTGACGGATGACGCCGTGGTTGAGCTGGCCCGGGAAGGCGGCGTCGCTTTTATTCCTAAGCTGAGCGGCCAGCGTACCATCGCGCTCTCCTCGCTTAATGAGGCCCAGCGCCAGCGCCTGGTGAGCATCCTGGAGCAGGCCTTTCCACGCGGTCAGCCGCCGGGTCAGACGTCGTCACCCGGCAGCGGTGACCAGCGCTATTTCCGCATCCAGATTATCTGGACCGGCCAAAATCAGGCGCACTACGCCGATATCATCGTGCTGGTACCTGAGCAGGAAGCGCCCGAGTCGCTGGTCGAGCTGTGGAAAAAAGGCGAAGACTGCGTGTGCGATTAATCTTCGGCCAGGACAAACTCCACGCGCTTTTTAGAAATTAAGCCGTGGCCGTTCTGGCAGAAATAGTCCACCGCCCCGCAGGCCTTTAAGACCTGGAGTGGCTGATGGCACTCCGGGCAGCGGGCTTCGAGCGCAATATCTTTATTACAGCTGTCGCAGTGCGCCGCCCCGTTCAGGGGTTCAAGCTGTGCCTGGCAATCCGGGCAGGTAATGGTCATGGTGTCTCCTTCAGGGCGTTCAGGTCTGCGATAATTTTACCACGTCTTCAGTGCGGGCCACGCAACTGTTGCTGCAAGGTCAGCAGCAGCGCCACCTCATCGATCCTGCGGCGCGTTGTGCGGCTCACCTCCTGCGGATCGCGCTCAAACAGACTGTTTGCGCCAAGAATATGTCCGGCAAGACAGCGTTCGTAGATCGTGCCGGGGATATGCCAGCGCTGAATAGTCTTACCTTTAACTAGCTCCAGCACATCTTCCGCACCGAGTCGGTCGTAGTTGATAATGCGCCCGTCGCGTAAATAGAGACGCAGGCCCTTTTGCCCGCCCGCGGGTCCCGCGTATTTATTAAGCCAGATGCCCACCGGCACGCCGCTGATGGTTCCCTGCAAGTGCGCCTCGCCTTCCGCGGTGGTCAGGTCACCCTTTGCAATATCGTGGCCCAGGCGGTCTTTAGCCGTTACCATCTGCAGCGTCATATCGTCCTGACCGCCCAGATAGCGCAGCGTTTCACGCAGCATCGCCAGCACGTGCGTTCCGATATCCAGAATCACGCCGTCCGGGTGGCGAAGCGTTCTGGTATCCGGTTCTCCGGTCGCGAAATTGAGCGCGATGGGTTCCCCTGCGGCGTTATATCCGCTCGGCTCCTGCAAAAAACCTTCGATTCTGGCAATGTCAGATATATGGCCGACCAGCGACCGCTTCACCGTTTCGATGCGCGCCATCCAGTGGTCGAGCGCCAGCACGCGCGACGCCACGCCGGGTGTTGCCAGCAGCGTGTTGAGTTTTTCGATTTGAGGAAGCGTGGCGACAATCGGTTTTTCAATCACAATCCGCGGAACCGGCGAGGCAATCGCCAGCTCAAGCACCTCAAGGTGGTGCAGCGATGCGGTGGTAATAAAAAGGGTATCCAGCGGGGTGGCTAAAAGCGCAGCAAGCGAGGCGCAGCGCGTAACGCCTTCAGGGTGCTTTGCGGGGAGAACATCAAAGCCGAAACAACGAACAGCGCCATCGAACAGATTACGTAGTGCGGGCAGATAGGCTGTTTCCACTACCGCACCAAGACCAACAAATCCTAACTGCATGGTTTCACCTCAGGAAGTACAGTGCCGGGGCATAACGCCTGCCCCGGCACACTGAGGTTTATGAGGCGCTAGCTGCCGGTTTAGTTTGTGCATTTTCCAGCATGCGGCGCACCGGAACAATGAGGACGATCAGCACTGCGGCACAAATCAGCAGCGCGATGGAGCAGCGCGCGAAGAGATCCGGCAGCATATCCAGCTGGTCGGCCTTCACGTGACCGCCAATCAGGCCCGCCGCCAGGTTACCCAGCGCGCTGGCGCAGAACCACAGCCCCATCATCTGGCCGCGCATTCTCTCCGGCGCCAGCAGGGTCATGGTCGCCAGACCGATCGGGCTCAGGCACAGCTCACCCAGCGTCAGCATTAAGATACTGCCCACCAGCCAGAACGGCGACACGCCCGCCCCGCCGTTGCTCAGCACGTTCTGTGCCGCCAGCATCATCAGGCCAAAGCCCGCTGCCGCACACAGAATACCGATAACAAACTTGGTGATGCTGCTCGGGCGAATGTTCATGCTCGCGAGCTTTGGCCATGCCCAGCTGAACACCGGGGCCAGCAGGATGATGAACAGGGCGTTGATCGACTGGAACCACACCGCCGGAATTTCAAAATCACCGATCATGCGGTTAGTGTAGTCGTTGGCAAACAGGTTGAACGAGGTTGGCTTCTGCTCAAACGCGGACCAGAAGAACGCGGCGGAGACCAGCAGAATAAAGCAGACCAGCAGCCTGGCGCGCTCTTTGCGGTTCAGGCCCGCGAAGATGAACAGGTAGATGAAGTAGAGGGCAACAGACGCCGCAATTACGTAGACCAGCACGCTGGCTACCGCGACCGGGTTAATGACAATCACGCCCTGCGCGATCAGCGTCACGAGCGTTGCCACGCCTGCCGCCAGCGCCAGCAGCCAGACGCCCACGCCGTTGCGCTTCACCACCGGGCTGTTCCATGTCGAGTCCAGACCGACTTCGCTGTCGTAGCGCTTCATCGCCGGAACCGCAAACACGCGGAAGATAATCAGCGCCACCAGCATCCCGATGCCGCCAATACCAAAGCCCCAGTGCCAGCCGTGGGTTTTTATCAGCCAGCCGGAAATCAGCGGGGCGATGAACGAGCCCATATTAATGCCCATGTAGAACAGCGAGAAACCGCCGTCACGACGCGCATCGCCTTTTTTATACAGGGTGCCGACCATCACCGAGATACAGGTTTTGAACAGGCCAGAGCCGAGCACGATGAACATCAGGCCGATAAAGAACAGGTTGTTGCCCATGATGGCTGACAGCGCAATCGACAGGTGGCCGAGCGCGATCAGAATCGAACCGTACCAGACGGCTCTCTGCTGGCCGAGCCAGTTATCCGCCAGCCAGCCGCCCGGCAGTGCGGCCAGGTACATGGTGCCGGCAAAAATACCGACAATCGCCGAGGCGTTTTCGCGCGCCAGCCCCATCCCGCCGTCATAGACGGTGGCGGCCATAAACAGGATCAGCAGCGGGCGAATGCCGTAGAACGAGAAACGCTCCCACATCTCGGTAAAGAACAGCGAACCGAGCGGATAAGGATGGCCGAAGAAGGTTCGGCTCTCTTTGTGATTAACAGAGGATTGCATAATTCTCCCGAAAGGTATGTGTCGTGCTTGTAAACACCAGCAGGTACGCCGGCCAGTTACGTATCTGACCGATTTTTTACATGCGGCGAAAAGTTAGTTAACCATTTGATAACCAGTCGCTAGTTTTGTCTAGTACCGGACCAGGGACTTTAAGATGAAAATTCGACGATTGTCTACTTTTCTGGATTTAAAGATGGTTGGGAGTGAATAGTGATTGACTTCACACAGAGAGAACCGACGGTATGATTGGGCCAAAAAAAAGCCCGCGATAAACGCGGGCCTTTGTGAGATCGGCAATGATTATTTGCTTTTCTTAATGTGCTTAATCAAACGCTTACGCTTACGCATCTGGTTCGGCGTCAGTGTGTTGCGCTTGTTGGCGAACGGGTTTTCCCCTTCCTTAAACTGGATACGAATAGGCGTGCCCATCACGTCCAGCGATTTACGGAAGTAGTTCATCAGGTAGCGCTTGTAGGAATCCGGCAGGTCTTTCACCTGGTTGCCGTGAATCACCACGATTGGCGGGTTATAGCCACCGGCGTGGGCATATTTCAGCTTCACGCGACGACCGCGCACCAGCGGCGGCTGGTGGTCTTCCGCTGCCATATTCATGATACGGGTCAGCATGGCGGTGCTCTGACGACGGGTGGAGCTGTCGTAGGCTTCACGCACGGATTCGAACAGGTTACCGACGCCGCTGCCGTGCAGCGCAGAGATGAAGTGCACGCGGGCAAAGTCGATAAAGCCCAGACGGAAGTCCAGGGTCTCTTTCACCTGCTCGCGCACTTCATTGCTCAGGCCGTCCCACTTGTTGACGACGATGACCAGTGAGCGCCCACTATTGAGGATAAAGCCGAGCAGAGAGAGATCCTGATCGGAGATACCTTCGCGCGCGTCGATGACCAGCAGCACCACGTTGGCATCTTCAATCGCCTGCAGGGTTTTGATAACGGAGAATTTTTCCACCACGTCGGTGATTTTTCCGCGCTTACGTACACCGGCGGTGTCGATGAGGACATACTCACGTTCATCGCGCTGCATCGGGATGTAGATGCTGTCACGCGTAGTGCCCGGCATGTCGTAAACCACCACGCGCTCTTCACCCAGAATACGGTTAGTAAGCGTAGACTTACCTACGTTTGGACGACCGACGATAGCCAGCTTGATCGGCAGATCCTGCGGGTTGAAGTCATCCTCAGGCTCTTCTTCTTCGCCCTCTTCACCGTCTTCGAACTGCGCCCAGTATGCGGCGTCTTCGTCCACCTCTTCCGGCGGGTTCACTTCGTCCACCCACGGCAGCAGAACGGTTTCCAGCAGGCTGGTCACACCGCGGCCATGCGATGCCGCAATCGGGTGGATATCCCCCATGCCCAGAGACCAGAAGTCCGCGATAGCCTGATCGGCATCGATGCCGTCAGTTTTGTTCGCCACCAGGAAAGTTGGCTTTTCGCGAGAACGCAGGTGCTTAGCGATTGCGGAGTCCGCCGGCATCAGGCCAGCGCGCGCATCCACCATGAACAGCACAACATCTGCTTCTTCAATCGCCAGCAAGGACTGTTCCGCCATGCGGGTTTCAACGCCGTCTTCTGTGCCATCAATACCGCCGGTATCAATACAGATGAACTCGCGTCCTTCCACCTCTGCACGACCGTACTTACGGTCACGCGTCAGCCCCGGGAAATCCGCAACCAGCGCATCACGGGTGCGTGTTAAACGGTTAAAAAGAGTGGATTTTCCAACGTTAGGGCGCCCGACAAGCGCGACCACAGGTACCATGTTTGAAGCCTCATAAAATTCAAATAAACGTCGCATTCGCGGCGTTTTTAAAAATGTCAAAACGGCTCCTGAGTGAACAGGAGCCGTTTAGTATACTACAACCGCCGGGTAATTAACGCGTGATCGCGTACAGCGTGCCGTCTTTTGCCTGAATCAGCAGTTTGCCGTCAGCCACAACCGGGTCGGTCAGGAAGCCTGAACCGTCCACTTTCTGCTGCGCCACGAAGCGGCCATTCTCTGGATCAACCCAGTGCATATAGCCTTCGCTGTCGCCAACCACCAGGCTACCGTTGTACAGCACTGGCGCGGTCAGCAGACGGTGCAGCAGATCGCTTTGCGTCCACAGCGTCACGCCGCCTTCGGTGCTCAGCGCCAGCAGGCGATCGTTCTGGTCAACCATATAGATGCGGTTACCGTCCACGATGAAATCATTCACAGAGCCCAGCTCACGTTTCCACATGATCTGGCCGCTGCGCAGGTCCAGCGCGGTCAGGTTGCCGTTATAGGCCAGGGCGTAAACCACACCGTCAACGATAACCGGAGTAGTATCTACGTCGCTCAGGCGGTCGATTTCCGTTGAGCCAGTGGCCTGCGAGATACGCTGCTGCCAGATCATCTGGCCCTGCTGCATCAGCACGGCACTCACGCGACCATTGTCACCACCCACAATGGCAGCGCCAAATGCGGTTGCAGGTGCGGATTCACCGCGCAGAGAGAGCGCAGGCATATCCAGGTTAACGGTCCATTTCACCAGGCCGTCCGCTTCATTCAGCGCCTGAAGCTGGCCGTTGCTGGTATGGATCAGCACCAGCCCGTCGCTCACGACCGGACGTGACAAGGATTCACCGGCTACGGCGGTCTGCCATGCAACAGAACCATCGCTGGCATTCAGCGCGTAAACCTGCGCTTTTTCGCTGCCCACGTACACGTGACCACCGGAAACGGTCAGACCGCCAGACAGCAGTGCAGGTTTACGGGAGAACCAGCCGTCTTTTTCCGCCAGGTTAACGGACCACACTTCTTTGCCGTCATCGGCGTTCACCGCTTTCACGGTACCTTTGCGGTCAGCGGCATAGACAACGCTGTCTGCATACGCAGGATGAAGGTTGGAATAGAAATCACCAATCCCACTGCCCACGGAGACATCCCACGCGGTGGATGGGGTAAACTGGTTTTCAACCGTCGGCAGTGGGGACATTTTCACAACGTCTTCTTCGCCACTGAACAGTGAACAACCACTTAATAACGTAACAGAAAGCAGTCCTGGCAGAAGTAATTTACGCAATTGCATCGGGTCCCTCTCAGACGGACAAATTATTTATTTTCATCTGCATCATTTCGCTCAGCGCAGGTGACGCTTTGCTCTCTACGCCAGCTTGCCACGCTTTACGCGCGCCCGCTTTGTCACCTTTGCTCAGCAGTGCTTCACCGCGCAGATCGGCAACGATGGCAGCAAAACCTTCGCCTTTGATGGTATCGAGCGTTTTCAGCGCGTCGTCAGCTTTTTTCTGCTGAACCTGAATACGTGCCAGGCGCAGATTGATCACCGCTTTCAGGTTTTCATCGCTGGCAGCAGCAAGGCCCTGAGACAGCTGAGCAGCGGCTTTATCCAGTTCGTTTTTATCAACGTACTGCTGAGCCACTTCCAGCGCTGCCAGTGCACCGTAGGTGTTTTTGTTGTCAGCGGCAAATTTCTCTGCCGCAGCCAGCGTTTGCGGCTGGTCGGCACGAATCGCGCTAACGGTATTTTCATAGGACAGGGACGCGCCGCGCGCGGAATCCGCCTGATGGTTGTTCCAGTAACGCCAGCCCACCAGCGCACCCACACCTAAAATAACCCCAACAACCAGCGCTTTGCCGTTTTCAGCAAAGAAGCGTTTAATCGCGTCGACCTGATCGTGTTCGTTCTCGTACATTTCCACGCCGTCTTTCTCCTTAGCCCAATAGAGTGCGCAAGTGCGCCGCAACGCCGTCCTGCGTTACCGTTGTCTGCTCACCAGAGCGCAGGTCTTTTACTACCACTTCGCCGTTAGCCACTTCGGACTCGCCCAGCACCAGTGCAATACTTGCGCCCCACTTATCGGCACGAGCAAACTGTTTTTTGAAGTTGCCGCCGCCATGGTTGGTCATCAGCTTAACGCCCGGCAGCGCATCGCGCACGCGTTCGGCAAGCTGCATCGCCGCAGACTGCGTTTCCGCGCCTGAAGCCACCAGGTATATATCGACAACGGAATCTGCTTTAAATTCCGGATTAACTGCCTGAACCAGCAAAACAAGTCGCTCAAGACCCATCGCGAAGCCAACCGCAGGCGCGGCACGGCCACCCAGTTGCTCAACCAGACCGTCATAACGGCCGCCGGCACACACGGTGCCCTGAGAACCGAGGCTGGTGGTTACCCACTCAAACACGGTGCGGTTGTAGTAGTCCAGACCGCGCACCAGACGCTGGTTCACGGTGTAGGCAATGCCCGCCGCTTCGAGCAGCTTGCACAGGCCGGTAAAGTGTTCGCGAGACTCGTCGTCCAGGTAGTCACCCAGCGCAGGGGCATCGTTCAGCAGCGCCTGAACATCAGGGTTTTTGGAATCCAGCACGCGCAGCGGGTTGCTGTACATGCGACGTTTGCAGTCTTCGTCCAGCTTCTCTTTATGCTGCTCCAGGAACGCCACCAGCGCATCGCGGTAGTTAGCGCGCGCTTCCAGAGAACCGATTGAGTTCAGTTCCAGCGAAACGTGCTCAGAGATACCGAGGGCGCGCCACCAGCGGGCGGTCAGCATAATCAGTTCGGCATCGATGTCCGGGCCCTGCAGGCCAAAGACTTCCACACCCAGCTGGTTAAACTGGCGATAACGACCTTTCTGCGGACGTTCGTGGCGGAACATCGGGCCGATATACCACAGGCGCTGCTCCTGATTGTACAGAAGACCATGTTCGATGCCGGCGCGTACGCAGCCCGCCGTACCTTCCGGACGCAGGGTCAGGCTGTCGCCGTTGCGGTCCTCAAAGGTGTACATCTCTTTTTCAACCACGTCGGTCACTTCACCGATCGCGCGTTTGAATAACGGGGTCTGCTCTACAATCGGCAAACGGATTTCGCTGTAACCGTAGCTGCCGAGCACCTGCTTCAGCGTGCCTTCAATGCGCTGCCAGATGGCGGTTTCGCCAGGCAGGTAATCGTTCATGCCGCGGATGGCTTGAATGTTTTTTGCCACGTTTATTCTCTTTCTATATACAAAAAAAACCCAAAGAATGGGTTCAATCATACATGGGAAGCGGCACGCTTCCCATCACGTTATTTTTCAACCTGCTGAACGCTGATGCGCTGTGTCTCGTCCATCATCGCGGCTTTGGCGCGGATGCGGGCTTCAAGCTGGTCAATCATGTCGCTATTATCCAGACGATCTTTACGAACGCCATCTTCATAGAGACCACTTTTCTTGTTACCGCCGGTTACGCCCAGGGTTGAGACCAGCGCTTCACCCGGACCGTTCACGACACAGCCGATGATGGAGACGTCCATCGGGGTGATGATGTCTTCCAGACGCTGCTCCAGGGCATTCACCGTGCCGATCACGTCAAATTCCTGACGCGAACAGGTTGGGCAGGCAATGAAGTTGATCCCACGCGAGCGGATACGCAGCGATTTCAGAATATCGAAACCGACCTTGATCTCTTCTACCGGATCCGCCGCCAGCGAGACGCGCAGGGTGTCGCCGATCCCTTCGGAGAGCAGCAGGCCCAGGCCGATCGCAGACTTCACCGAACCGCTACGCAGGCCGCCCGCTTCGGTTATCCCGAGATGCAGAGGCTGGTCGATCTGTTTTGCCAGCAGACGATACGATTCAACGGCCAGGAAAACGTCAGAGGCTTTAACGCTGACCTTGAACTGATCGAAGTTAAGACGATCCAGATGATCGACGTGACGCATGGCGGATTCGAGCAGCGCCTGCGGCGTTGGCTCGCCATACTTTTCCTGCAGATCTTTTTCCAGAGAGCCGGCGTTCACGCCGATACGGATTGGAATGTTTTTGTCGCGGGCGCAGTCAACCACCATGCGAATGCGTTCTTCATTGCCGATGTTGCCCGGGTTAATACGCAGGCAATCAACGCCGTATTCAGCAACTTTCAGCGCGATACGGTAGTCGAAGTGGATATCTGCAACCAGCGGCACGCTGACCTGCTGTTTGATCAGCTTGAACGCCTCAGCGGCATCCATCGTGGGCACTGAGACGCGGACAATGTCCGCGCCTACACGCTCTAATGCTTTGATTTGGTTGACCGTTGCTTCCACATCCGTGGTGCGCGTATTGGTCATCGACTGGACGGCGATAGGTGCCCCATCGCCGACTGGCACATTCCCAACGTAAATCCGTTTCGATTTTCTACGTTGAATCGGAGCCTGGTTATGCATGAAAAATCTCCCGCGTTGCCCGTCTGTTACTGTGCTGCTGATTGTTCGGCATTAACGGTAAGACGTGCAACCTGGTTAGTTCTGATAAAGCGGCTCAGGTCGACAGGTTTTCCTTGATACTGGATCTGTACCGCTGCCGGAGCGCCGATTTTAAGTTTGTAAGGTGCCTGACCCGTTAGGTTTAACGTGCCATCTTTCCGCTGCAGGCCGCTGAACAGTTTTTTACCTGTCGCGTCAGTCACTTCCAGCCAACAGTCGGCCGTGAAGTTCATCACCAGCGCGTTTGGATCGGCGGCTGGCGCGGCGGTTGCCGCCGGGTCGGTCGGCAGGGACGCCGCGGCGTTGTTCGCCGGCTGAGTCGGTGCAGGGGCGTTCGCCGCAGTATCGACATTTGCCTGAGAAGGGGCGACGACCGCGTTTTGATCCTGAGCCTGAGGCGCAGCGGTGTTCGCCGTTGCGGCCGGAGCCTGTGCTGCATCGGTTGCCGGAGCCGTTGTTTGCGGCTCGCTTGAGGCCGCCGCACCGTCGGTGTTCAGCGGAACGCTCTGGGCACCACCATTGCTCGCCTGATTGAGTTCAGCGGAGGATTGATCGGCCATAGTGGTGATCTCTTCCTGCTGCGCCTTGTGGTTTTGCCACCACCATGCGCCGGTCAGGCCGACAACAACAAACAGCACCAGCCAGGTAAAGCTCATCAGCCAGCCATCACGTTTTTTACGACGTTTCCCCAGGGAGAAAGTTTGCATCGGGGCAACTTTTGCTGCACGAACCGGTGCCTGCTTCTCCATCATTGGCAGTAATTCGTTTTCGGGGATGTGCACCAGTTTTGCGTAAGAGCGGATATAGCCGCGCAGAAATGTTGAAGCCAGATCGGCAGGCGCCTTATCTTCTTCAATATCGCGAACCGTGGAAACTTTCAGGCACAAGCGTTCTGCAACAGCTTGCTGGCTGAGTCCGAGTTGTTCACGGGCGTTGCGAAGACGAACGCCAGTGGAGAGTGCTTCATGTTGGTCGTGAGTGGCTTCAGTATTCATTCGCTACAACTACTGGTACGTGAAAAAAAGGGTTCAGGTGCCGGTGAGTCACAATGCCGCCCGCACCGCGAAACTTCAGGTCAGTTAACCTTGAACAGACAGTATAAGACTGTCAGCCGGTAGATGACAGTGCAGCTCTGCCCGCGTGGCTAAACTGTTGTTACGTCGTTACATACTGCCCGAAACTCATATGAAACGCACCGTAATTATTAATCAAACGTCACGAATCTGACTGATTATTCAGTCAGATTATGCATCACAGCGTAGATAATGCGCCGTGATGCATAATAATCAAACAGGTTTAACCGCAATAGTCTCGCCCTGCATGCGTTTACGCAGGGTACGTTTGGTACGGTCAATGACGTCACCGGCCAACTGTCCGCATGCAGCATCAATATCATCACCGCGGGTTTTACGCACGATGGTGGTGAAACCATACTCCATCAGCACCTTGGAGAAACGGTCGATACGGCTGTTCGAGCTACGGCCATACGGCGCGCCCGGGAACGGGTTCCATGGGATCAGGTTGATTTTGCATGGCGTATCCTTCAGCAGTTCAGCCAGCTGATGCGCGTGCTCAGTACCGTCGTTGACGTGGTCCAGCATCACGTACTCGATGGTGACGCGGCCCTGGTTTGCGTTGGATTTCTCCAGGTAGCGACGCACGGCAGCGAGGAAGGTTTCGATATTGTACTTTTTGTTAATCGGTACAATTTCGTCACGAATTTCATCGTTTGGCGCGTGCAGGGAGATAGCCAGCGCAACGTCAATCATGTCGCCGAGCTTATCCAGCGCAGGCACAACGCCTGAGGTAGACAGCGTCACGCGGCGCTTGGACAGGCCAAAACCGAAGTCATCCAGCATGATTTCCATCGCCGGCACCACGTTGGTCAGGTTCAGCAGCGGTTCGCCCATCCCCATCATTACCACGTTGGTGATCGGACGCGTGCCGGTCACTTTTGCCGCACCCACGATCTTCGCGGCACGCCAGACCTGACCGATGATTTCAGACACGCGAAGGTTACGGTTAAAACCTTGCTGAGCCGTAGAGCAGAATTTGCACTCCAGCGCACAGCCCACCTGAGAAGAGACGCACAGCGTGGCACGATCGTCTTCCGGGATGTAGACGGTTTCAACGCGCTGATCGCCTACGGCAATCGCCCATTTGATGGTGCCGTCTGCCGAGCGCTGCTCTTCCACCACTTCCGGCGCGCGGATTTCGGCCACTTCTTTGAGCTTGTTGCGCAGCACTTTGTTGATGTCGGTCATCTCATCAAAGTTGTCGCTGCAGTAGTGGTACATCCATTTCATTACCTGATCGGCACGAAAGGGCTTCTCACCCATATCTTTAAAGAACTCGCGCATCTGCTGACGGTTCAGGTCCAGCAGGTTAATTTTTCCATTTTTATTGGGAACCGCAGGAATGGCGACTTCGGAGGTATTCACTAGTTCAGACATAATTTTTTCCGGCCTCGTTGTTACACGTTGTGGCCCTTGGTGGGTTGAAAAGAAACGCCCCGGTAAGCAATCTGCTCGTCCGGGGCGTTGCATTGTACAAAGTCTGGCGCAGGGATGCCACGTTTGCACGCGGCATTTACGAAATTATTAGCGAGTGCGCGGGCACACTTCGCCTTCAGCGAAGAAGAACGCGATTTCGCGTGCGGCAGACTCAACGGAGTCGGAACCGTGGGTGCCGTTCTCGGTGAAGCTGTCCGCGTAGTCAGCGCGCAGGGTACCTGCCAGCGCGTTGTCCGGGTTGGTTGCACCCAGCAGATCGCGGTGACGCTGTACTGCGTTTT
Source organism: Enterobacter sp. 50588862 (assembly GCF_001462935.1). Lineage (NCBI taxonomy): Bacteria > Pseudomonadati > Pseudomonadota > Gammaproteobacteria > Enterobacterales > Enterobacteriaceae > Enterobacter > Enterobacter sp. 50588862. The sequence goes on from NZ_LNHM01000025.1 coordinate 139,566, forward strand.
CGCCTTCCAGCACGGAGACCACGATTGGACCGGAGGTCATGAACTCCACCAGGCCGTCAAAGAATGGACGACCTTCGTGCTCAGCGTAGAAACCGCGAGCCTGCTCAACGGTCAGGTGCAGCATTTTGGTGCCAACGATCTTAAACCCTGCTGATTCAAAGCGAGCGAAGATGCTGCCAATAACGTTTTTTGCCACCGCGTTTGGTTTGATGATGGAAAAAGTACGTTCAATAGCCATTGATAACCTCTGTAAAATGTTCTGTTGTTTTGCATACCTGAGTATGGTGTGGCGCGGATTATAAAGAGCAATAGCGCCATTGCCTATGGTTCTGCATAACATTTTTTTAAAATGAGACGAAGATTAGCAACAGGCCGGATTTCGCATACCGTGTTGATGGCGTAAACAGAGCGGGCACTGCTTTTCATCAGGCGTAAATGACCAGAACTGGCGCTGGCACGTCAGGCAAACTGCTTTATATGCGGGAGTGGCCACGTTTTTTGCCGGTCCATCTGTTTCTGCGACGTTTATCGCCTCGTGCTGACATACTGCCTCACAGCCACCGCAGCCGGTACAGCGCCCGGTCTCCACCACCAGCGCGGCGTTCTCAAACCGAATCGCGTTTTCCGGGCAGCTTCGCCAGCACGCACCGCACAGCACGCACTTATTAATATCGAGTGCGATATCTGACTCGCTAAATGTCGAGAATGCCCTGCGCAGCTCCCGCGGCCCCGGGGAAACGCGACAGGCTTTTACATCCTCGCGGGGAACGTGCATCAACGCACGACGAGCGATATTCACCTCGCCGATCGGTATGAGCTTAAACCCCCACTCCGCTTCACCACGGCGACGAAGCGCAAGATTAAGCCGGGCAAGCGCCAGCAGCCAGTCAGGGTATTGCTCTGCGTCGATACTGATAAAACGAACCTGGCGTTGCGCGTGCCACAGCAGCAGCTCATTCACCCCAGGTGCGCGTTCAGTAAAAGGCCCAACAAGGGTATCTCCACGCAGAAATCGCTTTCGCGGCGCGATGCCGGTAATGGCCCCGGAGGGGCAGACGAACAGGCAGTCACCGCATTCAATACAGCGATTTTCATCAACCGAGACGCCGGTTTCCGTAAAAGAAAAAGCCTGCGCTGGACAAACGTCCGCGCAGGCGCAACAGGAAGCGTGGCGAAAACGGCGACGGACGCACGCATGCGTCACGTCCATCGCCGGGGCAAACGTCAATCTGCCCATCAGCCAATACTGAAGAAAACGAAGCGCAGCATCAGCTCACCCACAATCAGTAAGGCGCTGCCCAGCAGCATTGAGCCGCGTGCCGCTCTTAAGCCGCCCGCAGCAAAGCACAGCAGACCCGCAACAGAAACGCACCAGCTCAGCAGATGTACCGCGCGCAGTTGTTCGAGCATCCGTAGCGGTGCGTGAGGGAACGTCACCACGGTATTGTCCATGGCAGTGATGTCTGCCAGCCAGACGGGCTGCATCACCAGACGCACAAGCACCACCAGCGTGATAATGACAACCGCCGCACGCAGGGTAGTCTGGGAACGCATCCCAACTGCCATGCAGGCTGAACCGATGATACCCACCGAGCCGATAAACAGTACCAGCGTGTTAATGTGCTTCCAGGTCACCACGGACGCGTGCATGTAGATTTGTGCCATGCAGAACACGTCCACCAGCCCGACAAGACCCGCCACGGCCAAAAGCAGCTTCCAGCCTGGCTTATTGGAAAACATCAGCAGCACGGCGAGGCCAAGCGCCGCCAGGTAAAGGCTGGCGAAGATAATCTCGCGGCTCAGCCACGAACTGGAAACGTGGCGTAGCGCGTTCAGGGCGTTGAGCGGATAGCCCATATGCAGCGCTGAGGCGAGCAGCCCCAGGCTCGCCAGCACAAACGCCCCAGCGGCAGGCAGCAGCGCGCTACGCGGTGTAGTATGCGCCCCCCCGAACGCCAGCCAGAGCGTCACGCCAACCGATCCCTGCAGGAACAGCGTAAAAATCAGCAGCGGTAACTCATGCATGACGTTTCCCCTCTTTCTCTGCGCCCTGATGCGCTTTGATCACCAGGTTTGGTTTTGTAATCGAGGAATCAGGCAAGCCCTTCACATCGCATACCGCACCGTATTTCGCCCGAAGTTCATCAATAGGCCCAAATTTGATCGCCTCAAGCGGACAGGTTGCCACGCAGACGGGCTGCTCGCCCTTTGCCTGCAGATCCACGCAAAAATCGCATTTGGACATCTGCCCGGTCTGCTCGTTGAGCTGTGGCGCGCCGTAAGGGCAAGACCACGCGCAGTAGCCGCAGCCAACGCACTTGTCCGTATCGACGCGCACGATGCCGTCGCCCGGACGCTTGTGCATTGCGGTGGTCGGACAGTTTTTGGTGCAGATCGGGTCCGCACAGTGGTTACAGGAAATAGAGAGCGTGTAGGCAAAAACGTTGTTGCTAACGCCGCCCTGCCCGGTTGGGATGAAATTCCCGCCGTTGACTTCGTATACGCGACGGAAACGACGTCCGACCTCAAGGTTGTTTTTATCTTTGCACGCCACCTGGCATGCCTTGCAGCCCGAGCAGCGGGAAGAGTCAATATAGAAACCCAGCTGTTTATCGCTCACCGGCGCATAGTGTTTAAACTGACTCATGCTTTTGTTACCTCCACCAGCATGGTTTGATGGGAATTCCCTTTCGCAAGCGCGGTAATACGGGCAGAGCTGAGCACGTTCGCGCAGCCGCCTTTATCGACGCCCTGTTCGTCCGGCTGCCACCAGGCGCCTGCCTGCATGGCAACAACGCCCGGAATGATGCGCGGCGTGACTTCAGCCGGAATTTCACAAATGCCGCGCGCGTTATGAATGCGCACGGTATCCCCCTGGGAAATGCCGCGCTTTTGCGCGTCCTGTGGGTTGATCCACAGCTTTTGCTGCTGCGCCTCAATCAGCCACGGGTTGGCGTACTGGGTTGAGTTAGCACGGTTTTTGCCTTTCCAGGTGATCAGCTGCAGCGGGAAGGTTTTCGCCAGTTCGTCTTCCGGCCCTTCGTGGGCGGGCACGTAGTGCGACAGCGCCGGAATCTCCGGATGGTGCATGTCGAACAGACGCTTCGAGAAGATCTCAATTTTCCCGGACGGCGTCGGGAACGGATGATTTTGCGGATCGCGAATATTGTCTTCAAAAGCGACGAACGGCGCGCTTTTGAAAAGATGCTGGCGCGTCTTTTGTAGCGTCGCGAAGTCCGGCAGGTTTTCATCTGGCATGGAGAGCCGTGTCTGCTCCCAGATGTGCTCAATCCACGCTTTTTCGTCACGGCCCTCGCTGAATGCAGGTTCGACGCCAAGCTTAGCAGCAACTTCCCGCAGCCAGTCGTAGTCTGAACGGCGTTCGAATTCAGGTTCAATCAGCTTTTCCGACAGGATCAGATAGCTTGCCGTGCCCCAGGTTTCGCCGATATTCCAGCGTTCCATAAAGCTGGTTTCCGGCAGGAGAAGATCGGCGTATCGGGCGCTCGGCGTCATAAACAGATCGCTTGCCACGATAAACTCGATTTTCGACTCGTCTTCCAGCACGCGCGTCGCCTGATGCAGATCCGGGTTCTGGTTAGCCAGATAATTTCCCGCCAGCGAAAACAGGATGCGGATATTACTGTCCAGCTTCTCTGCATCCTTCAGGCCGTCTTCCGCCGTTACCTTAGAAGCATCATCGGCGGCCTGCACCCAGTTCATCACCGATATTTTGGCTTTTACCGGGTTATCCGGCATCTCCGGCCCGGCAGCAAATTTACGATTAGCGCAGCCGCCATAGCCTGCCGCCCAGCCGCCCTTCACCCCAACGTTACCCGTCAGCGTTGCCAGTAACGTCGAGCCGCGCGCGGTGCGCTCGCCGCAGTTATGGCGCTGCGGTCCCCAGCCCTGGATCAGCGCAGCGGGTTTGGTGGTTGCGTAGTCGCGCGCCAGCTGACGAATGGTCTGCGCAGGCACGTGGGTGATTTTCTCTGCCCACTCGGGCGTTTTCGCCACGCCATCTTTTGCGCCGCTCAGATAAGCCATCAGGGATTCATTGGCCGGAACGCCTTCCGGCATGGATGCTTCGTCAAAGCCCAGGGTATAGCGCTGGATGAAGTCGCGATCGTGCAGGTTCTCCGTGACGATCGTGTACATCATGGCGTCCATCAGGGCGTTGTCTGTTGTGGGAAGTAGCGGGATCCACTGGTCGGCAAGAGAGGAAACCGTATCGGAATAGCGCGGATCGACAACGATAAAGCGCGTGCCGTTTTGCTTCATCTTCTGATAGAAGTAGTTGCTGTGACCAAAGATCGTTTCCGTCGGGTTATGTCCCCAGAGAATGACCAGTTTGGTATCCAGCAGCGTGTCCAGAGAGCTGCCGCTGGCGGCGGTGCCGTAGGTATACGGCGTGGCTGCCGCCGTGTTGCCCATACTGACCGAGTGATAGCTTTCAAGATAGCCGCCGGTTAAGTTGAGCAGACGACGAACCATTTTATCGCCGGAAAACGTTCCGCCGGATACCGCAGTGCCCACATGCACATAGCGTGAGGCAGCGCCGTATTTTTGTGTAATCTTTTTTAATTGATTCGCAATAAGCGTGGTGGCTTCGTCCCAGCTAATACGCTCGAATTTTCCTTCACCACGTTTACCCACGCGTTTCATTGGATATTTAAGCCGATCGGGATGATAAACAAATTTCCGATAAGCGCGGCCACGAACGCAGGCGCGCATAACAGGCATTTGAGGATCCAGTTCATTATCCGGACGCGTTGAAATTCTCGTGACTACGCCCTCGCTGACGTGAGCGCGAATATCACATTTGCCGCCGCAGTCAAACGTGCTGCAGGTTTGCACCACTTTTTCTTCAGGCGTCGCGTGTGTTGCCGCTGCACTCTGTGCCTGTGCTTTACCTGTTGTCGCTACAAAAGGAAGGGCGGCGAGCGCCGACCCTGCCTGAATAAAATGACGCCGGGATAGCGCGGGAATAAGCCCCTCTCCCTGATTTTTATTTTTCTTCATTGCTCGTTCCTTAAAATAAAAACGCATTCTCGTTTTTTTTCAGGAACGAATATTGATAATTATCAAACTAACTCTTCGGGGGTAACACTTAACGGTCTAATTCAAAATTCACCGTCGCCGTTTGTCCTGAGTCATCCATTACAAGTAATTGATATTCGCCAGGCAAATATAATTTTAATGAATGAGTATTATTGCGGCCTTCTAACGGTTCTCCATTTAAAAACCACCAGCGCCCACCTTCTCCTCCAGTCGTAATAACAGATAGCGTCACGTTCCCTTCACCAGGGAGTCGCTTAATAACAGCCCCCTCTCTGATACCCGAAATCATAAGCGGTGCTGCATTGTTATTATCCAGCGGCGGGCAGAGCGTCGATCTCGCAGGAAGACGCGCAGCCCTTTTTTCCGCTGCGGGCAGCCACGGCTCCAGCGGCAGCGGCCAGACGTCGAGAACTTTTTCTGTGGCATCAGGGCAATCTGCCGCCACACGCTTGCCCGTTTTATCCAGCCAGACCGGGAAACGAATGCCGCGAATACCTTCCTGTTCCGGCAGCAGCAGCGTGGGTGGTTCACTCCCTTCGAGCAGCCAGGTCGAAAGACGACGCCGACAGTTTTCACTGCCTTCCGGCAGCGACTGGCCGCCCGGCCAGCAGATCACGCCCCGCCCAACGCTTTCCGGGCGCGGATCGCGCGGCAGGCGGGCCTCGTCTATTGTCGAGCGTGACTGAAGCAGGTTATTCACCTGGTTTAATAGCGGAACCGCGCTGGCAAAACCAAACTGCCCCGCTACCGGCGTGCCGTCAGGTCGCCCTGTCCAGATACCTATTACATACCGGGCATTCAGACCGATGGCCCAGGCATCGCGGTAGCCATAGCTGGTGCCCGTTTTCCACGCCAGCGGCGCAATTTGCGGCAGCGCACTGTCCGGCAGCGGCTGCGCTTCATTCGCCAGAATACGGCGAATAATCCACGCCGAACCTGGCGATAACAGCGGGCGTTCAGTTAGCGGGTCGCCCGGCTGTAAGCGCAGCCGGCCCGCCTTGCCATGCCTTGCAAAGGCGCTGTACGCGGCGGCGATATCCGCCAGCCTCGCGCCTGCGCCACCCAGGATCAGCGACAGATTCGGCTGCGCTCCGGCAGGCAGGATCAGCGGCAGGCCTGCGTTACTCAGCATCCCGGCAAACCGTTTGGGACCGTAGGCTTCCAGCACCTGGACGGCTGGCAGGTTGAGCGAGCGCACCAGCGCTTCACTCATGCTGACCGGCCCGTGGAACCCGCTGTCAAAATTTCCCGGGCGATAATCACCGGTTTTTCTGGGCACGTCCTGAAGCAGCGAGGCGGGATGGATCAGGCCATCATCCAGCGCCATACCGTAGATAAACGGTTTCAATACCGAGCCCGGGGATCGGATCGCGTTAACCATATCCACATGGCTGAAACGCGTGTCATCGTTGATATCCACCGAGCCGACCCAGCCGCGCACCTTCATGTCGGTATGATCGACCACGATCATCGCCAGCGAACTGCGTGCCGGCAGGCGGGATTTCCAGTTCATCGCCAGCTCTTCCAGCTGCCGTTGCAGTCCGGCATCCAGCGTAGTGACAATCTTTGTGTCGCGGCTTTTGCCGAGCATTATGCGTGCAAAGAGCGGCGCCAGCTGCGGCATCTGCCGGGGAGCCAGCCATACCGGCTCTTCACGGGACTCCTTCACCTGCTTTGCTGACCAGACGCCCTGAATCATCATGCGATCGAGCACTTTGTTGCGTGCCGCTTCGGCCCGCTCGGGCCAGCGATCCGGGCGCAGACGGCTGGGTGCCTGCGGCAGTACCGCCAGCAACGCCGCGTCGGAGTAGCTCAGCTGCGACGGGGGTTTCCCAAGGTAGGTCCAGCTTGCTGCTCCCACGCCCTGCAGCGTGCCACCAAACGGAGCACGATTGAGATAGAGCGTAAGAATGTCACGCTTAGAGAGGTGCCATTCCAGCTGCATCGCCCGCCAGAGCTGGCGAATTTTGCCGCCAAAGGTGCGCGGATGCGGATCCAGCAGGCGTGCCACCTGCATGGTAAGCGTGCTTCCTCCCGAAACCACTCTTCCGGAGCTGAGATCCTGCCAGGCGGCGCGCAGAACAGAGAGCGGGTTTACGCCCGGATGCTCCCAGAACCAGCGATCTTCGTACTGGATCAGAGCCTCAAGATAACGGGGAGAAACCTCTTCAATGGTCACCGGGTAGCGCCAGATGCCTTCGCTGTCGGCAAAACGCCAGAGCGGCGCGCCCTTCTCGTCCACCACAACTCGTGCGGGGTTAACCTCTTTCAGAGGCAGCGGCCACAGGCGGTCGGCGGCGACAATCAGCCCCCCTAAAACGAGAAGCGCTCCCGCCAGCCAAAGCCAGCGGGAGCGTGTCAGACGCGCTATCAACATATTACGGAACAACAATCAGCGGGCCGCTGGCCGCACCCGTTGCCCGCCACTGCGGAACGTACATAGACTCCACCATCGGAACCGGCACCTGGTAGGTGCCCGGCGTTACGGCACGGGCCAGATAAACCAGCGTAACCGGCTGACCTTCGTTTACCGGCACGGCGGCCACAAAGCGGTCGTCGCGGAACTCCATGTGCTGAATGTCCGCCTGCTGCATCTGGCTGAGCAGGTTCTGCACTTCGCTGCCGCTGTCCTGCAGGCTTGCGCTGCTGCTCGCCAGGTTCTGGTTTTCCAGCTCCAGACCAGCCGGGAGGAGATCCACAACCAGCGCATCCGGCACGTTCTGGCTGGCTTTCACTTCAAGCCAGACCAGCACCAGCTCACCGCTCTTCAGCGAAGAGAGCGATTTGCTGCTGCCGTCCGTTGCCAGGATATGACGTTCAACCTGCAGCACGTTGGAACTTGGCTGAGGCGCATATTCCGGATAGCCGGTGCTGTCCAGACGCACCCACAGCGGTGCCGTGCCGGTATTGGTTACCTGAAGCGCACCAAGCTGGTCGCCGCTTACGTTTTGTACCTGCGCCTTATCGCCGCCTGATGCGGTATCAGACAGGGAGGTTTTCGCCTGCCATGCGCCTGACAGGGTTTGCAGCGAACGTCCGGCCAGGAACAGCGCATTGCTCTCCTGGGTGGATAGCCAGCGCTGGCTGAATGCCTGTTCAGAAAGAGCAATCAGCAGCGTATTTTGCGCATCCGGCAGCAATTTATACTCCTCCAGAAGGGAGAGCATCAGCGCGTTATCGCGAAGCGGGCTGCCGTAATCGGCCATCCATGTTTTGCTGTCGTTGCGCGGCGTTTTGAGCGCCAGATCCAGCGCCTGCTGGCTGCGCGGCGCGTCGCCCATCAGTTTGAGCGCCATACCCAGCTGCATCAGCGGCAGCCCGGAGGCGGCCTGAGCGTGGCGATCCCAGATTTCACGCAGCGCGCCCAGCGGGGCTTTTTGCTGACGCGCCAGCACCAGCGAGGCATACGCCTGCACGGCAAATTTGCTGGCCTGGGTGTCGTCGCTGTAGCGGATAGACATCATGCCCGGATCCTGCAGATAGCGCAGCAGTCGGTTGTTGGCGTTGTTCACCGCATCGGCAGGTACGCTATAACCCTGCTCGCCCGCGCGCACCAGGAAGTCAGTCACATAGGCGGTCAGCCAGTACTCTTCAGGCCCGTTTTTATCCCACAAGGCAAAACCGCCATCATCACGCTGCATCTGCAGCAGACGGGAGATCCCGATATCAATGGCAGCACGGCGCTGGTCATCGGTATCTCCTTTTATACCAAGCGCGGTAAGCTGCGCGGCGTTAGTATAGAGTGACGGGAACAGGCCGCTGGTGGTCTGCTCCAGGCAGCCATACGGATACGCCTGCAGTTCACGAATATAGCGCGCCAGGTTGAGCGGTGGTTTGCCGCTCAGCAGCAGTTGTCCCTGCAGAGTGGCGGGAGAGAAACCGTTGCTGTGCTGCGCCGGTGCGGTCCAAGACTCGCCGGGATTCAGCATGGCACCGGTATTGACCGTCTGCGCCGGGAACGCCGGACGAATGCCGATTTTCCAGCTTTTCTGCTGCGGGGCAAAGGTTTCGCCCGGAAGCTCCAGGCCGGTAACCTGTGCCGTCACCTCACCGTCGCCATAACCCTCCAGCGCACGCACCGGAATAAACAGGGTACTGCGCGCGCCCGGCGGCAACTGAACCGGCTGCGGCTGTACACCTTCCAGTGACAGTTTGCCTGTCGCGCTCAGGGCGACGTTCAGCGATTGCGGTTTGTCGGTCAGGTTAGTGAGATCCAGCGTCAGCCGTGAGGTATCTCCACTTGCCAGGAAGCGCGGAGTATTAAGCTCGGTAATAACCGGCGCGGCCACCACAACCTTGCTTTCGCTGCTGCCGAAATCATCTTCCGTCCACGCCTGCGCCATCAGACGCAGTTCGCCGTTGAAATCACCAATCGGCAGCGTAACGGTGCCTTCTCCGTTGGCATCCAGCGTAACCGGCTGAGCCTGCTGGGCAATAATGGTGACGTGGTTCACCGGCGGTTTACCGCCGCGCTTGAGTTCATCGCCGTCACCACCGAAACGCAGCGCGGCCATGCGGCCCTGCCCTTCAATGACCTGGCCGTAGATATCATAGATATCCGCGCCGTAACGCTTCTGGCCGAAGAAGGCTTGCCATGGATCTGGCGTAACGTAATCGGTAATGTTCAGCACGCCGCTGTCCACCGCCGACACCAGCACGTTCACTTTCTGCGGAACCGCCCCCTCTTTCACGCTGGCCTTCACCTTCACAGAGAGCGTCTGGTTTGGACGCATTTTTTGCGGGTTATCCAGCGCAATGTTCAGGCGGCGATTTTCGTCGCCCATCGGCAGATGCAGCAGACCAACCGCGCGCTTCGGCGTGGCGGATTTGGATTTATCGCCAGGACGCACCACCAGTGTACTGAGATAGAGATCGTGACGTTTCCAGGCTTTATCCACCGGAATGGAAAGATCGAGCCCGTTTGCCGGTACGTCGATCTCTTTCCACCACAGCGGCCCTTCGCTGGACTCGATCATCGCATAGCCCTTGCCTGCGGCTGGCGCTGCAATGTGCAGCTGGATGGTATCGCCTGGCTGATAGGCCGGTTTATCCAGTTTCAGGGTCACGCGGTCAGGGCGCGCCGCACCCGTGCCGTCGCTGTTATCCTGCCAGCTGTAACCTGCCCAGAAGCGCACGCTGCTGACCACATCATCAGGCGCTTTCACTTCCAGACGGTATGAGCCCCACTCCACCGGGAAGGTGACTTTGCCGGTTTCATCGGCCTTAAGGCTAAGCTCCTGCTCGCCCTCAATCAGATCTTTTTGATCAAACTGAGACTGCCAGCCTTCGCTCTCGGACCAGTTCCAGAAATAGTCGCGGCGTTCACGGATCAGGCGTACCTGCAAACCGGATACCGCTTTTTTCGCGCCGCTGGCATCGGCATAGACGATGTCAAAGTTGGCGTTACCGTTCTCGTCGACGATCGGTTGGTTGACGGTGGTATCGGTACGGTAGTCGTAGACCGCCTTACTGGCGAACTGCGGACGGATACCCGGCAGTTGCGCCGCCGGCCAGATAGCCTGCTCCGCGCGGCGCGTCACCGGACGGCCGCCTGATTCCAGCAGGCTCGCCTGCAGGATCAGCTGCAGAGGCGAGTGTACCTCTTTCCACTGGCTTTCGATGGTGACCTGCCCGTGCCCCTGCTCATCCAGCGTAAGCTGCACTTCATCCAGACTGCGGCTCAGGTTTTCTTCCGCAATATCACCAAACTGGAAGCCGGGCAGCGCAGCAACGGCCTCACGCAGCGGACGCAGGAAAAGCTGGCCCTGAAGAGAATTGCCGTTGGCCGGAGCGCCATACAGGTAATAGCCCACGATGTTGAAGTCCACCTCAGCCTGTGGGGAAACCGGTGCTTTTTGTCCCGTCAGATTGAGCGCCATACGCTCGGGCATAAAATCTTCGACGTGGAAATCCCACAGGCGCTGCTGGTTATCGCCCGTATTGGCGCGAATATGCCACATGCCGGTCTGCGCGCCGCTATCCAGCGGGTAGTTGAAGCGGTAGAGGCCGTTCTCAGGCTGAACAACGATCGTGCGTGCCACCTGGCCGTCCGGGCGCAGCACGTCAAGCTTCACGGGCTGATCGGGAAGCGGTTTTCCGTCGCTGTCGCGCAGCAGGCCGTTAAGGATCACCGTTTCACCCGGACGATAAAGATCGCGTGGGCCAAACATAAAGAATTGCTTGCTGAAGCCGGGGCTACCGGCGATGTCGAACTCTGCCAGGTCGAGCGCTGGGAGCTTGAGATCGAGCAGCGTAGTCTGGCCGTCTTTGCTGGCGAGGATCAGCGCGGCTTCTTTGTCTGTTTCAAGCTTCGCATGGCCGTCGGCGTCGCTGCTGGCTTCGGCGAGCGTCTGACCTTTGTCATTCAGCAGCGTGACGGTGACGCCGGACTGCGCCGCACCGTTTTCCAGGCTCTGGGTGAAAATGTCCAGCCGGTTATGATAGCGGTGAGCAGACAAACCGATATCGCTCAGGGTAAAGAGCGTTGCGGCATTGCTGTAGTTGTAGTGCCCTGCCTGGTTCATGACGGCGATATAAACGCCGGACTGCTGAAGCGGCTTGATATCTTTAAGCGGCAGGAGCAGTTTTTCACGCGTGTTGCGCGCCGGGTTGAGGTCAAAACGACCGGTATAGACCAGTTCCGCCATCTTCAGCAGATTGTCAGATTCCCAGTTGGTCAGCGAGTTGCGGTACTCCCACTGGCTGACAAACGAGGCCAGCGATTCCGGCTTCACGCGGTAGAAATTGACGTCCACATTGTTGACGTTAAGCGCCATCACCGGCAGCCCTTCCACCACTTTGCCCGGCAGCAGCGAGCCGCGGCTGGCGAAACCGACCGACGGCTCTATATCTCGCGTGGTCAGGGCTTTTTCATAATCAATGCCAAAGGTCGCTTTGTTCAGCGCCACCAGGCCACGATCCACGGTGATAACCAGATTACGGTTTGGCTCCAGATGGCGCAGGCGCAGCTCTTTCAGGTTAGGCGCAAGTTCCCACGCCCCGTCAACTTTGCCGCTTTTCTTATCCACGACGTGAACCGTCTTCGCGAAATCCTGTTCCGGATCCAGCGGGACAGAGAAGGTCAGCACCAGCGTAGCGGCGCCGTCCAGTTGCACCTCAGACGCATCAAGCAGAGTCAGCGCTTTTCCCTGACTCTGGGCGGCCATTTTAGCCAGCTTTTCAGCGTCGGGCTTTTCCGCGGCTTTCGGTGTTGATGCGGTGGATGCTGCGGGAGCCGCAGCCTGAGGTTTATCGTCGCTGTTATCACAGCCGACAAGCGTAAAGGTGGTGAGCAGCGCGAGAGAGATCGCGGCTAAGCGAAACGGTTTCATCCTGTGTCCCTGGCCTGAGGGGGCCTGTTGGTCGTCGTCCGGATAAGTATTATCCGCAAGTTTCGTTAATACAAAAAGTCCAATTTAAGAATCTGGAAAGCGCCTCGCAGAATGGCATCACGCCGCTACACCGGGATGGAACCGCGATCACAACGCATAACGTCACATGTTACCTTTTACGTCATTTGTTTTTAAAACAAGAAGATAGCTGGATATGTTCGCTCAGAGCCTGCTAGTTTTATGACCATGACGCACCCCGAGTGCGCGGTTCAAAAAGAGAGAAAGCCATGAAACGAGCCGTGAACGCCCTACAAAATTTCGGAAAATCATTATACGGACCGGTACTTATCTTACCGATTGTCGGTCTGTTTATCGCCTTTGGCAATGTGCTGGGCAACGGTAACCTGGCCGAATACCTGCCGTTCCTTGGTCATCCGCTTATCCAGAGTATCGGCCAGCTGATCGCCAAATCTGCCGTGTCGGTGCTGGTCAACCTGGCGCTGGTGTTTGCCGTCGGGATCCCGATTGGTCTGGCGACGCGCGATAAAGGCTACGCGGCGCTGATTGGTCTGGTGACTTTCGTGGTGTTTATCAACGCCATGAACGTGACGCTGCAGCTGCAGGGCGAGCTGGCCCCTGCTGAGCAGATGAAAGCTGCGGGGCAAAGCATGGTGCTGGGCGTTCAGGTGCTGGAGATGGGCGTTTTCGCCGGGATCCTGACCGGGGCACTCTCCGGTTATCTGTACAACAAATACTCCGGCGTACAGTTTAACGGCGCGATGGCGATTTACTCCGGCCACTGTTTTGTCGCCATTGTCATGTTGCCCGTCTCTATGCTGCTCGGCGTGGTAATGAGCGAACTCTGGCCGTTTGCCCAGCACGGCATTAGCGCCCTGGCGCTGGCAATTAAAGGCTCCGGCCCGTTCGGGGTGGCGATCTACGGTTTCCTTGAGCGCATTCTGGTGCCGACCGGCCTGCACCATCTGGTTTATACGCCGTTCCTGTATACCGAACTGGGGGGCACGCAGGAGGTGTGCGGCACGGCTTATCAGGGGGCGCGCAATATCTACTTCGCCGAGATGGCCTGCCCGGACGTGAAGCAGCTCAGCAGCACGGTAGTGTGGGACGCGCGCGGCATCAGCAAGATGTTCGGCCTGCCCGCCGCCGCGCTGGCGATGTACATGACCGCGAAGCCGGAGCGTAAAGCCGTTGCGAAAGCCATTCTGATCCCGGCGGCGCTGACCTCGCTGCTGGTCGGCGTGACCGAACCGATTGAATTCTCCTTCCTGTTCGTCGCCCCGCTGCTGTTCGTGGTGCATGCGGTCCTGACCGGTATTGGCATGATGCTGTTCTCGCTGCTGGGCGTTCATGCCATCGGCGCCAACGGGATTATCGATTTCATTCTCTACAACCTGCCGCTCGGCACCGAGAAATCCAACTGGCCGATGTACATCGTGGTTGGGCTGATCATGTTTGCCCTCTACTTCGTGGTGTTCCGCTTCCTGATCCTGCGTTTCAACATGAAAACGCCGGGCCGTGAGGATGAAGATCAGGAGACACGCCTCTACAGCAAGCAGGAGTACCAGGCGAAAGGCAATAACGACGGGCTGGGCGAGTCCATCGTGGTGGGCCTGGGCGGCCGGGAAAATATTGAGGTTGTGGATAACTGCTACACCCGCTTACGCGTCACGGTGAAGGATGTTGCCATCATCGACGAGCCGCGCCTGAAGGCGACCGGCGCGAAAGGGGTTATCAAACAAGGTAACAACGTTCAGGTGGTCTACGGGCTGCACGTCAAAAAAATGCGAGAAGCCGTTGAGACGTTTCTCTGAAAGGAGCTAAAGATGTTTACACCCCCATTCATTCTGTCGATTGCCGGCGGCGGCAGCACTTACACGCCGGGAATTGTGAAAAGCCTGATGGTGCGCCTGCAGGATTTCCCGCTGGCCGAAATCCGCCTCTATGACATTGACGAGGCGCGTCAGAACACCATTGCGCCGGTGGTTGAGAAAGTGATTCGCGACCACAGTCAGAGCATCAAATTTACCGTCACCAGTGACCCGGAAGTGGCTTTCAGCGGCGCGCATTTCGTTTTCGCCCAAATGCGCGTCGGCCAGTACAAAATGCGCGAGCAGGATGAGAAGATCCCGCTGCGTCACGGCGTCGTCGGCCAGGAGACCTGCGGCCCCGGCGGGCTGGCCTACGGACTGCGCACGATCCTGCCGATGGTCGAGCTTATCGATCTGGTGGATCGCTACGCGCATGAGAAAGCCTGGATCGTGAACTACTCCAACCCGGCGGCGATCGTCGCGGAGGGCGTGCGACGCCTGCGACCAAATGCTCGCGTGCTGAACATCTGCGATATGCCGGTCGCGGCGATGCGTAATATGGGGGCCATTCTGGGTGTCGATCGTCGCAAACTGGAGGTGGACTACTTTGGCCTGAACCACTTCGGCTGGTTTACCCGCGTGCTGGTGGACGGCGAGGACAAATTACCGGAGCTGCGTAAACATATCGCGAAGTTTGGCCTGCTGACGGAAGATGCCGCAAAAACCGATCCGCAGCACTCGGATCCTTCGTGGGTTAAAACCTGGCGCAACATCAAGCCGATTATGGATAACTTCCCGGAGTACCTGCCGAACCCGTACCTGCAGTATTACCTGATGCCGAACCAGATTGTGGAGCATCAGAACCCGGACTATACCCGCGCCAATGAAGTGATGGACGGGCGCGAGAAAAAGCTGTTCGCCGCAGCCGAAGAATACAAGCACACCGGGATTTTACCGGATGCCTTCCACGTGGGCGTTCACGGCGAGTTTATCGTCGATGTCGCCTGCTCGCTGGCCTTTAACCTGCGCCAACGCCATCTGGTAATGGTGGAGAACCGCGGGGCGATTACCAACCTGCCTTATGATGCGGTGGTGGAAGTACCCGCCTATATCACCTCCGAAGGGCCGGAGCCTGTGCGCGTGGGGCTGGTACCGCTGTTCCACCAGACCCTGCTGCAACAGCAGCTGGCGTCTGAACAACTGCTCGTAGAGGCGACCATCGAAGGCAGCTATGAGAAAGCGCTTCAGGCGTTCACCCTCAACCGCACCGTGCCCACCATGGAGCACGCAAAAGCGATTCTGGATGAGATGATAGAAGCCAACCGCGACTACTGGCCTGCGCTGCAAAAAGCCTGGCAGGACGGCGAAACGGTGAAAAAATAGGGGCTTGCTCGCGAGTTGAACGTGGTTTGCTTGTCGGTGTCAGAAAAAACACCGACAATCCTTTTTTACGGAAAAGAATGGAGGCAACCCATGTCCACCTCATATTTTGTAGCCGCCGACTGGCTGATTGAGCACGGCGACGATCCGGAAGTCCAGATTATTGACGCGCGTATGGCCCCGCCGGGCCAGGAACATCGTGACGTTCCCGGTGAATACCGCGCAGGGCATCTGCCTGGCGCGGTATTTTTTGATATCGAAGCCCTCTCCGATCATACCTCTCCCCTGCCGCACATGCTGCCGCGCCCGGAAGCGTTTTCCGTGGCGATGCGCGAGCTGGGCGTCAGCAAAGACAAACATCTTGTTGTTTACGATGAAGGCAATCTGTTCTCCGCGCCGCGCGCTTGGTGGATGCTGAAACAGTTTGGCGTGGAAAAAGTCTCGATTCTGGCGGGCGGTCTGGCGGGCTGGAAGCGTGACGAGCTGCCGCTCCAGCAGGGCGACGTGACGCTGCCGGAAGGCGAGTTCGACGCGACGTTCGACGCTAACGTGGTGAAGCGCCTCACCGACGTACTGGTCGCGAGCCATGAAAAGACGGCGCAAATCGTCGATGCGCGCCCTGCACCACGCTTTAACGCTGAAGCGGATGAACCACGTCCAGGGCTGAGACGAGGCCATATTCCAGGTGCGCTGAACGTGCCGTGGGGCGACCTGGTGTTTGAGGGCGAGCTGAAAACTACCGACGAGCTGCGTGCCATATTTGACCGCGCGGGCGTGGATTTACATCGCCCGATTATTGCCAGCTGCGGCTCCGGCGTGACGGCCTGCGTGGTGATCCTGGCGCTCGCCACCCTCGGCGTCAACGACGTTACGCTCTACGACGGCGCCTGGAGCGAATGGGGGGCGCGTGACGATCTGCCAGTTGAACCGGCGAAATAATGGATAACCGCCTGGCCACGCTGTTAACGCGCGGGGCGTCCCTGACCCGCGCGGAGTATCGCGTCCTCGCCCACCTGACGGAGCATCCGCTGCTGGTGGGCAACATCACGGTGCGCGAACTGGCGCAGGCGACGTTTGTTTCTACCGCCACCATTATGCGGCTGTGTCAGAAGCTGGGGTTTAGCGGCTTTAGTGAGTTTATCTGGCACTGCAAGCAGTTGCTCTCCGACACGCCGCATATTGCCGCTCAGGCGCAATCCCTTCCTGAGCTCCCGGCGCTGTTTAATCAGTTTATCGCTAACTATCAGCACACCTTCCAGTGGATCACGCAGGAGAAGCGCCAGCAGTTCGCCGACCTGCTGCGGCAGAAAGAGAGCTTTTTTCTCTACGGGGCCGGGTTTTCCTATCTCTTTGCCGAATACCTGACCAAGAAGCTGCAGGTGTTGGGCAAAACGGCGTTCATCTCCGGGCCGGGGGACAGCCGAAACATTTTTCTCAGCAACGCTGCGCGTTATCAGGTATTTATTGCCGTCTCCCGCAGCGGCGAAACGGAACAGGTGCTGGATAAGGCGCGGATTGCCAAAAACGTCGGCATGACGGTCGTCGCCTTTACCCGCGCCTCGGCCAATACGCTGGCGGGCATGGCGGACGTGCACTTTGCGCTGTATGACGAGGCGGTGCACTTCGCTGCCGAAGCCGCGGGCGTGACGTCCTTTGAGTCGAATCTGGTGCTGCTGATGGATTTACTGCTGCTGGAGGCAACGGGGTGACATTCACCCCGCCGTAATCAGATGATGCGGTTGGTCTTGAGATCGCGCAGGAAGCCGCCCCAGCGACGCTCATAGAACGGCGTGATGTGCTCGGTAATAAAATGGCTGATGCCCTTCTCACCGTTTTTCACCTGACAGATATCGATCGGCTCATCGCCCGGCAGCGTGTCGGTGGCCACGCTTCCCGCCGCCTGAACGATCTCGTCGAAATCGCCATCGGCTTCAATACCGATCAACAGCACCGGCTTTTCGTCCGCGCGCTCTTTAATGGAGCAGAGAAACGCGCGCCTGACGGGCTTGAGCGTTTTGAACAGCGTTGTCAGGGAATCGATCATCTGCGCAGGCGGCTCGGCCACCTCAGACAGTAGCAGCGTTTCGCCCCCTTCCAGCACTTCCTGCGTGCTGAGCGGATTGCCCTCTTCACCAATCAGGTGGCTGATCTCGCGCGGGGTGAACTCTTTCCCGGTTGGCAGCTTAGCGTTAAGGAACAGCGTCTGGCCCAGCGTCATTTCGAACAGCGTGCGCACCGGCATCACCACGAACGCCTGTTCATCTTCTACCGCTTCCTGCAACGCTTCCAATGAAGTGAAGAACGGGATAACCGACGTGCCGTCATCTTTCTCCCAGTGCAGCAGATCCAGCGCGCTGTCTTCGACAACCTGCTCACCTTCCGCCGCGGTGCCCGGTACCCAGACGGTGGATTCCAGTAGCGTGCGGAAAAATGCTGGACGGTGGGCGGGCTCGGTCGCCGCCTGTTCCAGCAGGGTTTCTAATTCGTTTTTGGTATCTGACATAGTTTGGCTACTTCAATAAACGCCGGGTGGCGCTTTGCTTACCCGGCCTACAAAACCACAGGCCCGTGCAAGCGCAGCGCCGCCGGGCAAAAAAGATCACTCAGCCGTCAGCAGGTTCGCCACGGTACGCACGCCCAGACCGGTCGCACCCGCGGACCACTGCTCAACTGCCGCCTTACGGTAGGTTGCGGAGCAGTCGATGTGCAGCCAGCCTTCGTGATAGTTCTCAACGAAGTGCGACAGGAAGCCTGCTGCGGTACTTGCACCCGCCGGGTACGCCGCGCTCGCGGTGTTATTCAGCTCGGCAAAGTTAGACGGCAGCTGGCTGCGGTGGAACTCGGCCAGCGGCAGACGCCAGAACGGTTCGTTTTCCGCAGCCGCGCTTGCCAGCAGGCGAGCGGCCAGCTTGTCGTCAAAGCTGAACAGCGCGTGGTAGTCGTTGCCCAGAGCGGTTTTCGCCGCGCCGGTCAGGGTCGCCATGTCGATAATCAGCTCTGGCTTCTGGGCAGAGGCGTCGATCAGGCCATCGGCCAGCACCAGACGGCCTTCGGCATCGGTGTTCATCACTTCGACATTTTTACCGTTGCGGTAGCGAATGATGTCGCCCAGCTTGAAGGCGTTGCCGCTCACCATGTTGTCCGCGCAGCACAGGTAGAGCTTCACGCGCTTGTTCAGACCGCGGGTGATGGCGAATGCCAGCGCGCCGGTGATGGTTGCCGCGCCGCCCATGTCGGACTTCATGGAATCCATGAATGCGCTCTGCTTCAGGCTGTAGCCGCCGGTGTCGAAGGTGATACCTTTACCGACCAGGCAGGCAAAGACAGGCGCTTCTTTATCGCCGGTTGGGTTGTAATCCAGCGCCAGCAGGACCGGAGGACGTTCGGAGCCACGGCCCACGGTATGAATGCCCATGTAGTTCTGCTCGCGCAGATCTTCACCTTTGGTGATGCGGTAGGACATGTTATCCCCCGCCACGCCGCACAGCAGGTCAACCGCACGCTGCGCCAGTTGCTCAGGGCCTAACTCCTCCGCCGGGGCGTTAATGGTGTCGCGCACCCAGTCGATAATTTTCAGGCGGCTTTCCAGCTCTTTTTGACCGGCTTCGTTGAGGTTCGCCCACTCAATTTTGCGGGTGCCTTTCGGGCCTTTGTAGCCCGCCCAGAACGCCCAGCTGCGGTCAGTATCCCAACCTTCGCCTTCCAGCGAGACATGCTTAATGCCCAGGCCGTCAATTTTACGCGCGGCGCGCTGGATCAGACCTAAATCATCTTTGCCCGTCAGGTGCAGGGTGATACCGTCGTTGTTGATGCTGTAGCTGGCTTTCTCGCCCCAGCGCGCGTCGGCGGGCTGCGTAGAGAGCGTAATCTTCATCGCTTCGGTCATTTTATTTATCCTTATTAGCAAACGGGCCGCCTGAAGGCAGCCCGTTAAGTGATTTACTCTGCTTCATCTAACCAGACTAACAGAATCGCCTCCAGAATTTTTTCATTGGATGCGTTTGGATCGTCGTCGAAATCCTCTAAATTGCAGATCCACTGGTGCATGTCGGTGAATCGTACGGTTTTGGGATCGAGATCCGGGTTCGCGTCGTAGAGCGCTTCGCCGATTTCACGGCTGTCTGTCCACTTCAGTCCCATATTAATGCTCGCGTGCGTGGTTGATGGTGTAGCGTGGGAATTCCACGACCAGATCTTCATCGGTCACCGCGGCCTGGCAGCTCAGGCGGCTGTCTGGCTCCAGACCCCATGCTTTATCCAGCATGTCGTCTTCGTCTTCGGTGCTCTCGGCGAGAGAGTCGAAACCTTCACGCACGATGCAGTGGCAGGTGGTGCAGGCACAGGATTTTTCACAGGCGTGTTCCACTTCGATACCTGCACGCAGGGCAACATCGAGAATGGTTTCACCGGTCTTCGCTTCCAGAACAGCACCATCCGGACAGAGGTCCGCATGAGGCAAAATAACAATCTTTGGCATATTAAACCTCGTCCACGGACTGGCCTTTCAGCGCGACGCGGACAGATTTGTCCATGCGGCGAGCAGCGAAGTCCTGGGTTTGTTTATCAACGTTTTTAATGGCTTCTTCTATTGCGTCAGCGTCATTGCCTTCGGCGACTGCGCGTAAGCGCGCGGCAGCCTCGTCAATCACCTGACGCTCGGCGGCGCTTAACAGCGCGGCATCGGCAGCGAGCGCCCCGTTCAGACTTTCCAGCACACGTGCGGCTTCAACTTTCTGTTCAGCCAGCATACGCGCCTTCACATCCTGCTCGGCGTAGCTCATTGAATCCTGGATCATGGAGGCGATTTCGCCATCGGTCAGACCGTAGGACGGCTTCACCTGGATAGACGACTCCACGCCGGTGGATTTTTCCATCGCCGTGACGCTCAGCAGGCCGTCCGCATCCACCTGGAAGGTGACGCGAATGTGCGCCCCGCCCGCCGGCAGCGCCGGGATACCGCGCAGCGCAAAGCGCGCCAGAGAGCGGCAGTCCTGCACCAGTTCGCGCTCGCCCTGCATCACGTGGATGGACATCGCGGTCTGGCCGTCTTTGAAGGTGGTGAACTCCTGCGCACGCGCCACCGGAATGGTGGTGTTACGCGGGATCACTTTCTCCACCAGGCCGCCCATGGTTTCTAAACCGAGAGACAGCGGGATGACGTCCAGCAGCAGCATTTCACTGTCCGGCTTGTTGCCAACCAGAATATCGGCCTGGATAGCGGCACCGACGGCAACCACTTTGTCCGGGTCGATGGAGGTCAGCGGCGTGCGGCCAAAGAATTCGCCCACGCGCTCGCGCACCAGCGGCACGCGCGTTGAGCCGCCCACCATGACCACTTCCAGCACCTCGTCAGCCTCCACGCCCGCATCCTTCAATGCGCGACGGCAGGCCAGCAGGGTGCGTTTAACCAGAGGCGCAATCAGCTCGCTGAACTGGTCGCGGGTGATTTCACCCTGCCAGCCTGCGACATTAACGCTGACCGACTGCGCATCGCTCAGCGCAATTTTGGCGTCGATGGCCGCATCCAGCAGTTCGCGCTGAACGCGCGCATCGCTGCGATCGCTGATGCCCGCCTGCTCGCGGAAGTAGTCCGCCAGCAGATGGTCGAAATCATCGCCGCCGAGCGCGGAATCCCCGCCGGTCGCCAGCACTTCAAACACGCCGCGGCTCAGGCGCAGGATAGAAATATCAAAGGTACCGCCGCCGAGGTCGTAAACCGCAATCACCCCTTCCTGACCGGAGTCGAGGCCGTAGGCAATCGCCGCCGCCGTCGGTTCGTTCAGCAGGCGCAGCACGTGCAGGCCCGCCAGACGCGCAGCGTCTTTGGTGCCCTGACGCTGTGCGTCGTCAAAATAGGCCGGAACGGTGATCACTACGCCGTCCAGATCGCCGCCGAGCGTCGCCGTCGCGCGCGCCGCCAGCGCTTTGAGGATGTCAGCAGACACGCGAATTGGGTTCAGCAGGCCGGCCGCCGTGGCAATCATCGGCAGACCGTTTTCACTGGCCTGCAGCTGATACGGCAGGTGCGGGTAGCGGGTCTGGATATCGGCCAGCGAGCGGCCCATCATGCGCTTTACGGAGCTGATGGTGTTGGCCGGATCGCGCGCGGCGTTGGCGCGGGCGTCATAGCCGACCGCGTGACCCTGCTGCTGGTAGTGGACCACGGAAGGCAGCAGATGGCGGCCCTGCTCGTCGGCCAGCGTTTCCGCCTGGCCGCTGCGCACGGTCGCCACGAGGGAATTGGTGGTGCCCAGGTCAATACCGACCGCCAGACGACGCTGGTGCGGTGCGGCGCTTAAGCCAGGCTCACTAATTTGTAATAAGGCCATAATTGCTTCCGAAATTAAAAATCGAGCAGCTTTTCTTCGAGTTGTTCAGCGCTGCTTCGCAGTTTATCGAGAAAACGGAGTTTGCGCACAGTGTCTGCCGCCACGTCCCAGGTCTCGTTGTTCAGTTGCTCCACCATCTGCTGATGGCGGGTATCGAACATGCCCTTCACGCGCGTGATAAAACGTTCCAGACGCGCTTCGTCTTTGGCCTGTTCAATCTCATCCAGCTCTTCGCGCAGCTCCAGCTGTTCCATCAGAAACGCGGTGTCGCGCACGGTGTGCTGTTCGCTCGCCAGATCGAAGCCGTGGAGCGAGAGCAGATATTCTGCACGCGCCAGCGGATGGCGCAGCGTCTGCCAGGCCTGGTTGATGGTCGCGGAGTGCGATACCGCAGCCAGCTGCTCTGCCTGCGTCCCGCTGGCGAATTTATCCGGATGATACTGACGCTGCAGATCCTGAAAACGGACCGTCAGCGCCTGAAGATCGATCGGGTATTGAGCGGGTAGTCCGAAGAGAGTGAAGTAATCCATAACAATCTCAGGGGTAGCCTGTTAGAACAAACCCCACGCGCAGCAAAGCCACGGTGGGGTTTCGGATGACGCGCGGTTAAACGTGGAAGCTTTCGCCGCAACCACACTCGTCTTTGACGTTCGGGTTCGTGAATTTGAACCCTTCGTTCAGGCCTTCTTTTACGAAGTCCAGCTGAGTGCCGTTGAGAAATTGCAGGCTTTTGCCATCGACCACCACCTTCACGCCCTTGTCTTCAAACACGGTGTCATCAGACGCCGGCTCGTCAACAAACTCCAGTACGTAAGCCATACCAGAACAGCCGGAGGTACGTACGCCCAGTCGCAGGCCAAAGCCTTTACCACGGTTCGCCAGAAAAGAGCTTACTCGCGCGGCAGCGCTGTCGCTAAGGGTAATCGACATACTCAAACCTCAATTATTTTGCTTCACGTTTGCTTTTGTAATCCGCAATGGCGGCTTTGATCGCGTCTTCTGCCAGAATTGAACAGTGAATTTTCACCGGCGGCAGTTCGAGTTCTTCAGCAATATCCGTGTTCTTAATTGCCTGTGCTTCGTCCAGAGACTTGCCCTTCACCCACTCGGTGACCAGGGAGCTGGACGCAATTGCAGAACCGCAGCCGTAGGTCTTGAAGCGCGCGTCTTCAATGATACCTTCATTGTTGACTTTAATCTGCAACTTCATTACGTCGCCACACGCCGGCGCACCAACCATGCCGCTACCGACAGATTCATCGCTGTTGTCAAAAGAGCCAACGTTGCGCGGGTTCTCGTAATGATCGATAACTTTTTCGCTGTATGCCATGATTGAATTCTCCTTATATACCGATTAGTGATGTGACCATTCAATGCTGTTCAGATCCACGCCCTGCTTGAACATTTCCCACAGTGGAGAAAGGTCGCGCAGACGGCCAATGGAGTTACGAACCAGCTTGATGGTGTAGTCAATCTCTTCTTCGGTAGTGAAACGACCTAAAGAGAAACGGATAGAGCTGTGTGCCAGCTCGTCAGTCATACCCAGCGCGCGCAGCACGTAGGATGGCTCCAGGCTTGCAGACGTACAGGCAGAACCGGAAGAAACGGCCAGGTCTTTCAGCGCCATGATCAGCGATTCGCCTTCAACATAGTTGAAGCTGACGTTGAGGATGTTCGGCGCGCCCTGCTCGAGATCGCCGTTCAGATACACTTCTTCCATATCTTTCACGCCGTCCCACAGACGGTTACGCAGCGTGCGCAGGCGCGCCATCTCGGTTTCCATCTCTTCTTTCGCAATGCGGTACGCTTCGCCCATGCCCACGATCTGGTGAACAGGCAGCGTACCGGAACGCATGCCGCGCTCGTGACCGCCGCCGTGCATCTGTGCTTCGATGCGGATACGTGGCTTACGACGAACGTACAGCGCGCCGATCCCTTTCGGGCCATAGATTTTGTGGCCGGAGAAGGACATCAGGTCTACTTTCAGCTGGCTCAGGTCGATAGGCAGTTTGCCCACGCTCTGGGTCGCGTCCACGTGGTAGATGATACCGCGCGCGCGGCACATTTCGCCGATGGTGGCGATGTCCTGAACGACGCCGATTTCGTTATTAACGTGCATGATGGAGACCAGGATGGTGTCGTCACGCATCGCCGCTTCGAGCTCTTTCAGGTCAATAATGCCGTTGCTCTGCGGCGCCAGATAGGTCACTTCGAAACCTTCACGCTCCAGCTGGCGGCAGGTGTCCAGCACGGCTTTGTGTTCGGTTTTGCTGGTGATGATGTGCTTGCCTTTTTTCTGATAAAAGTTGGCTGCACCTTTGATCGCCAGGTTGTCGGATTCGGTCGCACCGGAGGTGAAAACAATCTCACGCGGGTCGGCACCCACCAGGTCAGCAATCTGATTACGGGCGATATCCACCGCCTCTTCAGCATGCCAGCCAAAACGGTGTGAACGGGAAGCTGGGTTACCAAAGTTTCCGTCCAGGGTCAGACACTGCATCATTTTCTCGGCAACACGCGGGTCCACCGGCGTGGTTGCGGAGTAGTCGAGATAAATCGGTAATTTCATTGCTCTATAAACTCCGTACATCGCTTCAATGCAAGGAATCAGGCAACCGGCTGGATGTACGACCGAGTACGCGGGGTGTGACCACCCCGGCCTGATTCTGAAATACTTATCGTTTTATTACGCGCGTAATTTGACGTCGATAGCGTCCTGCGCGCGGGTGCTGCGTTGTGAATCATGGCTGTGCTGACGACCTGATACGTCCAGAACTTCCTGGTTATTGACCAGTTCACCGAGGGTGATGTTGTTCAGGAAGCCGGTCAGACGGTCGCTCAGATCGCGCCACAGCGCGTGGGTCAGGCACTTATCGCCGCCCTGGCAGCCGCCTTTACCCTGGCAACGGGTTGCGTCAACGGATTCATCCACCGCGCTAATCACTTCGCCAACCGCAATACTGCCCGCGTCTTTACCCAGCAGATAACCGCCGCCCGGGCCACGAACGCTGGACACCAGTCCATTTTTACGCAGTCTGGAGAACAGCTGTTCCAGGTAAGAGAGGGAGATCCCTTGTCGTTCAGAAATATCAGCCAACGGAACCGGGCCCGCTTCGGAGTTGAGCGCAACGTCCAGCATCGCGGTCACGGCATAACGCCCTTTAGATGTCAGTCTCATGTCTTACTTAACCTCAAACTCGCCCCTGCCCGGGGTTTTTTATTGTAAAATGGGGGTATTGCATAGCAGGGCCAAGTCTGACATTCCTGACTAAAATGGTCAACTATTTACTTGACTGTTTTAGTCAGGTA
The DNA here is from genome assembly GCF_001462935.1 of Enterobacter sp. 50588862. Classification (NCBI taxonomy): domain Bacteria; kingdom Pseudomonadati; phylum Pseudomonadota; class Gammaproteobacteria; order Enterobacterales; family Enterobacteriaceae; genus Enterobacter; species Enterobacter sp. 50588862. The sequence continues at coordinate 164,805 of NZ_LNHM01000025.1, forward strand.
TTTAACCTTCTGTGCCTTCATAATATAGGTGCGGCCTGATGCCCTCACCCCAACCCTCTCCCACGAGGAGAGGGGGAAATCGGCACTACTCTTTATTCTTCTGTTCAATCGACGCCAGGATTCCGCGCAGGATGTTCAGCTCCTGGCTTTCCGGACGCGCGCGGGTAAACATGCGGCGCAGCTTGTTCATTACCTGGCCAGGGTGGCCTTCACGGATGAAGCCGGTAGCGAGCAGCGTCTGCTCCAGGTGACCGTAGAAACGCTCAAGGTCGTCCACCAGCGGGTAGGCCGTCTCTTCTTTCGGTTCTGCCTGCTTCTCCTGCGTCGCCAGCCACGCCATGCGCACTTCGTAGGCGATTACCTGCACCGCCATTGCCAGGTTCAGCGAGCTGTATTCCGGGTTGGCGGCAATTGCCACGTGGTAGTGGCACTTCTGCAGTTCGTCGTTGGTCAGGCCAACGCGCTCGCGGCCAAACACCAGCGCAACCGGTGCCTGCTCTGCTTCTGAGACGCTTTTCAGGCCGCATTCGCGCGGATCCAGCATCGGCCACGGCAGCGTGCGTGAACGCGCGCTGGTGCCGACAACGAGGCTGCAGCCGGCCAGCGCTTCGTCGAGGGTATCAACGATCTGCGCGTTGCCGATCACGTCGCTGGCCCCTGCCGCCAGGGCGATAGCCTGAGAGTCTGGTTTCACCAGCGGATTAACCAGCCACAGGTTCGTTAAGCCCATGGTTTTCATAGCGCGGGCAACGGAGCCCATGTTGCCGGTGTGCGATGTTTCGACCAGCACGATTCGAATGTTTTGCAGCATAATTTTTAGATGTCTGGGTTCAGTGTCTGAAGAATATTCGGGCATATTATCATAAACGGGAGACATAATCCGATCCCGCTGCTATACTCTGCGCCGATTTTCCTGTTCTTTAACATCCAGTGAGAGAGACCGATGCATCCGATGCTGACCATCGCCGTGCGCGCAGCGCGCAAGGCGGGTAATGTAATTGCCAAACACTACGAAACGCCAGACTCCGTAGAAACCAGCCAGAAAGGCAGCAATGATTTCGTGACTAACGTCGATAAAGCCGCAGAAGCGATCATTATCGAAACGATCCGCAAATCTTACCCGCAGCACACCATCATCACCGAAGAAAGCGGTGAACATGAAGGTACCGATCAGGATGTTCAATGGGTTATCGATCCACTGGATGGCACCACCAACTTCGTTAAACGCCTGCCACACTTCTCTGTGTCAATCGCAGTACGCATTAAAGGCCGTACTGAAGTCGCCGTTGTTTACGATCCAATGCGTAACGAACTGTTCACCGCGACCCGCGGTCAGGGCGCACAGCTGAACGGCTACCGTCTGCGCTGCAGCAATGCACGCGATCTGGACGGCACCATCCTGGCGACCGGCTTCCCATTCAAGGCGAAGCAGCACGCAACCACCTATATGAATATCCTGGGCAAGCTGTTCACCGAATGCGCGGACTTCCGTCGCACCGGCTCTGCTGCGCTGGATCTGGCCTACGTGGCAACCGGCCGCGTTGACGGTTACTTCGAACTGTCACTGAAGCCGTGGGACTTCGCTGCGGGCGAGCTGATCGCACGTGAAGCAGGCGCGATTGTTTGCGACTTCACCGGCGGCCACAACTACATGACCACCGGCAACATCGTTGCGGGTAACCCACGCGTTGTTAAAGCCATGCTGGCCAACATGCGTGACGAGCTGAGCGATGCGCTGAAGCGTTAATCTCCTCATCTCAGCCCTCTCCCCAAAGGGGAGAGGGTGCTAAACGGCGCCGCGCTCATCCACATCGTTACCGCCGCCACCAGCAGAATCACTCCCCCCGCCAGCGCGAGCGTTGTCCATCCTACCTGCCGCCACAGTACCGGCGTTTTATTGCCGCTGAGTTTTACCGCAAGCTGACGGAAGCTGTGAACCAGCAACGCCAAAGACGAAATGGTGAGAGAGGTTCCTGCCGCCATCGCCAGCGCCGAGAGCATGCCCCAGCCGAACACCCCAATCACTTTACTGAACAGCAGCACCATGATTGCCCCCGAGCACGGGCGCATCCCCATAGAGAGAACTATCATCAGCCGCGCGCGCCAGTCGTCACCGCTCTGTAATTGTTCCTGCGTCGGCAGATGCTGATGCCCGCAGCCGCAGTGTTCATCATGAACGTGGTGCGGCGTAAAGGTTTTGAATTTGGGCTTTTGCAGCAGCGCGCGCAGCTTTTTCAGTGCCCGCCAGCAGAGGATCAGCCCCAGCACGCCGACCAGCGCATAGCTGCCCTTCTCCAGCCAGAAGCTGCTCAGGTGCAGCTTGCGCGCGGGAAGCTGTAATAGCGAAAGCACAACCACCACCAGCGCAATCGCCACGCCCCCCTGAAGCAGCGAAGAGGCCAGCGTCAGGCCAATGCTTGATTTCAGCTTCGACGGATGGGTGGCAAGCCAGGTGGTGATGACGATTTTGCCGTGCCCCGGCCCCAGCGCGTGCAGCACGCCATAGATAAAGCTGAACGCCAGCAGAGAACCGCCCGCTTTGGTCGGGTTCTCCGCCACCGCCTTCAGCAGCCCGCTCATCTGCTGGTTGACCTCACGCTGCCAGATGATGCTTTTCATCATCACCTGCGGCCAGGCCTGCCACAGCCAGAGCGAACCGCAAACGGCGAGCAGTAGAAAAAGCGCCAGCGGCCAGAGGTGCAGCCAGCGGCGCGGCTTTCGTACCGGAGAGGATATCACTGACATTGTAACGTTACCTTCTGCGCAAACTGTTTACCCAGTTCCATGTCCTCCGGTGGGGCATCCTCTTTATCAAGAGAGACAGCAAAATTCAGCGTCTCTTCGCTGGGCTTCGGGGTGTGAACCGTAATGTTGCAGGTTTTTTGCAACGACGCAGGAAGCTGCACGTCGCTGTCCTCGGCGTAGCTCATATCGACGTAGTACGTTGGATCAAAGGTAGAAAACGTATAGGTTTGTCCTGCCAGCGGCTGCGGATGCGCCAGTGGAAGCACGAACGTCAGCACCGCCTGATGTCCGTCGCGGGACATGCCGTATTCTGTCGGGCGATCGAGGAACTTCACCTTTTGTCCGTTATGCCAGAACTCGGTGAAGTAGTGCTGCCCGAGCACGTTGGCCATCACTTCTGCCGCCAGCTTTTTCCAGATTTCGTCGCCGGGCTTCGCGTTACCCGCATCATAAAGCAGATCCGCCGAGGTGATTTCATCCATCGTCCAGCGCATTTTCAGGCCGCTCAGCTGCGTGCCGTCGGTGACCAGCTCGGTTTTCAGGCTGATAAAACTGTGAGGATGTGCGCTGGCGGTAAAGGTGATAACCGCCAAAAATAACGCCATCGCATTTTGTTTAACTGTCTGCATCAATTCCTCACGTCAAAAATTCTGTGATGTTCCCCAGCAATCCTGACTGAAAGGCCTGCCGGCGCGCTTTTCAGCGCCCATCCTTTAGCTATTCTTATCAAACATTCACACTGGATACCCGACAGATGATGACGACGCTTGAAATTCCATCTGTGCTTTCCAGTTCGCAGCGCCGCTGCCAGGTGCTTTTGATGCTTTACCTGCCCGATGCTGCCGTCACCGCACAGAGCATAATCGCTGCCAACGGCGTGGACGAGGTCATGGCACGGCAAGATATAGCCGAGACGCGCGATGAAATCCAGCGCTATCACCGGCTGGATATCGTCACGCACCATGACGGTAGCTACCGAATTGAAGGCACTGCCCTGAATCAGCGTTTATGTCTGCTGCACTGGCTGCGCAGGGCGCTCCGCCTTTGTCCGCAGTTTGTCTCGCACCAGTTTACCCCAGCCTTAAAAACTGCGCTTAAACAGCACGGCATCGCGCGGCCGCTCTACGACGATGCTAATCTGCGGGCGCTGATCGGCTTCTGCTCACGCAAGCTGCAGCGTCAGTTTGAATGCCGGGACGTCCAGTTCTTACAGCTCTACTTGCAATACTGCCTCATCCAGCACCACTTAGGGAATACGCCGCAGTTTTCCCACGCGCAGCGCAGCTGGACCCAGTCGCGGGGAGAGTATTTTACGGCGCAGGAGATTGTTCGTCACTGGAAGCGGCGCGTGCCGCAGGGCGCGCACGTGGACGAGCAGCTGTTTCTGGCGCTGCTGTTTATGATGCTCCGCACGCCCGATCCGGTGCTTGATAAACACCAGCAGGATCAGCGCCTCCGCCGCGCCATTGTGCGCATGGTGGCCCGTTTCCGCTCCCAGACCGGGATGAACTTCAGCGATGAGCAGGGGCTGACCGATCAGCTGTATATCCATCTGGCTCAGGCGCTGGACCGCTCGCTGTTTGAGATCGGCATCGACAATAGCCTGCCTGAGGAAATTCACCGTCTCTATCCCCGGCTGTTACGCACCACGAAAGAGGCACTCTTTGAGCTGGAAGCCGAATTTGGGCTGCGGTTCTCCGATGAAGAGATGGCGCTGGTAGCGGTTATTTTCGGCGCCTGGCTGATGCAGGAGACCGATCTGCATGAAAAACAGGTAGTGCTGCTGACCGGGGAGGATAAATCCTGTGAGGAGGTGATTGAACAGCAGCTGCGCGAATTAACCCTGCTGCCGCTCAACATTCGCTATCTGACGCTGCAGGCGTTCCAGAAAGAGGGGGCACCGCGCGAAGCCGCGCTGGTTGTCACCCCCTATCCTACCGTGCTGCCGCTGTTCTCGCCGCCGCTGATCCACGCGGTTGAATCGCTTAACGCGCAGCAGCAGGAACATATTCGCGCCATGCTGGAATCGTAATCAGGCGCGCGCGGCCACTTTCGGTCGAACAAACATCGCCGGGAGCGCCACCAGCGCCATGACCCAGAACACGCCGTGTCCCAGATGCTGATACAGAAAGCCCGCAAAGACCGTCATCACCGCAATGCTGCCGCCCATCGCCACCGCAGAGTAGACCGCCTGCAGACGGATCACGTCCCCGCCCTCGCGCGCCGCGATATAGCGCATCGCCGCCAGGTGGCACACGGTGAAGGTGCCGCAGTGAAGGATCTGCGCCATAATCAGCCACGGCAGTTCGGTCGTCCAGCCCATAATCCCCCAGCGCGCCACGCCGCAGACCGCGGAAAGCAGCAGCAGATCGCGCGCGCCGAAGCGGCGGAACAGCTTTTTGCTGAGGGCGAAAATAATGACTTCTGCCACCACCCCCAGCGACCACAGGTAACCGACCGCTGAGGCCGAGTAGCCCGCCCCCTGCCAGTAGATGGCGCTGAAGCCATAGTACGCCGCATGCGCCCCCTGAAGCAGACAGACGCACGCCAGAAAACGCCAGCTCTGGGCCACCAGGCTCCGCCAGGCGGGCCAGCCGGCGCTCTCCTGATGGCGACTCTCCCCTTGCGGCATCACCGACGGGCGCAGCAGCATGCCCAGCAGCATCGAGGCAATACCGATACTCAGCAGCGCCAGAATCGCGCGGTAGTCGTAAAGGCTGACCAGTTTCCCCACCAGCGCAGAGCCGATCACGAAGGCAATCGATCCCCAGAGGCGCACACGGCCATAATCCATGGTGATCTGCTTTTGCCAGGTGTTCGCCAGCGCATCCGTCAGCGGCACCAGCGGGGAGAAGAACAGATTAAAGCCAACCATCACCACCATCAGCCAGGCAAACTGGTGGCTGACCCAGAAGCAGGCCGCGAAGACCAGCGTCAGCAGGGCCAGAATGCGCACCGCTTTAATCAATAAGGAGGGATCGCTGACGCGGGGGGCAATCAGCAGGCTTCCGAGGAAACGCGCCACCAGCCCCGCGCCCAGCAGGATGCCAATGGTTTCTGGCGTCAAACCAATTCCCTTAAGCCAGACGCTCCAGAAAGGCAGAAAAATACCGTAGCTAAAGAAGTAGGTGAAGTAGCTGAGCGCCAGCCAGCGCGTGGAATGCAAGACCATGAATCCCTCCCGAAATGGAGGCGATAGTCTGGCGTTTATCCTGCACTTTAGCAAGTCGTTAGCGCGCTATAAATTAACGATAAATTAACGTCATGGACAGCCGGTCGGCGTATGGCGTGAGCGGCAAAATTGTATTACGTTTAAAAGACATCGCCTGAAGAGGTCGTTTGCCATGAACAGCTTACGTTATTTCGATTTCGGCTCCTCACGCTCCTTCCTGCTATTGATTGCCCGAATTGCCATCGTTGTCCTGTTTATTATTTTTGGCTATCCCAAGCTGACGGGTTTTAGCGGCACCGTTCAGTATATGACGTCGCTCGGCGCCCCCATGCCGATGCTGGCGGCCATTATCGCCGTAGTAATGGAGGTTCCCGCCGCTATCCTGATCGTGCTCGGCTTTTTCACCCGCCCCCTCGCGGTGCTCTTTGTCTTCTATACGCTGGGCACGGCGATTATCGGTCACCACTACTGGGATATGACCGGAGATGCGGTTGTGCCGAATATGATTAATTTCTACAAGAACGTCAGTATTGCTGGCGCGTTTATTTTGCTGGCGATTGTGGGACCGGGGGCCATTTCCCTGGACCGACGTTAAGCCATAAAAAAAGGCCGCAAGCGCGGCCTTTTTTATTTCTGCAAAGCAGAGGAATTATGCGTATACCGGGAAGCGTGCGCAGATATCCAGAACTTTACCTTTGACGCGCTCGATAACCGCTTCGTCATTGATGTTGTCCAGAACGTCACACATCCAGCCAGCCAGCTCTTTCACTTCCGCTTCTTTAAAGCCGCGACGCGTCACGGCCGGAGAACCGATACGGATACCGGAGGTCACGAACGGGCTCTTCGGATCGTTTGGCACGCTGTTTTTGTTCACGGTGATGTTGGCGCGGCCCAGGGCAGCGTCAGCTTCTTTACCGGTCAGGTTCTTATCAACCAGGTCCAGCAGGAACAGGTGGTTTTCAGTCCCGCCGGATACCACTTTGTAGCCACGGTTCAGGAACACTTCCACCATCGCTTTGGCGTTCTTAGCAACCTGCTGCTGATACACCTTGAACTCTGGCTCCATCGCTTCTTTCAGCGCGACCGCTTTTGCGGCGATAACGTGCATCAGCGGGCCGCCCTGCGCGCTTGGGAACACAGCAGAGTTCAGTTTTTTGTACAGCTCTTCGTCACCGCCTTTCGCCAGGATCAGGCCACCGCGTGGACCCGCCAGGGTTTTGTGAGTAGTGGTGGTCACAACGTGAGCGTGAGGAACCGGGTTCGGGTAAACGCCTGCGGCGATAAGGCCCGCAACGTGCGCCATGTCAACGAACAGGTACGCGCCGATGCTGTCTGCGATTTCACGCATTTTTGCCCAGTCAACGATACCGGAGTAAGCAGAGAAGCCACCGATGATCATCTTCGGCTTGTGCTCTTTAGCCTGCTTAGCCATGTCTTCGTAGTCAATTTTACCGGACTCATCAATACCGTAAGGAATGATGTTGTACAGTTTGCCGGAGAAGTTAACCGGGGAGCCGTGAGTCAGGTGGCCGCCCTGCGCCAGGTTCATACCCAGAACGGTATCGCCCGGCTGCAGCAGCGCGGTGTAAACAGCGAAGTTAGCCTGAGAGCCGGAGTGCGGCTGAACGTTCGCGTAGTCAGCGCCGAAGAGTGCTTTCGCACGGTCGATCGCCAGCTGCTCGACGATATCAACGTATTCGCAACCGCCGTAGTAGCGCTTGCCCGGGTAACCTTCAGCGTATTTGTTGGTCAGCTGAGAGCCCTGCGCCTGCATCACGCGCGGGCTGGTGTAGTTTTCGGAGGCGATCAGTTCGATGTGCTCTTCCTGACGTACTTTTTCCTGCTCCATAGCCTGCCACAGTTCGGCATCATAATCGGCAATGTTCATTTCACGCTTTAACATCCGCATCTCCTGACTCAGCTAACAAGTAAATTTTGGCCTGAAAAGGCAGTCCTGTTGGACGACGGGCAACAGTATAACTGAATAGTTCTGTGATAACAGGTCTTGACAAACGATTTTACGCAAACGTTTTCCTTCACGCCACGCAAGGGTTTGAGGAATAAAGATCTCACTATTTCCAGCGGATTTCTTTTCAGGTTTGTGATGCGTATTTTTCATCTTGCAAAGAACCATTTACAAAGCATGGGTATTTTTTATAAGATGCATTTAAAATACATCATTAGGTAATATCAGAAGGAAGCTGCCATGCTCGACGCTCAAACCATCGCTACCGTTAAAGCCACCATTCCCCTGCTGGTGGAAACCGGCCCTAAACTTACCGCCCATTTCTACGATCGCATGTTCACGCACAATCCGGAGCTCAAAGAGATTTTCAATATGAGCAACCAGCGTAACGGCGATCAGCGTGAAGCGCTTTTCAACGCCATCGCGGCCTACGCCAGCAATATCGAAAACCTGGCGGCGTTGCTGCCTGCGGTGGAAAAAATCGCGCAGAAGCACACCAGCTTCCAGATCCAACCCGAGCAGTACAACATCGTCGGCACTCACCTGCTGGCAACGCTGGACGAAATGTTCAGCCCGGGCCAGGAGGTGCTGGACGCCTGGGGTAAAGCCTACGGCGTGCTGGCAAACGTGTTTATCAACCGTGAAGCGCAGATCTACAGCGAAAACGCCAGCAAGAACGGCGGCTGGGAAGGAACGCGCGCCTTCCGTATCGTCGAGAAAACGCCGCGCAGCGCGCTTATCACCAGTTTTGAATTTGAGCCGGTTGACGGCCAGCCGGTGGCCGATTACCAGCCGGGCCAGTATCTGGGCGTATGGCTGAAGCCTGAAGGCTTCCCGCACCAGGAGATCCGCCAGTACTCTCTGACCCGCAAACCAAACGGTAAAGGCTACCGCATTGCGGTGAAGCGCGAGGACGGCGGTCAGGTATCCAACTGGCTGCATAACGAAGCGAGCGTGGGCGACGTGGTTCATCTGGCCGCGCCGGCGGGCGACTTCTTTATGGCCATTGAAACCAATACCCCGGTCACGCTGATCTCCGCGGGCGTAGGCCAAACGCCAATGCTGGCGATGCTGGATACGCTGGCGAAAGCCAACCACAGCGCGCAGGTTAACTGGTTCCACGCAGCGGAGAACGGCGACGTGCACGCCTTTGCGGATGAAGTGAAAGCGCTGGGAGCGACCCTGCCGCGTTTCACCGCGCATACCTGGTATCGCCTGCCGACGGAGGCAGACCGCACTGCCGCACGCTTTGACAGCGAAGGACTGATGAATTTAAGCCAGATGGAAGGGGCGTTTAGCGCGCCGGAAATGCAGTTCTACGTCTGTGGACCCGTGGCGTTTATGCAGTATGCCGCGAAGCAGCTGGTTGAGCTGGGCGTGAATAAAGACAACATTCATTACGAATGTTTCGGGCCGCATAAGGTGCTGTAACGCAAAAAGCCCCTCGTTTGAGGGGCTTTTTTTTCGCCGGGTGGCAAATGGTTAAATCGCGGCGTCGTCTTCTTCGCCGGTACGGATACGGATCACGCGCGCCACGTCAAAGACGAAGATTTTCCCGTCGCCAATTTTGCCCGTCTGCGCCGTGCGGATAATGGTATCCACGCAGGTATCGACGATATCGTCGCTGACCACGATTTCAATTTTCACTTTCGGCAGAAAGTCGACCATGTACTCTGCGCCACGATAAAGCTCGGTGTGGCCCTTCTGACGACCAAAACCTTTCACTTCCGTCACGGTCATCCCGGTGATGCCTACTTCCGCCAGCGCTTCACGTACATCATCCAGTTTGAAAGGTTTAATAATCGCATCAATCTTTTTCATGGTGGGTCCTTAAACTCTTGCCTGTAAGCTGCCTCGTAATCGATTGCTCACAGTACCATACGGCATTACTCTTTAAAATCGTTTGCTTCCAGCTCGTGGCGTGAGAGCAGCTTATAGAACTCGGTGCGGTTGCGTCCGGCCATCCGCGCCGCGTGGGTCACGTTGCCTTTGGTGATCTGCAGCAGCTTGCGCAGATAGTTCAGCTCGAACTGGTTACGCGCTTCCGCAAACGTCGGCAAGGCCGTGTTCTCCCCTTCCAGCGCCTGTTCAACCAGCGCGTCGCTGATAACGGGCGAGGACGTCAGCGCCACGCACTGCTCAATCACGTTCACCAGCTGGCGCACGTTACCCGGCCAGCTGGCGGCCATCAGCCGTTTCATCGCATCAGTCGAAAAGGCGCGCACGAACGGTTTATGCCGATCTGCCGCCTGGCGCAGGAGGTGATTCGCCAGCAGCGGAATATCTTCCGCACGCTCCGCCAGCGCCGGGATCTTCAGGTTCACCACGTTCAGACGGTAGTAGAGATCTTCACGGAACTCGTTGCGGGCCATCACTTTGGGCAAGTCGCGGTGGGTGGCGGAAATGATTCGCACGTTAATATCAATATCGCGGTTGCTGCCCAACGGGCGCACTTTGCGCTCCTGAAGTACGCGCAACAGTTTGACCTGCAGCGGCGCAGGCATGTCGCCAATTTCGTCGAGGAACAGCGTGCCGCCTTCCGCGGCCTGGAACAGCCCTTCCCGGCTGCTTACCGCGCCGGTAAATGCGCCGCGGGCATGGCCAAAAAGTTCAGACTCAAGAAGCTGCTCTGGCAGGGCACCGCAGTTAATGGCGATAAAGGCATTTTTACTGCGCGGGCTGGCGTTGTGGATCGCCTGCGCCAGGATCTCTTTCCCGGTTCCGCTCTGGCCGTTAATCAACACGCTGACGTCTGACTGTGCGACCATTCGCGCCTGCTCAAGCAGACGCAGCATTATCGGGCTGCGGGTGACGATAGATTCACGCCATGCGTCGTCTCCGGAGGGCGCGGCGTGCTCCAGCGCACTGTCGATAGCTTTGTAGAGCGCGTCTTTATCTACCGGCTTGGTGAGGAAGCTGAACACGCCCTGCTGGGTTGCGGCGACGGCATCCGGGATTGACCCGTGCGCCGTCAGGATAATGACCGGCATGCCAGGCTGCTGCTTCTGGATTTCGGCGAACAGCTGCATGCCATCCATTTCGTCCATCCGCAGGTCGCTGATCACCAGGTCAATCTTTTCGCGGCTGAGGACTTTAAGCCCCTCCTGCCCGCTTTCCGCGGTCACCACGGTGTAGCCTTCACTCACCAGACGCATCCCCAGCAGCTTTAACAGGCCGGGATCGTCATCCACCAGTAAGAGATGGGCTGGTTTACGGCTCGTCATGCTTCACATCCTCTTGTTTCGGCATATCGCTGTCCGGTGCAGCAGATGAACTACCGGGCTGATATTTACGCGACGAGAGCTGTCTTTCGATATCGGTCAGGTTTTCCAGCTTTCGCGTCGTGGTATCCAGCTGAGTACGTAAATGCTGTTGCTGTTGGCGCAGCGTATCCAGCTCGCTGTCGGTTGACTGCTGTAACTTGCTGTAGCGGGAGCGCTCTTCAGACAGCTGCAGCTGTAACGTCTGCCCATCCCGCCAGAGCTGGTATACCGGGCGCACCTGTGCGGGAAGATTGATCACAAACGTGTCCAGACGGGTCACGTTGGCCCGACGTTCAACGGGGGTAATTTTCGCATCGGCCAGTAAAATCCCACGCTTGAAAGCGTCCTGCCAGGTGTCTTCATCCAGCATCGCCGCCTTCATGCGGGCGTCTACCGGCGCAAGCCGCTGGGCGCAGTCTATTCCGCGCAGCCAGAACAGCGGGTTATTTTCGACATCATGCCCTGACAGATTCCAGATATCCTCACAGCGGGTAGAGAGGAAATCCGCCAGCTGGTTATCGGGCCATTTGTCTTCCTGTTTACCGCTTATCGCACTTTGCGGCGCATGGGAAACGCACCCCGCCAGAACTAAACAGGGTAGACTCAGGCGACCCGCTTTGCTGGAAAACACCGCGCGTATGGCGCGGAAAAAGACGTGTGACATACTCACCAGATATAGATTCATTTTATTAATTTTTCCGGCTCAGGGGCAGTTCAATACGGAAGCAAACATCTGAACGTTCGTCCGTGGCAATGTTTAGCTCACCCTGCATGCGTCGTATGCAGTCCCGGGCAATGCTTAATCCCAGACCGCTTCCTTTTACCGCGCCTTTCCGCTGATGACTCCCCTGGAAAAAGGGTTCGAAGATCATGGTTTTTTCGTCATCGGGGATCGGGGTGCCGGTGTTTGCGACGTCAATAAACACCCGGGAGCCCTTCGTATAACTTCGGATATAAATGTTACCGGATTCAGTACCATAGTGCACCGCATTGGAGTAAAGATTATCCAGAACGCTCATTAATAGCATGGGTTCAGCCAGGCAGGTCGGCGCCTTCAGCTCCACCCCGGTATGCATCATTTTAGCTCTTGCCGGCAAGCTATGGGCGGAGATCACCATATCCACCAGTGGCTCAATCTCCACCTCTTCCAGTACCACCGTCCCGTCAGCCAGCTTGCGGTTGTAATCCAGAAGCTGCTCGATCAGCTTTTGCAGGTTGCGGCTGCTGGCGTCTAGAATTTCGACAATCTCTTTCTGCTCCGGCGTAAGCGGCCCTGCCACCTCGTCCGCCAGCAGTTCCGTTCCTTCACGCATGCTGGCCAGTGGGGTTTTCAGCTCATGGGAAATATGGCGCAGGAACTGATGACGCTGGGATTCCAGCCACGCCAGGCGCTCGGATAGCCAGATAATGCGCTGACCGACGGATCGCAGCTCGCGCGGGCCTTTAAAGGCAACCGTATCCCCGAGCGATTTCCCCTCCCCCAGGCGGTTGATCATACGCTGAATACCCTTTACCGGGCCGATGATCATGCGGGTAAAGAGCAGCACCAGCCCGAGGCTCACCAGGAACAGCACCAGCGCCTGCCAGCCGAAGAACTGGCCGCGCTCGGCAATCTCCTGCTGCAGCTGCTGGCCGCGAGAGAAAATGACCGTGCGCGTTGACTGCACCATTTCGGTATTGGCGGCGGCGAATGCCTCAAGGCGCGCGGCGGCAGCCGCATCCGGGCCGCTGTTCTGGCACTGCAGCTGCGCGAGATCGTTCAGATCCTGACGTAACGCCTGATACAGCCTGTCGTCCGGCAGCACGCCCGCGTGGGCATCCAGCATTTCGCTGTAGCGCTTGCGCTGGCTCTGGTACACCTTCTCCAGCGTCCGATCGTCGAGCACGCAGTACTGACGATAGCTACGCTCCATCTCCAGCGCGGCGTTGGTCATCGCTTCACTGCGTCTGGCATCGATAAGCGTGGTGCGGTTCGTCAGCGCCGCCTGGGCACTCAGCGCGTTGAGGCTCTGCCATGCCTGCCAGGCGAGGATCAGCAGCGGCAGCAGGATCAGCAGAAAGGCCATCATCACGAGCTGTCGCAGGGAGCGGGGAAAAACGGGCCAGCGTTTCAACGCATTACTCTCTTCATGGGGGTTTACGGAGAGCGTAACTGAGTCTGCCCTTCAGATACAACAAAGCCGGGTAAAAACCCGGCTTTGTTATGGAATAAGGCGGTGCCTAACTCGACGTTTCGCCCTGGCCTGATAAAGCATCGCTATGATCAGTAGTTGGACGGCAGGCACCTTTTTGTGCGTCATTCGAAGTTTATGTAGCACGTCCCGAAGGGGCTGACATAAGAAGGTGAATGAGCCACTGGTCAATATTATGCAACACCCATGCCAGAATGCAAAACAAAATATTAACACATTGAAATATATATCTTTTATTGTTTTAATCTATTTGTTGTGCGCTGAATGATTTCCAGGCTAAGTGTCGCTATTAAGCAACACCTTAACGGGAACCTGTCCTGCCATATATAAATCAATAAGTTAAGTGTCTCCAATTGGAGACAGCCCTATACCCTCTTTGTCGCAATTTTGCGACACGCATAAAAAAACCCGGTGGCGCTACGCTCACCGGGCCTATAAAGTACCTGCTTTACATCTTAACCCAGCTGTTTACGCGCGTTGCGGAAGATACGCATCCACGGGCTGTCCTCGCCCCAGTTTTCCGGGTGCCAGGAGTTGCTCACGGTACGGAACACGCGTTCAGGGTGCGGCATCATGATGGTCGCGCGACCGCTTTCGCTGGTCACCGCCGTAATACCATTGACGGAGCCGTTCGGGTTCGCCGGATAGGTTTCCGTGACCTTGCCGAAGTTATCGACAAAGCGCAGCGCCACCAGGCCTTTGCTCTCGAGCTGCGCCAGATGGGCCGCATCGCGCACTTCTACCTGACCTTCGCCGTGGGAAACGGCGATTGGCATCTGAGAGCCAACCATCCCCTGCAGCAGCAGAGACGGGCTCTGAGTCACTTCAACCAGACTGAAGCGCGCTTCGAAGCGGTCGGACTGGTTGCGCACAAAGCGTGGCCAGGCTTCGCTGCCCGGGATCAGCTCGCGCAGGTTAGACATCATTTGGCAGCCGTTGCACACGCCCAGCGCCAGGGTTTGCGGACGATGGAAGAAGGTCTCGAACTCGTCGCGCACGCGGCTGTTAAACAGAATGGACTTCGCCCAGCCTTCGCCTGCGCCCAGCACGTCGCCGTAGGAGAAACCGCCGCACGCCACCAGCGCATGGAAATCTTCCAGACCGGTACGCCCGGCCAGCAGGTCGCTCATGTGGACGTCGATAGCGTCAAAGCCCGCGCGGTGGAAGGCTGCCGCCATCTCAACGTGGGAGTTAACGCCCTGCTCGCGCAGCACCGCCACTTTCGGACGCGCGCCGGTCGCAATGTACGGCGCAGCGATGTCTTCGTTGATGTCGAAGGAGAGCTTCACGTTCAGGCCAGGATCCTGGTCATTCGCTTTCGCGTTATGCTCCTGATCGGCGCATTCCGGGTTATCGCGCAGGCGCTGCATCTGCCAGGTGGTTTCTGCCCACCACATGCGAAGCCGTGAGCGGCTTTCGCTGAACACGGCGTGACCGTCGGCCTCAATGACGAAGCGGTCGCCCTGAACGGCTTTCCCGAGATAGTGGACGCAGTCTGCCAGACCGTGCTTCGCCAGAATCGCTTCCACCGCCTCGCGGTCTGCGGCGCGAACCTGAATCACCGCACCCAGCTCTTCGTTAAACAGCGCCGCCAGGCGGTCTTCGCCAAGCGTGGCAATGTTCGCTTCAACGCCGCAGTGGCCGGTGAAGGCCATCTCTGCCAGGGTCACCAGCAGGCCGCCGTCGGAACGGTCGTGGTAGGCCAGCAGCTTGCGCTGTGCCACCAGCGCCTGAATTGCGTCGTAGAAGCCTTTTAGCTGCGCCACGTCGCGCACGTCGGCTGGCTTGTCGCCAAGTTGACGGTAAACCTGCGCCAGTGCGGTGGCGCCCAGCGCGTTGTGGCCCTTACCCAGATCAATCAACAGCAGGGCGTTATCTTCGGTCGCCAGCTGCGGCGTAACGGTATGGCGCACGTCTTCCACGCGGGCAAACGCGGTGATCACCAGCGACAGCGGAGACGTCATCTCGCGCTGCTCATTACCCTCCTGCCAGCGGGTTTTCATCGACATGGAGTCTTTGCCCACCGGAATGGTCAGGCCGAGGGCTGGACACAGCTCCTCACCCACCGCTTTCACGGCTTCATACAGGCCAGCGTCTTCACCAGGGTGACCGGCTGCCGCCATCCAGTTCGCGGAAAGTTTGATACGTTTGATGTCGCCAATCTGCGTCGCCGCGATATTGGTCAGCGCTTCACCGACCGCCAGTCGTGCAGAGGCGGCGAAGTCCAGCAGCGCCACCGGGGTGCGTTCGCCCAGTGCCATCGCTTCGCCGTAGTAGCTGTCGAGGCTCGCGGTGGTCACGGCGCAGTTCGCCACCGGGATCTGCCACGGGCCAACCATCTGATCGCGCGACACCATACCGGTAACGGTACGGTCGCCAATGGTCACCAGGAAGGTTTTCTCTGCCACCGCCGGCAGGTGCAGCACGCGGTTGACCGCTTCCGCCACGGTAATGCCCTGGCGATCCAGCGCTTTGCCCGCCGCTTTACGGGTTGTTACGTCGCGGGTCATCTTCGGCGTTTTACCGAGCAGCACGTCCAGCGGCAGATCGATAGGCTGGTTGTCGAAATGGGTGTCGCTGAGAGTCAGGTGCTGCTCTTCGGTCGCTTCACCGATGACGGCATACGGCGCGCGTTCGCGGCGGCACAGCTCGTCAAACAGCGGCAGCTGGTCGGCCGCAACCGCCAGCACGTAGCGCTCCTGGGATTCGTTACACCAGATTTCGAGCGGGCTCATGCCCGGCTCATCGCTCAGGATATCGCGCAGGTTGAAACGGCCACCGCGACCGCCGTCGCTCACCAGCTCCGGCATGGCGTTGGACAGACCGCCCGCGCCCACGTCGTGGATGAACAGAATCGGGTTGGCATCGCCCAGCTGCCAGCAGCGGTCGATCACTTCCTGGCAGCGACGCTCCATCTCAGGGTTGTCACGCTGCACGGACGCGAAGTCGAGATCCGCATCAGACTGGCCGGAGGCCATAGAGGAGGCCGCGCCGCCGCCCAGACCGATGTTCATCGCCGGGCCGCCCAGCACGATCAGCTTCGCGCCGACGACGATCTCGCCTTTCTGCACGTGATCGGCACGGATGTTGCCGATCCCGCCTGCCAGCATGATCGGTTTGTGGTAGCCGCGCAGCTCTTCGCCGTTGTGGCTGTCCACCTTCTCTTCGTAGGTACGGAAGTAACCGTTCAGCGCCGGACGACCAAATTCGTTGTTAAACGCCGCGCCGCCCAGCGGGCCTTCGGTCATGATATCCAGCGCGGTCACGATGCGCTCTGGCTTGCCGAAATCTTCTTCCCACGGCTGTTCAAAGCCAGGGATGCGCAGGTTGGAGACGGAGAAACCGACCAGACCCGCTTTGGGTTTCGCCCCACGACCGGTCGCCCCTTCGTCACGGATTTCGCCGCCGGAGCCGGTCGCCGCACCCGGCCACGGAGAAATGGCCGTCGGGTGGTTGTGGGTTTCCACTTTCATCAGAATATGCGCAGGCTCCTGATGGAAGTCATAGCGCCCTGCTTCGCGATCGGCGAAGAAGCGGCCCACCTCGGAACCTTCCATCACCGCAGCGTTGTCTTTATAGGCAGACAGCACGTGGTCAGGGGTTTGTTCCATGGTGTTTTTGATCATTTTGAACAGCGACTTCGGCTGCTGTTCGCCGTCGATAATCCAGTCGGCATTGAAAATCTTATGGCGGCAGTGCTCAGAGTTGGCCTGCGCGAACATGTAGAGTTCGATGTCGTTCGGGTTGCGGTTGAGCTTAACGAACGCGTCCTGCAGGTAGTCAATTTCGTCTTCTGCCAGCGCCAGGCCGAGACGCAGGTTGGCGTCAATCAGCGCCTGACGGCCCTGCCCCAGCAGGTCCACGCTCTGTACCGGCGCAGGCTGATGATGGGAGAAAAGCTTCTGTGCGTCATCAAGAGAGGCAAACACGCTCTCCATCATGCGGTCGTGCAATTCAGCCGCAACCGCCTGCCACTGCGCGTCGCTCAGGGTAGAGGCTTCGACGTAGTACGCTACGCCGCGCTCCAGACGGTTAATCTGGCTCAGGCCACAGTTGTGGGCGATGTCGGTGGCTTTGGAAGACCAGGGGGAGATGGTGCCCGGACGCGGCGTCGCAAGGATCAGTTTGCCGGTTGGCGTATGGCTGCTCAGATTTGGGCCATACTTGAGCAGGCGTTCCAGCTGTACGCGCTCCTCTGCATTCAGGGGGGCATTCAGGTCAGCAAAATGGACATACTCAGCGTAAATATTGCTTACCGGAAGGTCGGCCGCCTGAAAACGTGCCAGCAGTTTGGTAATACGGAAGGCAGACAGTGCAGGCGAACCACGCAGAATTTCCATCATAAGTCTCTCGTCTTCGAAGCGCCGGGGCGCTTACAGTGTGCGCAAGGGGGGAAAACGGGCGTCATTATAGAGAATCCTGAGCGCCGACGAAACCGTTTGCGTCGAAATAAAATCGACTTCAGCGTTTAACAATAGATGTGACCTGTCTCTCTAATTGGTTGCTAAGTGGCGCAAGTTTACGCAAAATGCCGCTCATTCAATGACAAACCTTATGATTAACATGGCTACAGCAGACTGAGGCAACCGGCGTCGCAGAGAATTAACTAATTGAAAAAATTAAAGATTAATTATCTGCTCATCGGCATTGTAACGTTGCTGCTGGCAGTGGCCCTCTGGCCTTCCATCCCCTGGTTCGGCAAAGCCGAAAATCGTATCGCCGCCATTCAGGAGCGGGGGGAACTGCGCGTCAGTACCCTCAACTCTCCGCTGATTTACAGCGACATCAACGGCAAAATTATTGGTCTGGATTATGAGCTGGCGCAGCAGTTTGCCGATTATCTGGGCGTGAAGCTTAAAATTACCGTCCGCCAGAACATCAACCAGCTGTTTGACGACCTGGACAACAACAACGCCGATATCCTCGCTGCCGGGCTGGTCTATAACAGCGAGCGCAGCAAGAACTACCAGCCGGGCCCGACCTACTACTCCGTTTCCCAGCAACTGGTTTATCGCGTCGGGAGCCTGCGCCCGCGTACGCTTGCCTCGATCAACGCGCAACAGCTGATGATTGCTCCCGGCCACGTAGTGATTGACGACCTGCGTGAGTTAAAGGAGAAAAAATACCCGGATCTGAGCTGGACGGTTGACCCTAAACTCGGCACAACGGAGCTGCTGGAGCAGGTCAAAGATCAGAAACTGCCCTACACCATCGCCGATTCGGTGGCGATCAGCCTGTTCCAGCGGGTGCATCCTGAAATCGCCGTGGCGCTGGACGTGACGGACGAACAGCCGGTGACCTGGTTTACCCATCTGGACGATGACCAGACCCTCTCGGCGGCCATGCTGGATTTTTATAACACCATCAATGAAGACGGCACGCTGGCGCGACTTGAGGAGAAGTACCTCGGCCACGGGGATGACTTTGACTACGTTGACACCCGCAGCTTCCTGCGCGCGGTTGACAGCGTCCTGCCTGACCTGCAGCCGCTTTTCGAAAAATATGCCCAGGAGATTGACTGGAAACTGCTGGCGGCTATCTCGTACCAGGAGTCCCACTGGGACACCCAGGCCACGTCGCCAACGGGCGTACGCGGACTGATGATGTTAACCAAAAATACCGCGCTGAGCCTGGGCGTTAACGACCGTACCGATGCGGAACAGAGCATCAGCGGCGGGGCGCGCTACCTGCAGGATATGATGGCTAAAGTCCCGGAAACCGTGCCGGATGAGGAACGGATCTGGTTTGCGCTGGCGGCCTACAACATGGGCTACGCGCACATGCTTGACGCGCGGGCTCTGACGGCGAAAACGAAGGGAAACCCGGATAGCTGGTCAGACGTAAAACAGCGCCTGCCGCTGCTGAGCCAGAAGCCATGGTACAACAAGCTGACGTATGGCTACGCGCGCGGACATGAAGCCTACGCCTACGTGGAAAATATACGTAAGTATCAGATTAGCCTGGTCGGCTATCTGCTGGAGAAAGAGAAAGAGGCAACAGAGGCAAAACAGCTGGCGGAAAGTTATCCGGTTGTGGCGCCGGGCGAGCTTAATCATCCGACAGCTTCAATTCTGCCTTTTGTTGCTTTTTCTGCTGACGGCGCATTCGAAAGAAATCGCTTAATAGCCCCGAACACTCTGGTGCAAGTACCCCACCGATAGTCTGCACCTGATGATTCATTCCTGGATGACCCAGCACGTCCATTAGTGAACCGGCCGCACCGGTTTTTTCATCCCGCGCTCCAAACACCAGGGTACCGATTCGGCTGTGCACCATCGCCCCTGAGCACATCACGCAGGGTTCAAGGGTGACGTACAGGGTGGTATCAAGCAGACGATAGTTTTGCAGCACCAGCCCGCCCTGACGAAGCGCCATAATTTCGGCGTGCGCGGTAGGATCGTGGCGGCCAATAGGACGGTTCCACCCTTCCCCAATCACCCGGTTGTTATGAACCAGCACCGCGCCCACGGGCACTTCGCCCTCGTCCCAGGCCCGTTGAGCCAGCGCCAGCGCGTGGCGCATCCAGTATTCATGATTGTGTTCTGAGGTGGACAAGGATTGATACTCCAGTCGAAAAGCGGGCGGCATTATACACAGCCCTTACAGATAAGACTATTCGAGTTGCTGAAGTTCACCGAGGGGAGTAACGCGCCAGCGGTGCTGGCAAAAATAGAGCAGCGGGTTGTCCTGCTTGCTGTCGCTGTAGCCGCTGTAAAGACGCAGCGGCGTGCCGATGCGTTTTTCCAGCTGGACCACTTTTTCATGCCCCAGACAGCGCATCGTCAGGACCCAGCCGCCGTAGCCGCGGGAGATTTGCGTGGCGATAAGGTTTACGCGCGGCAGCCAGGGGGTATCAAAGTAGACCTGCTCCACCAGCGTCTGCGGGGAGCCGGTAATCAGCCAGATATCGGCATCGTTGGCGTCAAGATAGCTCGTCAGGCGCGCCTGCACCACGGGAAACGCGGCAACGTGGCCGCGGAACCAGAGAGCGAACTCCTTTTCGAGCTGTTTGAGCCGCGCTTCGCTGTGGCCAAACGTACATCCCCACAGCAGCAGGCTCATCGGCCAGCGCGCCGCCCGGCCTTTTACCAGCAGCGCGATGCCAATGAGGGGTAAGAGCGGTAAGACGAGCAGCGCGTTCAGAGGCTGACGCCGCAGCAGGTAGCGCATAAACGTACCAAACATATCCTGCTGATGCAGCGTTCCATCCAGATCGAAAAAGACAACGCGACGCTCGTGATTGGCCAAACCTTACTCCTCTGGGTCGTTGAATCCTAACAGCCAGGTAAACAGGAACCCGGCGATCACCGCTACTAAATAGCCTAACAGATAGAGCATGACTTTTCCGGTCACGATGGTTAATGCCAGCGGTAAACCGGAGAGACCAAAGGTGATAACGGTGGCGACTTTCCAGTAGCTGATGAGTGCCCCGCCTACCGCGCCCCCCAGACAGGCCGCAAGGAACGGTTTACCCAGCGGCAGCGTGACGCCGAATATCAGCGGCTCGCCAATGCCGAGCAGCCCGACCGGCAGCGCCCCTTTAATCACTTTTTTCAGGCGCGCGTTGCGGGTTTTCATCAGGACGGCAATCGCTGCCCCCACCTGCCCGACGCCCGCCATCGAGAGAATAGGCAGCAGCGCGTTATAACCGTGCGCCTGCACCAGCTCGACGTGGATCGGCACCAGCCCCTGATGCAGGCCGGTCAGCACCAGCGGCAGGAAGGTACCTGACAGCACCGCCCCCACCAGCAGGCCGCCGCGGTCGATAGCCAGAGACGCGCCGTGGGCGATGGCGTCAGAGATCCACCCGCCGAGTGGCTGAAGGACCACAATCGCGACGCTACCGGTAATTAACGTGGTTAGCAGCGGGTTGAGGATAAGCTCAATCGAGCCAGGCAGAACCGCGCGTAGCTTTTTCTCGATCCAGCACATAAGAATAACCACCAGCAGCACGGCAATCACCCCGCCGCGACCAGGCTGGAGCGCCTCGCCAAACAGCGTGATTTGCGCCAGCTGCGGGCTGGACAAGATCCCTGCCATTACGCCGCCCATGGCCAGCGAGCCGCCAAACACCTTCGCGGTATTGACCCCGACCAGGATGTTCATAATGGCAAACACCGCGCTGCCGAAGATCCCGAGAATGCCCAGCAGGTTCGGATACTGCGTGGCAAAATCCCCGACGATATCTGGCCGCTTAAGGATGTTGATGATCCCGGTGATCAAGCCGGAAGCTATAAACGCCGGGATCAGCGGGATAAAGACGTTTGCCAGCTGTCGCAGCGCATCGCTCATGGGAGCTTTGTATTTGGCCTTCGCCTGCGCTTTGGTGCGTTCAGCGTCGTCAACCGTCACGCTTGCACCGCCGACCATTAGCGCGCGCATGGCATCGACAACCTGCGCCGCCTTGCCCGGCCCGACGATCAGCTGGTGTTGCTGCCCCTGTTTTACGTAGCCGCTGACGCCGGACAGCTTCTTCAGGCCCGGCACGTCAAGCTGGTCGTCGTTATGCACCTCGACGCGCACGCGCGTCATGCAGTTTTCCAGACGCTGAATATTTTTCTCCCCGCCTATCCCCTGCAGGATATCGCTGGCGAGCGCTGCTGTTTTGTCCATAAACGCCTCTGCTAGTTTTCTAAAGCCGCCCGTAAGAAGCCGTTGTGCGCATCAAGTCTGGCTCGCGCAGCCGCCGCGTCCAGCCCGCTTAAGATCATCAAAATGGCTGGTTTTACGTCGTGATCGGTCTGCCTGAGCACCGCTTCTGCCTCTTCACGGCCCGCGCCTGTCGCCTCCATCACCATGCGGCAGGCTCTGTCCACCAGCTTGACGTTGGTGGCCTGCATATCGACCATCAGGTTCTGGTAGACCTTGCCGAACTTCACCATCGCACCGGTGGAGATCATATTGAGCACCAGCTTTTGCGCGGTCCCGGATTTCAGGCGCGTGGAGCCGGTGAGCGCTTCCGGCCCAACGACCGGAGAGATGGCGATAGCGGCCACCTGCGCAATCGGCGAGCCGGGGTTGCAGGAGATGGCGACCGTCGTGCAGCCGGTCCGGTTGGCGTATTCCAGGCCGCCAATGACGTACGGCGTGCGCCCGGATGCCGCCAGGCCGACCACCAGATCGTTCGCCGTCAGGTTCAGATCCTTCAGGTCATCCTCACCCAGCTGTTTGTTGTCCTCCGCCCCTTCAACGGCCTTCAGCAGCGCGCCGGGACCACCAGCAATCAGGCCAACCACCAGGCCGTGCGGAACGCCAAAGGTGGGCGGACATTCCGAGGCATCCAGCACCCCGAGACGCCCGCTGGTACCGGCCCCCATATAGATAATGCGACCACCGGCCTTAAGAGCTTCCGCCGCCGCATCGACCGCTTTCGCCACCTCTGGCAATGTCTCTTTAACTGCCTGCGCGACCAGCGTATCCTGTTGATTAAAGCGGTTAACCAGCTCCAGGGTGGAGAGCGCATCCAGATCCATGGTTTGCGGGTTACGCGTTTCAGAAACAAGTGAGCCAAGATTCATTTTTTGTACCTCAAGAATTTTTAATTCATAATAATCACACTATAATGGAATATAAAATTCATTCAGGCGAGCAGAATTCGTTTTTGCGCAGACAATCACATTTCCGCCGGGAGTACTCATGAACTGTTTAATTCGCATTCGCCAGCGCTACGCCGGCTTTGCTCAAAGCGACAAAAAGCTGGCGGATTTTCTGCTTTCTCAGCCCGATCGCGCCCGCCACCTCAGCTCACAGCAGCTGGCAAGCGAAGCTGGAGTGAGCCAGTCAAGCGTGGTGAAATTTGCCCAGAAGATCGGGTTTAAGGGTTTTCCCGCTCTTAAGCTGGCAATCAGCGAAGCGCTGGTGAGTAACCCGAATCCGCAGTCCATGCCGGTGCATAACCAGATCCGCGGCGATGACCCGATGCGTCTGGTTGGGGAAAAGCTGATCAAGGAGAACGTGGCGGCCATGCACGCCACGCTGGACGTGAATACCGAAGAGAAATTACTGGAAAGCGTGGCGATGCTGCGGGCGGCGCGGCGTATTATTTTGACCGGTATTGGCGCGTCCGGTCTGGTGGCGCGTAATTTTGGCTGGAAGCTGACTAAAATCGGTTTTAACGCCATCGTCGAGCAGGATATGCACGCCCTGCTGGCGACCGTGCAGGCGATGGATCCTGACGATCTGCTGCTGGCCATCTCCTACTCCGGCGAGCGCCGCGAGATCAACATGGCGACCGACGAAGCCCTGCGCGTCGGCGGCAAAATTCTGGCGATCACCGGCTTTACGCCAAATGCGCTGCAGCAGCGGGCAACGCGCTGTTTGTATACCATTGCCGAAGAGCAGGCCACGCGCAGCGCGGCAATTTCGTCCACCAGCGCACAAATGATGCTGACGGACCTGCTGTTTATGGCGCTGGTACAGCAGGATCTGGAGCGCGCGCCTGAGCGCATTCGTCACAGCGAAGAACTGGTAAAGAAACTGGTTTGACGCGTATAATGCCCGCCCAGTTTGTGTTGTTTCTGAGAATTTCCTGATGGCGCTGTTAATTACCAAAAAATGCATCAATTGCGATATGTGCGAACCCGAATGCCCGAACCAGGCGATTTCGATGGGCGACAGCATTTACGAGATTAACAGCGACCGCTGCACGGAATGCGTCGGCCACTATGAGACACCGACCTGCCAGAAGGTGTGCCCGATCCCCAACACTATTCTGAAGGATCCGACACACGTCGAGAGCGAAGAGCAGCTGTGGGATAAATTTGTCCTGATGCACCACGCGGACAAAATTTAGCTTTCGATAATCACCGTCGCGCTGGCATAGTGGCGTTCATCTGCGATCGTCACGTGCATATAATTCACCCCCAGCCTCTCCGCCAGCTTTTGCGCTTCACCCCACAGACGCAGGCTCGGTTTGCCCAGCTCATCATTAAAAACTTCGAACTGGTTAAATGCCAGGCCGTTACGAATGCCGGTCCCGAACGCTTTGGCTGCCGCCTCTTTTACCGCAAAGCGCTTTGCCAGAAAACGCACCGGCTGCTGGTGCGCCTCCCAGATGGCCCATTCGTTATCGCTCAGTACACGTCTTGCGAGGCGATCGCCGCTCCGGGCAATCACCGCTTCAATGCGGGCTATTTCGACGATATCGGTGCCTAAGCCCAGAATGGCCATTACTGACGCGCTTCCAGCATCAGGCGTTTCATCTCTGAAACCGCCTCTTTCAGGCCGCTCATCACCGCGCGACCAATAATGGCGTGGCCGATGTTCAGCTCGTGCATTTCCGGCAGGGCGGCAATGGCCTTCACGTTGTGGTAGGTCAGGCCGTGACCGGCATTAACCTTCAGTCCCAGGCTCGCGGCGTAGGTGGCCGCTTTGGCGATACGTTCCAGCTCTTTGGCCTGCTCGGCATCGTTTTTAGCATCGGCATAGCAGCCGGTGTGAATTTCGATATACGGCGCGCCCACGTCGGCTGCAGCTTTAATCTGCGCGAAATCGGCGTCGATAAACAGAGAAACCAGGATACCGGCATCCGCCAGGCGCTTGCAGGCATCGCGCATTTTGTCCTGCTGCCCCGCCACGTCCAGCCCGCCTTCGGTGGTCACTTCCTGGCGTTTTTCCGGCACCAGGCAGCAGAAGTGCGGTTTGGTCTCGCAGGCAATGGTCAGCATCTCTTCGGTGACCGCCATCTCCAGATTCATACGGGTGTCCAGCGTCTGACGAAGAATGCGCACGTCGCGGTCGGTAATGTGGCGGCGGTCTTCACGCAGGTGAACGGTAATGCCGTCTGCACCAGCCTGTTCAGCGATAAACGCTGCCTGAACCGGATCGGGATACGCCGTACCGCGCGCGTTGCGCAGGGTGGCGATGTGGTCGATGTTGACGCCTAACAGTAATTCAGCCATGACAATCCTCGGTTTTCTTTCTGATGCTGTGGTCTAACGTTTGGGCATAAACTGCCTGAATAATTCGCGGCTCTTTAAGGGCTTGCCGCCAAGATACGGCTTGAGGGCAATCCGGGTAAAGCGTTTTGCTGCGCGCAGGGTGTCGGCGTCCGGAAACTCGCGTTCATAAAGTGCTCTGAGCTGGCGTCCGGTAAAAGTACTGTTATCAACGACGACGCTGGCAATAAAGCCTTTTTCTTCGCGGTAGCGGTAGGTCATGGTGTCTTCCACCTCATCACCGCTGCCTGCGCAGTGCAGAAAATCCACGCCGTACCCGAGGTGGCCCAGCAGCGCCAGTTCGAAACGACGCAGGGCGGGTTCGGGCGTGCCGGTCGCACCCGCCAGTGCCTGGATACAGTGCAGATAATCGAAGAAAAGTTCCGAGAAGCGAGTCTCATGTTCAAGGACGCGGGAGATGAGCTCGTTGACATACAGACCGCTGTAGAGCGTGATGCCAGAAAGGGGAAGCGCCAGAGAGACGGCTTCAGCGCTGCGCAAGGTTTTGACTTCCCCTCGCCCGCCAAAGCGAACCAGCAGCGGCGTAAAAGGCTGTAGGGCACCCTTCAGATTAGAACGTTTGGAACGTGCGCCTTTCGCAACAAGGCGCACGCGGCCCGACTCTTCCGTGAAGACGTCCAGCATCAGGCTGGTTTCGCTCCAGGGACGACTATGGAGAACGAAGGCGCGCTGCCAACCTTCCATTATACTCGTCGTCTTGAGTTACTGATCTTCGCCGTAACCGAGGCTGCGCAGAGCACGCTCATCATCGGCCCAGCCAGATTTCACCTTCACCCACAGTTCCAGATGAACTGGCGCTTCGAACATCTCCTGCATGTCCTTACGGGCTTCGATACCGATGGTTTTGATCTTGGCGCCTTTGTTGCCGATCACCATCTTCTTCTGCCCTTCACGCTCGACGAGGATCAGGCCGTTAATGTCGTAGCCACCGCGCTCGTTGCTCTGGAAACGCTCGATCTCCACCGTCACAGAGTACGGCAGCTCGGCGCCCAGGAAACGCATCAGCTTTTCACGGATGATTTCAGACGCCATAAAGCGCTGAGAGCGATCGGTGATGTAATCTTCCGGGAAGTGGTGAATCGCTTCTGGCAAGTGCTTACGTACGATGCCTGCGATGGTATCGACGTTCAGGCCGGTCTCAGCAGACAGCGGAACGATATCCAGGAAGTTCATCTGGCTGCCCAGCCACTGCAGGTGCGGCAGCAGGTCAGCTTTTTCCTGCACGTTGTCAACTTTGTTGACCGCGAGGATCACCGGCGTTTTGCCGTCACGCAGCTTGTTCAGTACCATTTCGTCGTCCGGCGTCCAGCGGGTGCCTTCCACTACGAAAATCACCAGCTCTACGTCGCCGATGGAGCTGCTCGCCGCCTTGTTCATCAGACGGTTAATGGCACGCTTCTCTTCCATGTGCAGGCCAGGGGTATCGACGTAGATTGCCTGATACGCGCCTTCAGTATGGATGCCGACAATGCGGTGACGCGTGGTCTGCGCCTTACGCGAGGTGATGGAAATCTTCTGCCCAAGCAGATTATTCAGCAGGGTGGATTTGCCGACGTTCGGACGTCCGACGATGGCAATAAATCCGCAATAGGTTTTTTCTTCGCTCATTCCAGCTCCAGCATTTTTAACGCCTGTTCGGCGGCAGCCTGTTCAGCCTTACGGCGGCTTGAACCTGTGCCCACCACCGGTTCACTCAGGCCACTGACCTGGCAATGGATGGTAAATTCCTGATCGTGCGCTTCGCCACGCACCTGCACCACCAGATAGGATGGCAGCGGCAGATGACGGCCCTGCAAATATTCCTGCAGGCGCGTTTTCGGATCTTTTTGTTTATCGCCCGGGCTAATTTCGTCCAGACGGGTCTGATACCAGTTAAGGATCAGCTTTTCTACGGTCTGGATATCGCTGTCCAGGAACACGCCACCAATTAATGCTTCGACCGTATCGGCAAGAATAGATTCACGACGGAAGCCGCCGCTTTTCAGTTCACCCGGCCCAAGACGCAGACATTCGCCCAGTTCAAATTCGCGCGCGATTTCAGCGAGGGTGTTGCCGCGCACCAGCGTGGCGCGCATGCGGCTCATATCACCTTCGTCCACGCGCGGGAAACGATGATAAAGCGCATTCGCAATCACGAAACTTAAAATAGAGTCACCCAGAAACTCGAGACGCTCATTATGTTTGCTGCTGGCACTGCGATGGGTTAATGCCTGTTGCAACAACTCCTGATGATGAAAAGTGTAGCCCAGCTTCCGTTGAAGCCGATTAATTACGATGGGGTTCATGCGATACCAATAAATGAATGCGTCAAAAATGCAGCACACGAAACCGACCTGAGAAAACCAACGCGGTTTCGTGTGCCGTGGCACCCTTGCAGGGCCAACCTTAAACTTCGGGGGAATATTCTATACACAACGACAGGGGATGTCGTTAGTTCAAAGAGATTTATCGAGGAAATAATTCACGTAGCCGCGAAATAACGCGGCTACGTGTTCTTTTCCTGAGAATTAATGGATTCCGCCAATACGATTCAGGCGCACGCCGGTCGGCCACTCGCCTTCCTGCTTCTCAAAACTCATCCAGATCGCGGTTGCTTTACCCACCAGATTCGCTTCCGGCACAAAGCCCCAGTAACGGCTGTCCGCGGAGTTATCGCGGTTATCGCCCATCATGAAGTAGTGTCCCGGCGGTACGATCCAGCTGGCCAGCTGCTGACCCGGCTGTTTGTAATACATCCCCACCTGGTCCTGCGCGATTGGCACGGTCAGAATGCGGTGAGTGACATCGCCCAGCGTCTCTTTGCGCTCAACCAGACGAATGCCGTTCTCTTTGGTTTCACCTTTTGGCACCTGGAAGAACCCGCTGGTCGCTTCACCGCCGTTACGACGGGCGAAAGTCTGCACGAAATCACTTGGCTCAACGTTTGAGTAGGTGATTGGCAGCGCGTTTTCACACGCGGTACCGGAGCTGCAGCCCGGCTGAACGGTGACTTCCTTCGCAACCGGATCGTAGGTCACTTTATCACCCGGCAGACCCACCGCGCGCTTAATGTAATCCAGACGCGGATCGTCCGGATATTTAAACACCACGATGTCGCCACGTTTCGGATGCCCCGTTTCGATCAGCGTTTTCTGGTAAATCGGATCTTTAATGCCGTAGGCAAACTTCTCAACCAGAATAAAATCACCGATCAGCAGCGTTGGCATCATTGATCCCGATGGGATCTGGAACGGCTCATAAATAAACGAACGTACCACCAGCACAATCGCCAGCACCGGGAACACCGACGCGCCCGTTTCCAGCCAGCCCGGTTTCGGGCCAACTTTCTTCAGGGTTTTCGCGTCAAGCGCATCGCCAGTCGCTGCCTGCGCGGCAGCCTGACGTTCACGGCGTTTTGGGGCGAAGATAAACTTATCCAGGCACCACAGCAGGCCTGTCACCAGCGTAGCGATGACCAGGATCAGGGCAAACATGTTCGCCATGCCAACTCCTTAAAGGTTATTTGCCGTCTTTACCGACATGAAGAATGGCAAGGAATGCTTCCTGCGGCAGCTCAACGTTACCGACCTGCTTCATACGCTTCTTACCTTCTTTCTGCTTCTGCAGCAGCTTTTTCTTACGGCTGACGTCACCGCCATAGCACTTCGCCAGAACGTTTTTACGCAGCTGCTTCACGGTTGAGCGGGCAATGATGTGGTTACCGATGGCCGCCTGAATCGCAATGTCAAACTGCTGACGCGGGATCAGATCTTTCATCTTCTCAACCAGCTCGCGGCCACGGTACGGCGCATTGTCGTT
Source organism: Enterobacter sp. 50588862 (assembly GCF_001462935.1). Classification (NCBI taxonomy): domain Bacteria; kingdom Pseudomonadati; phylum Pseudomonadota; class Gammaproteobacteria; order Enterobacterales; family Enterobacteriaceae; genus Enterobacter; species Enterobacter sp. 50588862. The sequence continues at coordinate 193,898 of NZ_LNHM01000025.1, forward strand.
GTGGGTGATCAGCGCCAGCGCATCCACACGCTCGCCGTTGATCAGCACGTCCACGCGCACCATGTTGGAGGCCTGGAAACGTTTGAAGTTGTAATCCAGTGACGCATAGCCACGGGAGGTAGACTTCAGACGGTCGAAGAAGTCGAGTACCACTTCCGCCATAGGGATTTCATAGGTCAGCGCCACCTGGTTACCGTGGTAAACCATGTTAGTCTGCACGCCACGCTTCTCAATACAGAGCGTAATAACGTTCCCCAGGAACTCCTGCGGCAGCAGCATGTGACATTCTGCAATAGGCTCGCGCAGCTCGTGAATGTTGTTCAGCGGCGGCAGCTTGGACGGGCTGTCGACGTAGATCACTTCTTTCGAGGTGGTTTCTACTTCGTAGACTACCGTTGGTGCGGTGGTGATCAGATCCAGATCGTATTCACGCTCCAGACGCTCCTGAATAATCTCCATGTGCAGCAGGCCGAGGAAGCCGCAGCGGAAGCCGAAGCCCAGCGCCGTTGAACTTTCTGGCTCATAGAACAGGGAGGCATCGTTCAGGCTCAGCTTGCCGAGCGCATCGCGGAAGTTTTCGTAATCGTCAGAACTGACCGGGAACAGACCCGCGTAAACCTGCGGTTTCACCTTTTTGAAGCCAGGCAGCGCTTTGTCTGCCGGGTTACGCGCGCCGGTCAGGGTATCGCCCACTGGCGCGCCGAGGATGTCTTTAATCGCGCAGACCAGCCAGCCCACCTCGCCGCATTTCAGCTCGGTACGGTCAACCTGTTTTGGCGTGAAGATACCCAGACGGTCTGCGTTGTAGACCTGTCCGGTACTCATAACCTTGATTTTGTCGCCTTTACGCATGGTGCCGTTTTTGATACGCACCAGTGAGACCACGCCCAGGTAGTTATCGAACCAGGAGTCGATGATCAGCGCCTGCAATGGACCATCCGGGTCGCCTTCCGGGGCCGGAATATCACGTACCAGGCGTTCCAGCACGTCGGTCACACCCACACCGGTTTTCGCGGAGCAGCGTACGGCGTCGGTCGCGTCAATGCCGACAATGTCTTCAATCTCTTCCGCCACGCGCTCAGGATCGGCGGCTGGCAGGTCGATTTTGTTCAGAACCGGCACAACTTCCAGATCCATTTCCATCGCGGTGTAGCAGTTCGCCAGGGTCTGGGCTTCAACACCCTGCCCGGCATCGACCACCAGCAGCGCACCTTCACAGGCCGCCAGCGAGCGTGATACTTCATAGGAGAAGTCAACGTGGCCTGGGGTGTCGATAAAGTTCAGTTGATAGGTTTCGCCATCAGAAGCTTTATAGTCGAGCGTCACGCTCTGCGCTTTGATGGTGATACCGCGTTCGCGTTCCAGGTCCATGGAGTCCAGTACCTGGGCTGCCATTTCACGATCAGACAGGCCACCGCAAATCTGGATAATACGGTCAGACAGCGTCGACTTACCGTGGTCAATGTGAGCAATGATCGAAAAGTTACGTATGTTCTTCATATAGTTAAATAATTATGCCTTACGAATTCCTGGAGGCCGCTGTTCTTAGCCTGACGTTTTTCAGTGCGAAAACGCAGCATTCTACACTACATACCCGCAACCTGGAAATGCACTTAGAGCCAAGCATAGCGCGAAGAAATGGCGTTTTCTTTTTTGAGATGTAAATAATGATAAAGCCCGGTGGATCACCGGGCCTCAGAAGAGAGCGTCTCGACGCGAAGTTGGTCAGGCGCCAGCGCAACGCTCAGAATAACGGGCTGCCACTCATCGCGCGCGGCGAGCTTCGGTGAGATGCCTTTGGCAAGCCAGAATCCCCCTACGCCACCCAAAGCAGCACCGCACATGGCGGCCACGTCGGTACCAAACAGCATCTGAAAAAGGCCGCCCATGACAAACAGCCCCACCAGCGGGGAAAGATAGACCAGCATCGCGGAACTCAGCAGACTGCCTTCCATAATGCCCAGTTCCACCTTCTGACCCGCCACCAGCGGCTGTTCGCTCGGCACGGAGATCGTATGCGATGTCTGTGGCCCTAACTTATTCAGCACGCGACTGCCACAACCGGCTCGGGATGCGCAGCTATTGCATGAGGCTTTAACATCACAGCTGACCAGCGCAATACCATTCTGCCACGAGACGACGGTCGCCCACTCTTTAATCATTGTGCGGCCCTGAATTTAATGCTGTCTGAAATGCGCTTCGCCGTCTGCGGAGGTAATTCCCCCACAATCGTGATTTCTGCGTTATCGCGAACCGTGGTGCTGACCGTACGACGCCCGGTACGAAGCATTTGTTCAGCGCTGTTTGCCGTTGCGCGGTTGATATTCACCGAGAAGCTGAACAAGCCATCGGAATAGAGGCGTGATTCAACCGGCGTATCAATGGTGGGCAACTGACGACGGCTGCTGGACACTTCGCTAAAGCCTTGCGGTATCCAGGAAGGAACCCAGTTGAAATTAGCGGAGTCCCCTGCAGGAACAGAAAGCAGCGGCGGCAGGCTGGCCTTCGCCAGATTCTGCATGCTGTTGCCAACCTGATTGTTCACGCTGAAGGAGATGACGCGGAACTGTTCAAGCGTCTCGCCGTCGCGGTCGAGCAGATCCACGCGCATCGGCAGCTTGGTTTCCGCATCAATCCAGACGATATAGCTGTAGCGTGTGCCATCGCGCGCAACCACGCGGATCACTTCACACAGCCTGTCTGCAATACGGGTACGCCCTACCGAAATAAAATCATAGTAAGGGGCAAGTCGTTTGAAGTCGGTATAGATAAGCGACGGTAGAGAATCAACGATATAGTCGCCATTCAGCGTGAAAGGCTCCAGACCGGGCTCGAAATAGCTGATTTCGTTGCCACGCTGGACAACTTCCCGACGCGGGCCATCCATCTGTAAAAGCTGGGCGAGCGGCTGGTTATCAAGACGGGCATGGCGATAGCGTAACGACTCGACGCCCTGCTTGTTGATGCTGATAAATGCCAACTCGTAATTGAGTGACTGGCTGGCCAGATTCATTTGCTGCAACAACGCCCCGGATGAAACATCAGCCGAGGCGTTAGCAGAGAAGAACAGGCTACCCGCCATCAGAGACATGGCGAACCAAAGTTGCTTCATTACTGCGATTGCGTTCCTAAAGTTTGGTTTCCGGGCACCTGCACAGCAGCTTGCTGAGTTTGGGCCTGCTCAAACTGAAGCTGTTCAGAGTGCAGACGACGCTGCAACTCATAATCCTGCAACATCGCATTAATGCGACGGCGCTGCTCCTGAACCTGCTGTTGCTGACCGCCGCTGGCGGAGGCATCAGCCGGTACGCCCAGACTTACCGGGCTGGCTTTGCCCATCATCGGCAGTGTGTTAAACACTGGCGCTTCTGGCTGCTGATTAGTTTCAGACTGAGTATTATAGTGCTGGACGCCAACGATAACTGCAAGCGATACGCATGCAGCCACCCCCATTTGGGTGAGCTGGCTGGCCCACGGACGCACTTTTTGCCAGAACGGCATTTTCTGCCACTGGTGCGGTGCGGGTTGCGCTTCAGGAATCAGCGGAGTGGTCTGATGAACAGGCTCATTCTCGATGGCCGCCATCACGCGGGCTGAGATATCGAAATGGAGAACCTCTCCGGTATCACCGCGCAGCGTGTCACGGATGAGATGGTAACTCTCCCAGGTCTCTTGCATTTCGGGAGAATGAGACAGCTCGTTGAGCAGCTCACTATCCAGCGTCTCACCATCCATTAAAGCGGAAAGTTTTTCTTTCTGCATGCCTAATACCTTTTCCAGTATCCCGCTATCGTCAACGCCTGATAAGCGGTTGAACTTTATTATCAATAGCTTCTCGCGCACGGAAAATTCGTGAACGAACCGTGCCGACCGGACAATCCATGATAGCGGCTATCTCTTCATAGCTCAGACCATCAAGCTCCCGTAACGTAATTGCCATGCGTAAATCTTCCGGGAGTGACTCGATCGTGCGAAAAACAATTTGTCTCAGTTCTTCTGACAACATTAAGTTCTCAGGGTTCGAAATTTCTTTCAGCGCACCGCCACTTTCGAAGTTTTCGGCGTCGATAGCGTCTACATCACTGGACGGCGGACGACGACCCTGAGCAACCAGGTAATTCTTTGCCGTATTGACAGCAATACGGTACAGCCAGGTATAAAAAGCACTATCTCCCCGGAAAGATTCCAGCGCGCGATAGGCCTTAATAAAAGACTCTTGCACCACATCAGGTACATCACCTGACGGTACATAGCGGGAAACCAGACTCGCCACCTTATGCTGGTAGCGCACCACCAGTAGGTTAAAGGCTTTCTGATCTCCCTTCTGGACCCGTTCAACCAGGACCTGGTCCGTTAACTGCTCGCTCATCCGAGGTAATGTCTCCCCAAACCTAAATTCCACGCGTTATCGAAACGCCACTCTATAACTACCGCACTTTGAGCAAGCACCAGCTTAGAGTGTCTGATCTTCAATAAGTTCCGTAACGCCTTTGTTTTTGTTCATCGCGCCGCAGACCGTTCATTTTCTCTCATTATAAGTCTGTTCACGATACGCACCACTTTCTGACAAGAAACATCTTTTTCCCGCCAGAAGAGTAACGCAACACAGGCTTTATTTCACCACAAAATCTGACGCTAACGATCTGCTTCGCAAAATAATTTCATTTATTTACCCTTCGTTTACCCCTGTCAGTGCGTTTAGTCATTGCAACTTTCATTAAAAAAAACGTGCGATATCTCGCATTCAGGTGCTATTCTGCCCCAACACTGTTTAGTAAATTAAACAACAATCATGAACACAACACCTGAACTTCATTGTGATGTATTGATCATCGGCAGCGGCGCTGCCGGTCTCTCTCTGGCGCTGCGCCTGGCTGAACATCAGAACGTTATCGTTCTGAGCAAAGGCCCGATAAGTGAAGGCTCCACATTTTATGCTCAGGGCGGCATTGCCGCGGTATTTGACGAGACCGACAGCATTGCATCACATGTGGAAGATACGCTGATTGCCGGGGCCGGGATCGTGGATGCACACGCGGCAGAGTTTGTGGCCAGCAATGCCCGCCATTGCGTTCAGTGGCTTATCGATCAGGGTGTTTTATTCGATACTCAGGTTCAGCCCAACGGTGAAGAGAGCTACCACTTAACGCGTGAAGGCGGCCATAGCCACCGCCGCATCCTGCACGCCGCGGATGCTACCGGAAAAGAAGTGGAAACCACGCTGGTCAGCAAAGCGCTGAACCATCCTAACATCCGGGTCCTTGAGCGGAGCAACGCGGTTGATCTGATCATTTCCGACAAGATAGGCCTGCCCGGCACGCGTCGCGTGGTGGGAGCGTGGGTCTGGAACCGTAATAAAGAGAAGGTGGAAACCTGTCAGGCGAAGGCTGTGGTGTTGGCTACAGGTGGCGCCTCTAAGGTGTATCAGTACACCACGAATCCGGATATCGCTTCCGGGGACGGTATCGCTATGGCCTGGCGCGCCGGCTGCCGCGTGGCGAATCTCGAATTTAATCAGTTTCACCCCACTGCCTTGTTCCACCCTCAGGCGCGAAATTTCCTGCTGACGGAAGCCCTGCGCGGCGAAGGGGCTTATCTGAAACGCCCTGACGGTACCCGCTTTATGCCGGACTTTGACGCCCGCGGTGAACTGGCGCCGCGTGATATAGTTGCCCGCGCCATCGACCACGAAATGAAGCGCCTTGGCGTGGACTGCATGTATCTCGATATCAGCCATAAGCCGGCAGAATTCATTCGCCAGCACTTCCCGATGATTTACGAAAAGCTGCTCAATCTTGGCATTGATTTAACACGCGATCCGGTGCCCATTGTGCCAGCCGCCCACTATACCTGCGGCGGCGTGATGGTTGACGATCACGGACGCACTGATGTAGACGGTCTGTATGCTATTGGTGAGGTCAGCTATACCGGGCTACACGGCGCGAACCGTATGGCGTCTAACTCGCTGCTTGAATGTCTGGTGTACGGCTGGTCAGCGGCGGAGGACATCACGAAGCGCATGCCTTACGCCCGTGAAACAGAGCGTTTACCGGCCTGGGATGAAAGCCGCGTGGAGAACCCGGACGAGCTGGTAGTGATTCAGCACAACTGGCACGAGCTACGGTTGTTTATGTGGGACTACGTTGGGATTGTGCGCACCACGAAACGTCTGGAACGCGCGTTGCGCCGCATTACGATGCTGCAGCAGGAAATTGATGAATATTATGCCCATTTCCGCGTCTCCAATAATCTGCTGGAGCTGCGCAATCTGGTGCAGGTTGCCGAGCTGATTGTTCGCTGCGCGATGATGCGTAAAGAGAGCCGCGGTTTGCACTACACACTCGACTACCCGGATCGGCTTGCTGAGTCCGGCCCGTCGATACTCGCCCCGCAGGTTTACATAAACAAATAAAACGCCTGGGTCAGAGCCGTGTAATCTTCGGAATAACGCTGGTCTGGCCCACGGATCACCATACGGTCATTAAAACACTCACCCTCTTTTGGCGAAAGCGCCAGCAGCACGCGGTGCGGCAATCGGCCTTCCGTATCAGAGATGTCAGTTCGCAAACGTAACGTCCAGCCGATCTCCTGCGCGGTAGCGATAAACGTGTTGCCCGTACTTTCTGGCAGCACCACGCAGAAAAAGCCCTCTTCTGAGATAAGTTCAGCCGCGTTGACGAGCAGCGCTTTGTGATCGAGTGAACCGGTATAGCGCGCCTGTTCACGTTCCGGTGTACCGCACTCCACGCCGGGCTCGTAGTAAGGGGGGTTGCTGACAATCAGATCGTAACGCGCCGTCTGCTCTGGCGCCCAGGCCAGCACGTCCGCACACTTAACGGTTATCCGGTCAGCCCAGGGTGACTCGGCCGCGTTTTCACCCGCCTGCCCTGCGGCCTGCGCATCCAGCTCAACGGCATCAATAGTGACATGCTCTTCAGTACGCTGCGCCAGCATCAAGGCCACCAGCCCGCTGCCGGTACCGATATCAAGAATACGCTTAACACCTGCGACAGGTGCCCATGCTCCCAGTAAAATGCCGTCTGTACCGACTTTCATGGCACAGCGATCGTGAGCGACAAAAAATTGTTTAAACGTAAAACCATCGCGGCGCAGCTGCGCTTTGAGTTGAGACATGTCAGGGCAACCTTCTAAGTGAAACTGGAGTAGCATAGGGGAAAGCGAAGTGGCCGCAAAGCGATATCCATACAAACAGATGAAGATTACAGCCGTAACGTCTATAATCAGCGCCCCACACAGAGGTAGAACATGACTGTAACGACTTTTTCCGAACTTGAACTCGATGAAAGCCTGCTCAATGCTCTTGAGAGCAAAGGCTTTACACGCCCGACCGCCATTCAGGCAGCGGCCATTCCGCCTGCGCTTGAGGGCCGCGATGTGCTCGGTTCTGCGCCAACCGGCACGGGGAAGACAGCAGCCTATTTGCTGCCTGTGTTGCAGCACCTGCTCGACTTTCCACGTAAAAAATCTGGCCCGCCGCGTATTTTGATCCTGACGCCTACGCGCGAGCTGGCCATGCAGGTTGCCGATCACGCGCGTGAACTCGCGGCGAATACGCATCTGGATATCGCCACCATCACCGGCGGCGTTGCGTATATGAACCACGCCGAAGTGTTCAGCGAAAACCAGGACATCGTCGTCGCGACGACGGGCCGCCTGCTGCAGTATATTAAAGAAGAGAACTTCGACTGCCGCGCGGTAGAAACGCTGATCCTCGACGAAGCGGACCGCATGCTGGACATGGGCTTTGCGCAGGATATCGAGCATATTGCAGGTGAAACGCGCTGGCGTAACCAGACGATGCTGTTCTCTGCCACCCTTGAAGGGGATGCGATTAAAGACTTCGCAGAGCGTCTGCTGGAAGATCCGGTGGAAGTCTCTGCGACGCCATCCACGCGAGAGCGTAAAAAAATCCATCAGTGGTATTACCGTGCGGACAACCTTGAGCATAAGGTTGAGCTGCTCAAGCACCTGCTGAAGCAGGAAGACGCAACCCGCACTATCGTGTTTGTGCGTAAGCGCGAGCGCGTGCACGAGCTGGCTGAAATGCTGCGCAACGCCGGGATCAACAACTGCTATCTTGAAGGTGAGATGGCGCAGATCAAGCGTACCGAAGGCATTAAGCGCCTGACCGATGGCCGCGTTAACGTGCTGGTCGCAACAGACGTTGCCGCCCGCGGGATCGACATCCCTGACGTGAGCCATGTCATTAACTTCGATATGCCGCGCAGCGGAGATACCTACCTGCACCGCATTGGCCGTACCGGTCGCGCGGGCCGCAAAGGGATTGCAATTTCACTGGTTGAAGCGCATGACTACCTGCTGCTGCAGAAAATTGGCCGCTATGTTGACGAGCCGCTGAAAGCGCGCGTTATTGATGGCTTGCGCCCAACCACACGTGCGCCGAGTGAAAAAATGACGGGTAAACCGTCCAAGAAAGCGCTCGCGAAACGTGCTGAGAGAAAAGAGAAAGAAAAAGAGAAGCCGCGCGTGAAGCAGCGCCACCGCGATACCAAAAACATTGGTAAGCGTCGTAAGCCAAGCGCTGCCGCGCAGGAAACGAAGACTGAAGAGTAAGAAAAAGCCGGGGTAATCCCCGGCTTTTTTGTTCCCCCCCGTGGCTGAAGCCTTACAGGCTTTCAGTAAAGGTACGGGCGATAACGTCGCGCTGCTGTTCTGGAGTCAGTGAGTTAAAGCGAACCGCATAACCAGACACGCGGATAGTCAGCTGTGGGTATTTTTCCGGGTGCTCAACGGCATCCATAAGCGTTTCGCGGCGCAGCACGTTAACGTTCAGGTGCTGACCCCCTTCAACGCGCACTTCCGGCTGCACTTCCATTGGGATTTCGCGGTATTCGATTTCGCCCAGTTTATTCACCGGCACGATTTCATCTTCAGCAAAACCCGCTTTCGCAACCACACAGCGCGCTTCATTTTTCTCGCTGTCCAGCAGCCAGAAAGAGTTGAGCAGATCGTCATTTGCCGCTTTGGTAATCTGGATACCTGTAATCATGTGTTGCCTCCCTTAGGCTACATTAACTGATGCTGGCCTTACGCGGCCAATTGGTAAAACCATTGTTTCTTGTGTGTATATATATCATTCACACCACGGCGATTTATTGATTTAAATCAACAAAAACACCAACCACATAAAGTGTGTGGTTTGAATTTATTGCTTTAGATCAATTTCACACCTCCATCAGCTCAACTTAATCTGCATCATTTCAAAATAAATTTAACGACTTAGCACGCATTTCAGCGCCTAATTTTGCTCACAAGCGTTAAACAGGTAAGCTAGTGACAGATTGAGATTCGCAGGAGAGCGACATGACGACACCTTTAACCTGGCATGACGTGCTGGCAGAAGAAAAGCAGCAGCCTTATTTTATCAATACGCTCAGTACCGTTGCCGCTGAGCGTCAGTCCGGGCAAACGATTTATCCGCCGCAAAAAGATGTATTCAACGCGTTTCGCTATACCGAGTTGAGCGATGTGAAAGTCGTCATTCTGGGCCAGGATCCCTATCACGGCCCTGGGCAGGCGCACGGGTTGGCATTTTCCGTACGCCCAGGCGTGGCGATCCCCCCTTCTCTGCTCAACATGTATAAAGAGCTTGAGGGAACCGTGCCCGGGTTTACCCGCCCCAACCACGGTTATCTGGAAAGCTGGGCGCGCCAGGGCGTGCTGTTATTGAACACGGTGCTCACCGTACGGGCGGGCCAGGCGCACTCGCACGCCAGCCTTGGGTGGGAAACTTTTACCGATAAAGTTATCAGCCTTATCAACGAGCATCGTGAAGGGGTCGTGTTTTTACTCTGGGGTTCTCACGCGCAGAAGAAAGGGGCAATTATCGATCGTCAGCGTCATCACGTGTTGAAGGCACCGCACCCGTCACCGCTTTCTGCCCATCGCGGTTTCTTTGGCAGTAATCATTTTGTTCTGGCAAATGAATGGCTGGAAAAACGTGGCGAAACGCCAATTGACTGGATGCCTGTGTTACCGGCAGAGAGCGAGTAGGGTTTGAATGTACCGGGTCAGGCCCGGCACATAAGAGGCTTATGCCTTATTCTGACGCCACCACTCGGCCAGCAGCACGCCGGTCGCAACGGATACGTTCAGACTTTCCACATTGCCCGTCCCGTCGATGGAGACGCTCAGATCCGAACTGGAGAGCGCCGCATCAGACAGACCATCACGTTCCTGACCCAACACCAGCACCATCTTGCGCGGCAGCGTCGCTTTAAACAGCGGCGTACCGGCATGGCTGGATGTGGTCACGATGGAATAGCCCGCTTTACGGAACTGCTCGAGGGCATCCAGAACGCTGTCGCCGGTGATCGGCTGTACGTGCTCGGCTCCGCCTTCCGCAGTACGGATCGCGGCGCCGGATTCCAGCAGCGCGGCATCCTGCAGCAGCACGCCCTTCACGCCAAAATGCGCGCAGCTGCGCATCATTGCGCCCAGGTTGTGCGGGTTGCCCACGTCTTCCAGCGCCAGCACGCAGTCATCGGCATCTGCCTGGCTGACCCACTGCTGAACTGTCGTGCCGTTACGTTTTTTAATCAGGAAGCAGACGCCGCCGTGGTGCTCGGTACCGGACGCTTTTGTCAGTTCAGCATCATCAACCACATGGTAGGCTTTGCGGTTCGCCGCCATCCAGCGCAGCGCTTCTTTAAAGCGCGGGGTCACGCTCTGGATAAACCAGGCACGGACGATACACTCAGGACGGCTCTGGAACAGCGCCTGGCAGGCGTTCTCGCCATATACGCGGGTCTCTTCCGCGCGCTGACGACGCAGCACTTCCGGGTCGATAAAGCTTTTACCGCTGATACCGCCGTGATCGGCTTTTTCCGGCGTCTCATCGCCAGGGGCGCGAGAAACGGTGCGCCACGGAGAGGCGTTATCACGTGAGAAGTCATCACGCGGACGGTCATCGCGCTTGCGATCGTCACGCTTGCGGTCATCACGTTTGCGGTCATCACCGCGGTTATTTCTGTCATCGCGGGCGGGGCGACGGCCACCGTCTGCACGAGAGGACGCTGGACGCCCGCCACCTTTTCCGGTACGCGGATTTTGGGTGCGTTTATCAGAGTCATCATCACTGCGGACATACATCACTTTGACCTTGCCGCTTTTGTTTTTCATTTCGTCGTTCATGCTTTTCTCCACCAGCGCTGCGCGAAGCGCGCAGATTACCCGATGTGCCAGCGCATAGCCATAATTTCGTACAAAAGCCTGTGACTATTGTTCCCATTGAATAAAACGCATTGTCGTTTCATACAGGCTCACTGATAATATGTAACATATCAGAAACATTATCGGCGTTCTGCCGCTGTCCCACGGCTCTATCAGAGGTTAGTTATGAATACCGTATGTGCCAACTGTCAGGCTTTAAACCGCATTCCGGACGATCGGATGGATGACGGTGCGAAATGCGGACGTTGTGGCCATGAATTGTTTGATGGCGATGTCATTAACGCGACGGGTGCTACGCTGGACAAACTCCTCAAGGACGATCTCCCGGTGGTGGTCGATTTCTGGGCGCCATGGTGCGGTCCGTGCCGCAGCTTCGCGCCAATCTTCGAAGATGTGGCCGAAGAGCGCAGCGGAAAAATGCGGTTCGTTAAGGTTAATACCGAGGCCGAACGCGAGCTAAGCGCACGTTTTCGTATTCGCAGTATCCCGACCATCATGATTTTCAAAAATGGTGAAGTGATCGATATGCTCAACGGTGCGGTTCCAAAAGCACCTTTTGATAGCTGGTTAAACGAATCGCTGTAACATTCCCGGGGCACACCTTGTGCCCCGTTCCCGCCTCTGCGAAAATAGGGTTTTTCCTCCATTTCGCCCATGACTGATAACGCTGTCCTTAAATTACGCGCCGAACGCCTTGCGCGCGCGACTCGCCCCTTTCTTGCTCGTGGCAATCGCATACGTCGCTGTCAGCGCTGCCTGCTGCCGCTGAAGGTGTGTCTGTGCGAGACGCTGGCCCCAAGTACTGCGGAGAGCCGCTTTTGTCTGGTCATGTTCGATACCGAGCCGATGAAGCCCAGTAATACGGGGCGTCTTATTGCCGATATTCTGCCGGATACCGCCGCGTTTCAGTGGTCGCGCACTGAGCCACCTCAGGCTCTGCTCGACCAGGTGGCAAGCCCGGACTACCAGCCGATGGTGGTTTTCCCGGCATCTTATGCGGGAGAACAGCGTCAGGTCCTTACCGCGCCGCCATCTGGCAAACCACCGCTGTTTATTATGCTGGACGGTACCTGGACCGAAGCGCGGAAAATGTTTCGCAAAAGCCCTTACCTCGACGCTCTGCCGGTTATTTCTGTCGATCTTTCCCGCGTCTCGGCCTACCGCCTGCGCGAAGCGCATGCTGACGGGCAATACTGCACTGCCGAAGTCGCCATTGCGCTACTGGATTTAGCAGGAGATACCGCTGCAGCTGGCGCCCTGAGCAACCATTTCTCATGCTTCCGGGAGCGCTATCTGGCGGGAAAAACCGTTCATAAGGGCAGCATCACAGCAACGGAGACAGAAAGCGTTTAAAATCATCAGGTCGCTTGCATTCACAGGAGGCCTGCATGAGCCAGAGAGGGTTAGAAGCGCTACTCCGTCCTAAATCCATTGCCGTCATCGGCGCATCAATGAAACCGGATCGTGCAGGCTATCTGATGATGCGCAACCTGCTGGCCGGAGGATTTAACGGTCCCGTTATGCCCGTCACGCCGTCTTATAAGGCCGTTCAGGGCGTGCTTGCCTGGCCGGACGTGGAGAGCCTGCCTTTCGTACCGGATCTCGCCGTTCTGTGTACAAACGCCAAACGCAATCCGGAACTGCTGGAGTCACTCGGCAAGAAAGGATGTAAAACCTGCATTATTCTCTCGTCTCCGCCTGAACAGCAGCCCGAACTGCTGGCCTGTGCCAGCCGCTATCAGATGCGCATTCTCGGGCCGAACAGCCTGGGTCTGCTCGCGCCCTGGCAGGGGCTGAACGCCAGCTTCTCCCCGGTGCCGATCCGTAAAGGCAAGCTGGCGTTTATCTCGCAGTCGGCTGCGGTCTCAAACACCATCCTTGACTGGGCGCAGCAGCGTGAAATGGGATTCTCCTACTTCATTGCTCTGGGCGACAGCCTGGATATTGACGTTGACGAACTGCTGGATTTCCTGGCGCGAGACAGCAAAACCAGCGCAATCCTCCTTTATCTTGAGCACCTGAGCGACGCCCGTCGTTTTGTTTCCGCTTCGCGTAGCGCATCGCGCAATAAACCGATCCTCGTTATCAAAAGCGGTCGCAGCCCTGCGGCACAGCGTCTGCTGCAGTCTCATTCCGGTATGGATCCGGCCTGGGATGCTGCCATTCAGCGCGCGGGGTTGCTGCGGGTGCAGGATACACACGAGCTTTTTTCCGCCGTTGAGACGTTGAGCCACATGCGTCCGCTGCGCGGCGAGAAGTTAATGATTGTCAGCAATGGCGCGGCCCCTGCCGCGCTGGCGCTGGATGAGCTTTGGCTGCGTAACGGCAAGCTGGCCACGCTGGGTGAAGAGACGCTGCAACGCCTCAGAGAGGCGCTTCCGGCAAGCGTGACGCCCGGCAATCCGCTTGATTTGCGCGATGATGCCAGCAGCGATCGCTATATCAGGGCAATCTCCATTTTGCTGGACAGCCAGGATTTCGATGCGCTGATGATTATCCACTCCCCCAGCGCGGCCGCGCCGGGCAGTGAAAGCGCGCGGGCGCTGATTGAGGCGGTACGAAATCATCCGCGCGGCAAATATGTCACCCTGCTGACCAACTGGTGCGGTGAGTTTTCCTCTCAGGAGGCGCGACGCTTGTTCAGTGAAGCCGGACTGCCAACCTACCGCACGCCGGAAGGCACCATCACGGCATTTATGCATATGGTGGAATATCGCCGCAACCAGAAACAGCTGCGTGAGACACCTGCCTTGCCCGGAAACCTGACGGCGAACACCGTCGACGTTCATCGGCTGTTACAGCAGGCCATTGAAGAAGGCGCGACCTCGCTTGATACGCATGAAGTGCAGCCCATACTGGGCAGCTACGGGATGCAAACTCTGCCAACCTGGATCGCCAGCGACAGCGCTGAGGCCGTACATATAGCCGAACAGATTGGCTACCCGGTCGCCCTTAAGCTTCGTTCCCCCGATATCCCGCATAAGTCTGACGTTCAGGGGGTCATGTTGTACCTGCGTACGGCAACGGAGGTGCAGCAGGCAGCCGATGCCATTTTCGATCGCGTCAAAATGGCCTGGCCGCAGGCCCGGATCCACGGACTGCTGGTGCAAAGCATGGCTCACCGCGCGGGCGCCCAGGAACTGCGGGTGGTGGTTGAACACGATCCTGTCTTCGGCCCGCTCATTATGTTGGGGGAAGGCGGCGTTGAGTGGCGTCCAGAGGAACAGGCCGCGGTGGCGCTACCGCCGCTGAACATGAATCTGGCGCGCTATCTGATCATTCAGGCGATTAAAAGCAAAAAGATCCGTGGCCGCAGCGCCCTGCGTCCGCTCGATATTGCCGGGTTGAGTCAATTCCTGGTGCAGGTGTCTAACCTGGTTGTAGATTGTGCGGAGATCCAGCGGCTGGATATCCATCCGCTGCTCGCCTCCGGCACTGAGTTTACGGCGCTGGACGTAACGCTGGATATCGCGCCATTTGAAGGGGACAGAGAGAGCCGCCTGGCGATCCGTCCGTATCCTCTGCAGCTGGAGGAGTGGGTCGAGATGAAGAATGGGGAACGCGCCCTGTTCCGCCCTATTCTGCCGGAAGATGAACCGCAGCTGCGTGCCTTTATTTCTCAGGTTACGAAAGAAGATCTCTATTATCGCTACTTTAGCGAAATCAACGAATTTACCCACGATGATTTAGCCAATATGACCCAGATCGACTACGATCGAGAGATGGCGTTTGTCGCCGTTCGACGTTCCGATCGGGGCGATGAGATCCTCGGCGTGACGCGCGCAATTTCCGATCCGGATAACATTGACGCGGAATTTGCTGTGCTGGTGCGCTCCGATCTTAAAGGCCTGGGTCTGGGCAGACGACTGCTGGAAAAACTCATCAGTTATACGCGAGATCACGGATTGTTACGCCTGAATAGCATTACTATGCCGAACAATCGCGGTATGGTGACCCTGGCGCGAAAACTCGGATTTGACGTTGATATTCAGCTGGACGAAGGTATTGTCGCCTTATCCCTCGGCCTGACACCAGCAGACAAACCCGAGTAAGCTACTGGAAATGTTACCCACTTTGGACGGGACTGGTGGTATCATTGTCCGCTTATGTTGTTTGCATGGTACAGACAACCCTTCAATGAACAGAGAAGAAACGCACTGTGATGTTGTCAAAATTTAAGCGTAATAAACATCAACAACACCTTGCTCAACTACCGAAGATTTCTCAGTCAGTTGATGATGTAGAGTTCTTTTACGCTCCCGCTCATTTTCGGGAGACGCTTCTGGAAAAGATTGCCAGTGCCACGCGACGCATTTGCATTGTGGCCCTGTATCTTGAACAAGATGAAGGCGGGCGTGCGATCCTGAACGCGCTCTATGAAGCCAAACGTCAGCGTCCGGAACTGGATGTTCGCGTGCTGGTTGACTGGCATCGCGCCCAGCGTGGCCGTATTGGCGCGGCCGCTTCAAACACCAATGCAGACTGGTATTGCCGCACGGCGCAGGAAAATCCTGGCGTCGATGTACCTGTTTATGGCGTCCCGGTGAATACCCGCGAAGCGCTCGGCGTCCTTCATTTTAAAGGATTCATCATCGATGACAGCGTGCTTTACAGCGGCGCAAGCCTCAATGATGTCTATCTTCATCAGCTCGATAAATATCGCTATGACCGCTACCATCTGATCCGTAATCCTCAGATGGCCGATATCATGTTTAACTGGGTTGATAAAAACCTGGTACATGGCCGTGGCGTTAATCGCCTTGACGATCCCGAGCGCCCTAAGAGCCCGGAAATCAAAAACGATGTTCGCGCCTTCCGCCAGGAGCTCCGCGATGCTGTTTACCATTTTCAGGGCGACGCAAACAACGAAGAGTTATCCGTTACTCCGCTGGTTGGGCTTGGCAAATCAAGCCTGCTGAATAAAACGATCTTCCATCTGATGCCGTGCGCGGAGCAAAAGCTCACCATCTGCACGCCGTACTTTAACCTTCCTGCCGTACTGGTGCGTAATATCATTCAGCTGCTGCGCGATGGTAAAAAAGTGGAAATTATCGTCGGGGATAAAACGGCGAACGACTTCTTCATTCCTGAAGATCAGCCGTTCAAAATCATCGGTGCGCTGCCTTATCTTTATGAAATTAACCTGCGCCGCTTCCTGAGCCGTTTACAGTATTACGTAAACACTGACCAGTTGGTTGTGCGTCTGTGGAAAGATGAAGACAACAGTTACCATCTGAAAGGTATGTGGGTCGACGATGAGTGGATGCTGCTGACCGGTAATAACCTGAACCCGCGCGCGTGGAGACTGGATCTGGAAAACGCGATCCTGATCCATGACCCGCAGCATGAGTTAGCCGCACAGCGTGAGCGTGAACTGGAGTTGATTCGCACGCACACCACGGTGGTTAATCATTACCGCGAGCTGCAGAGCATTGCCGATTATCCGGTGAAAGTTCGCAAGCTGATTCGCCGCTTGCGTCGTATCCGTATTGACCGACTTATCAGCCGAATTCTGTAATGTCCAGGCCCTGTTACCCGCAGGGCTTTTTTATGGAGCCCGTTGATGCGTATTCCTCTGTTACTGAGCGCTTTCTTTCTGACTGGCTGCAGTCATATGGCCAATGATAGCTGGTCCGGTCAGGACAAAGCACAACACTTCCTCGCTTCCGCTATGCTGTCTGCAGCCGGTAATGAGTACGCGCAGCATCAGGGATACAGCCGGGACCGTAGCGCGGCGATAGGGTTGATGTTCTCAGTGGGCCTTGGGGCATCAAAAGAACTATGGGATAGCCGCCCCGCAGGGAGCGGCTGGAGCTGGAAAGATTTCGCCTGGGATGTAGCCGGCGCAACAACCGGCTACGCCGTCTGGCAGATGGCACATTATTAAAGGCGGATACCTTTTCCTTTGCGATGCAGCATCAGCGAGACAATAAACGCCAGCGCTCCCATTACGGTGACATACCAGAAGAAGGTCGTTTCACTGCCCCACGACTTAAGCGATAGCGCGACATACTCCGCCGAACCGCCAAACAGGGCATTCGCGACCGCATAAGAGAGGCCAACACCCAGCGCCCTCACCTGTGCGGGAAACATTTCCGCTTTCAAAATGCCGCTGATTGCCGTGTAAAAACTGATAATAATGAGTGCCACCATGATCAGCGCGAAAGCGGCATACGGCGACGTTGTCTGCTGTAGCGCAGTCAAAAGCGGAACGGTACCCAGGGTGAGCATGCCGCCAAAGATCAGCATGGAGGTGCGGCGACCTATTTTGTCCGACAGCGCGCCGACAATCGGCTGGATAAGCATAAAGACGAGTAACGCCACCGTCATAACGACGCTCGCAACGTTTGCATGCATGCCCGTGGTGTTAACCAGATATTTTTGCATGTAGGTGGTAAAGGTATAGAAACTTAGCGAGCCCGCGGCGGTAAAACCTAACACCATCAAAAATGCTTTGCGGTTTCGCCAGAGCCCCTTCATCGAGCCCGCCTCTTTCAGCGCCCTGACCTCCTGTTGAGAGGTTTCATCAAGCTGACGGCGTAGCCACAGGGCGACAACCGCCAGGGCAGCGCCCATAGCAAACGGGATGCGCCAGCCCCAGGCGTGCAAATCTTCATCGCTAAGGATTTGTTGCAGGATCACCACAACCAGTAACGCCAGCAGCTGTCCGCCAATGAGGGTCACATACTGGAATGATGCATAGAAACCTTTTCGGCCTTCAACCGCCACTTCGCTCATGTATGTCGCACTGGTGCCGTATTCCCCACCGACCGACAGCCCCTGGAACAGACGTGCCAGCAGCAGCAACGCGGGTGCCCATGTTCCGATAGTGTCATATCCGGGCAGGCAGGCAATCACCAGCGAGCCGACGCACATCATGCATACGGAGATGAGCATGGAGGTCTTGCGCCCTTTTCTGTCTGCGATCCTGCCGAACAGCCATCCACCGATAGGGCGCATCAGGAACCCGGCGGCAAAAACGCCTGCGGTTTGCAGAAGCTGAGTGGTGGTATTCCCGGACGGGAAAAAGATATGCGCAAAGTAGAGTGAACAGAATGAATAGACGTAAAAGTCAAACCACTCTACGAGGTTCCCCGAGGAGGCCCCAACGATTGCCCAAACCCGACGACGGCTATCCTTACCTGCCAAATTGGTGTTATCCGTATCTGCACTGGCTACGGTTTCTGTCATTTTAAAATCCCCTGTCTCACATTGCGGGCCATTGCCCACAAACAGTAAAACCGGATTTAAAACGAATCGTTAGGTAAATAAAATGTTTCTAATATGTTTCATTACGTTTTGTGAACTCGATCAGGTCTCGAATTATTAGCGGACGTAGTAATTATCCCCACTTCTGCTGATGCGCCTTTTTTCGCTGCAAATAATCTTCATCTGCACGAATTTTATCCCACCACTTTTTGAAGACCGCGGCGGCTTCGGCCTTTACGGGATCGCAATCCAGCGGTTTTACCTGGCGCTTCTCATCGTACTTTTTACCGCCTTTATGATTGGCGTATCGCCTGGCGCGCGTATAGCCCATCTGAATGAATTTACGCGCCATATCCATACCCACAAAGTCGTTTTGCTGACGATATTCTTCAAACAGGGCGTAAATTTCTTTTGCCGATCGCGCTGCCACTTCAGCATCTTTGTATCGCCAGTGCGGAAGGATCTCGCTTTTGTAGGGTTCCACCATGAGCACACCCTGCTCTCCCCGCCCCACCTGATACAGCTCTGCATGGTCACGGAAATTAATGTTGGCAAAATCTTTTTGGTAATCAAAGGGACGTGTCAAAGCGGCACCATTGTTAAAATCGTTTTAACAATTGTAGGCACGGTCAGGCGGTGCCGCCACCCGGTATTTTCCGGCGCACAAAGCAAAAAACCCCGCACCTTACGGTACGGGGTTCTTCTTGATTGATGCCTGGCAGTTCCCTACTCTCACATGGGGAGACCCCACACTACCATCGGCGCTACGGCGTTTCACTTCTGAGTTCGGCATGGGGTCAGGTGGGACCACCGCGCTAAAGCCGCCAGGCAAATT
>NZ_LNHM01000026.1:0-26764 GCF_001462935.1 Enterobacter sp. 50588862
GGCCGTCAGTCGCAGCAACAACCAGGATCGCGCCGTCCATCTGCGCAGCACCGGTGATCATGTTTTTAACATAGTCGGCGTGGCCTGGGCAGTCTACGTGTGCGTAGTGGCGAGTCGGGGTGTCGTATTCAACGTGAGAGGTGTTGATGGTGATACCACGAGCTTTTTCTTCTGGTGCGTTATCGATCTGGTCGAATGCACGAGCAGAACCACCGTAGGTTTTTGCCAGAACGGTAGTGATTGCAGCGGTCAGCGTTGTTTTACCATGGTCAACGTGGCCGATAGTACCGACGTTAACGTGCGGTTTTGTACGTTCAAACTTTTCTTTAGACATCGATTGTCCCTCTAAGACACGGATAAATCGGTGATATCACCACATCAACCAGGCGAAATGCCTGAATTGTTGAATACAGTAAAATTGAAACAGAGAGAAACGGGAAGGAGAAGTGAAGTGGTGCTGATACCCAGAGTCGAACTGGGGACCTCACCCTTACCAAGGGTGCGCTCTACCAACTGAGCCATATCAGCACGTATTGGAGCGGGCAGCGGGAATCGAACCCGCATCATCAGCTTGGAAGGCTGAGGTAATAGCCATTATACGATGCCCGCATCCTGAAACTCGGCTACCCAGTTCTTTCTGTAACAAAAAAAGAGATTTCTCTCTTTTTCAGTTTGAGCTGGCTAATTTTTCCAACCAGCTCCGGCGGCATTTACGCTGCCAGAAAGTGGTGGTGGGGGAAGGATTCGAACCTTCGAAGTCTGTGACGGCAGATTTACAGTCTGCTCCCTTTGGCCGCTCGGGAACCCCACCGGACTTGATGGTGCCGACTACCGGAATCGAACTGGTGACCTACTGATTACAAGTCAGTTGCTCTACCTACTGAGCTAAGTCGGCATCAAGTAGCGCGCATTCTATGGATACCTGCGCGGTCATGCAACTAAAAATTTGCATAAAACGTTCTTTCGCTCACATTTTATGCGAACGCAGCGCTAAGCGATGTAAAAGTAGCCATTCCGGGTCAAATAATCAACATACAGGCATGATTTACATCGCATACACCGTAGCGTGACGGCTTCCGCGTAACGCAGCGCTTTCCATCTTTTTTCTTATTATTCCCGCCATCTGGTGTTAACCTCCTGCCCATTGTCCAAAATTAACTGTGTGATGAGCCACGTCCCGGCAGCATAGCGCTGGCTCACTGAAGCATGCTTATGAGCAAAAAAGAGCAAACGTTAATGACGCCTTATCTTCACTTTAACCGCAGCCAGTGGGCTGCCCTGCGTGATTCCGTCCCTATGACGCTGACTGAAGGTGAAATCGCACGGTTAAAAGGGATAAACGAAGATCTGTCCCTGGAAGAGGTGGCAGAAATTTATCTCCCCCTCTCTCGCTTGCTTAACTTCTATATCAGCTCCAACCTGCGCCGTCAGGCGGTGCTGGAGCAGTTCCTCGGAACCAATGGTCAGCGCATTCCTTATATCATTAGTATTGCGGGCAGCGTGGCCGTGGGTAAAAGCACTACCGCACGCGTGCTGCAGGCGCTGCTGAGCCGCTGGCCGGAACACCGCAGCGTTGAGTTGATCACCACCGACGGCTTCCTGCATCCAAATGAAGTATTAAAAGAACGCGGGTTGATGAAGAAGAAGGGCTTCCCGCTCTCTTATGATATGCACCGTCTGGTAAAATTTGTCTCTGACCTGAAATCTGGCGTGCCGCACGTCACGGCGCCGGTCTATTCACACCTGATTTACGACCGCATCCCGGATGGGGATAAAACGGTAGTCCAGCCGGATATCCTGATCCTTGAAGGTTTGAACGTGCTGCAAAGCGGCATGGACTATCCTCATGACCCGCATCATGTGTTCGTTTCGGATTTCGTCGATTTCTCTATCTATGTTGATGCGCCGGAAGACCTGCTGCAGAACTGGTACATCAACCGTTTCCTGAAGTTCCGCGAAGGGGCATTCACCGATCCGGATTCCTATTTCCACCACTATGCTCAGCTTTCTGAAGAAGAAGCGATCAAGGTAGCAACGGGGCTGTGGAATGAGATCAACTACGTGAACCTCAAAGAGAACATCCTCCCGACGCGCGAGCGTGCGAGCCTGATCCTCACCAAGAGCGAGAAGCACGCCGTCGACCAGATTCGCCTGCGAAAATAGTCAGGCAGACATAAAAAACCGGCTTAGCGCCGGTTTTTTTTTCGTTATGCGTGCGGCTTCTCGCCATTTTCATCCTGATCGACCGCAAAGCAGGCGACCAGCTGACCGCCATAATCCTTCAGCTGCGGCTGAAGCTGGGTGCACGGGCCAAAGCGGCGGCTGCAGCGCGCGTTGAAGGCACACCCCGGCGGCGGATTCAGCGGACTTGGCAGTTCACCCGTCAGCTTAATGCGCTCGCGACGATCGTCCGGGTTCAGACGCGGCGTCGCAGACAACAGCGCCTGGGTGTACGGATGACGAGGATTACTAAAGATCTGCTCTTTGGTCCCCTTCTCCACGCAGCGCCCCAGATACATCACCATCACTTCATCGGCAATATGCTCCACCACCGACAGGTCGTGAGAGATGAACACATAAGACAGCCCCAGATCCTGTTGGAGATCCATCATCAGGTTCAGCACCTGCGCGCGCACGGACACGTCGAGCGCCGAAACCGGCTCATCGGCAATCACTACGTCCGGATCGAGCATCAGCCCGCGGGCGATAGCGATACGCTGACGCTGGCCGCCGGAGAACATATGCGGGTAGCGGTCGTAATGCTCGGTTTTGAGGCCGACCTTCGCCATCATCGCCAGCGCTTTTTCACGGCGCTGCTCTTTGCTCAGATTGCTGTTAATCAGCAGGGGCTCTTCCAGGATCTGTCCCACTTTTTTACGCGGGTTCAAAGAACCGTACGGGTTCTGGAACACAATCTGGATTTTCTGGCGGCGCAGCTTCTGCGCCTGCGGGTCGTGCTTGAGCAGATCCTGGCCCTGATAATAAAGCTCACCGCCGGTCGGGACTTCAATCATCGTCAGCAGACGGCCCAGCGTCGATTTCCCGCAGCCTGACTCCCCCACCACCGCCAGCGTTTTACCGCGTTCGAGGGTAAATGACACGCCGTCCAGCGCTTTCACCAGGCGCTCAGGGGCAAAAATCCCCTTTTTCACCGGGTAGTGTTTTTTCAGGTCGATGGCCTGCAACAGCGGTTGTTGCGTGGTGGCCTGTTGCGTACTCATAGTGTTGGCCTCCCGGCATCATCGAGTGGGTAGTGGCATTTTGACTGTCGACCGTCGGCCAGCAGATTCAGCTCTGGCTCCTCAACGCGGCATTTGTCCGTCGCATACGGGCAGCGCGGATTAAGCAGACAGCCCTGCGGACGGTCGTATTTGCCCGGAACCACGCCCGGCAGCGACGCCAGACGCGCTTTGTCCTGAGCAAACTCCGGCAGCGCGCGCAGCAGTGCCTGGGTATACGGATGACGCGGCGCGCGGAAGATATCGTGCGAATTCCCGGTCTCAACCACCTGGCCGGCATACATCACGATGATCTTGTGTGCGGCTTCGGCCACCAGCGCCAGATCGTGCGTAATCAGCACCAGCGCCATGTTCTCTTTCTGCTGCAACTCCAGCAGCAGCTCGATGATTTGCGCCTGAATGGTCACATCCAGCGCCGTTGTCGGTTCATCCGCAATCAGCAGCTTTGGTCGACAGGCAATCGCCATGGCGATCATCACGCGCTGGCTCATCCCACCGGAAAGCTGGTGCGGGTATACGTCCAGCCGCGATGCCGGGTCAGGAATACCCACCTGGTTCAGCAGGTCGATCGCGCGCTGGCGACGGGTTTTCTTGTTACCACCCTGGTGCACCTTAATCGCTTCCATAATCTGGAAGCCGACCGTGTAGCACGGGTTCAGGCTGGTCATCGGGTCCTGGAAGATCATCGCCACTTCGGCGCCCACCAGCTGGCGGCGCTGTTTCTCAGAAATGCGCTTCAGGTCCTGACCGTTGAACTGCAGGTTTTCCGCCATCACGCGGCCCGGGTAATCAATCAGCCCCATGATTGCCAGTGAACTCACCGACTTACCGGAACCGGACTCCCCGACGATACCAACCACTTCGCCCTGATTGACGCTGTAGCTGATGCGGTCCACGGCGCGAAACGGGGTGCCTTCGTCGCCGAAGTGCACCGATAATTTATCTACATTTAATAACGCCATCTCGTGCCTCTTACTGCTTCAGTTTGGGATCAAGCGCATCACGCAGGCCATCACCCATCAGGTTAAATGCCAGCACCGTCAGCAGGATTGCCAGACCCGGGAAGGTGACAACCCACCAGGCGCTTTGTGCGAACTGCAACACGTCGGAGAGCATAGTGCCCCACTCCGGTGTTGGCGGCTGCGCACCCATGCCCAGGAAGCCAAGAGCGGCCATATCAAGAATGGCGTTAGAGAAACCGAGCGACGCCTGAACGATCAGCGGCGCAAGGCAGTTAGGGAAGATATTAACGAACATCTGGCGCATCGCACCGGCACCCGCCACGCGAGAGGCGGTCACGTAGTCGCGGTTCACTTCCACCAGCACCGCCGCGCGTGTTAATCGCACGTAGTGAGGAAGCGCCACGAAGGTCAGCGCCAGGGCGGCGTTACCGATCGACGGGCCGAAGATCGCCACCAGCACCAGAGCCAGCAGCAGGCTTGGCAGCGCCAGCATGATGTCGACGATACGCATAATGATGTTATCAACGATGCCGCCGAAGTAACCGGCAACCAGGCCGAGGATGATCCCCATAATCAGGGAGAGCACCACCACCAGGCAGCCAACCAGCAGCGACAAACGCGCGCCGTACATCAGACGCGACAGCACATCGCGGCCCACATCATCGGTACCCAGCAGGTGCGCCAGACTACCGCCGTCCTGCCAGGCAGGAGGTGCCAGCAACGCATCGCGGAACTGATCCGCCGGGTTATATGGCGCCAGAAAGTTCGCAAACACCGCAATCAGGATCATGATAGCGACATACACCAGCCCGACTACCGCGCCTTTATTGCGCTTGAAGTAGTGCCAGAACTCCTGCAGCGGCGTCATTGGAACCGGTGCAGCAACAGCTTTGTTTTCAGAAACCTGTGACATGATGGCCCCTTACTTCTTATGACGAATACGCGGGTTCACCACGCCGTACAGCAAATCGACCAGCAGGTTGACGAGGATAATCATCGTCGCGACCAGCAGCACCCCACCCTGCACCACCGGATAGTCACGGCGTTGCAGCGCATCAATCAGCCAGCGTCCGAGGCCCGGCCAGGAGAAGATGGTTTCCGTCAGGATCGCCCCCGCCAGCAGCGTACCCACCTGGAGGCCGATAACGGTCACCACCGGCAGCATGGCGTTACGCAGCGCGTGGACGATGATGACGCGCATGCGGGTTAAACCTTTGGCGCGCGCGGTACGGATGTAATCTTCACCCAGCACTTCCAGCATGGAGGAACGGGTCATACGCACGATCACCGCCAGAGGAATGGTGCCCAGCACCATGGCAGGCAGGATCATGTGCGCAACGGCATCAATGAAGTTGCCCTCCTCGCCCCAGATGGCCGTGTCGATCAGCATAAAGCCGGTTAACGGATTGGTATCATCAAGGAAGACCATATCGCTGACGCGTCCGGAGACCGGCGTCAGGTTCAATTGCACCGAGACCAGCATGATCAGCATCATGCCCCACCAGAAGATAGGCATGGAGTAACCGGTCAGCGCCAGCCCCACGGCGGTATGGTCGAAAATAGAGCCACGCTTAACGGCAGCCAGTACCCCAACAGGAATACCCACCGCAGTGGCGAAAATCATGGCGCAGATGCCAAGCTCCAGCGTCGCTTTAAAACGCGGCACGAACTCGTCCCACACCGGAAGACGGCTTTTTAACGAAATCCCTAAGTCACCGTGCATCACGCCCCAGATATAATGGAGGTACTGCTGCCACATCGGCTTATCGAGGCCGAGTTCAGCCAGCAGCTGCGCATGACGTTCAGGGGAAATACCACGCTCGCCCGCCATAATCATTACCGGGTCGCCGGGGATCATATGGACGAAGGCAAAAGTGAGAAGGGTGATACCGATAAACGTCGGGATAACAAGTCCCAGACGTCGGAGGATGAACTGCAACATAACCCGGATTCTCTCTGATGACGCACGGCCAGTGGCGTGACGTCTGTATTGCTCACAAATCTTATTCCCTCCCCTTTCAGAGAGGCAATAAAGCACTGCTGCCGGGTGGCGCTACGCTTACCCGGCCTACATACCGTAGGCCAGTGCAAGCGCAGCGCCGCCTGGCGTTGCTTTTAATTATTCAACCGATACGTTTTCGAAGTGGTGTTTGCCCAGTGGATCAACCACGTAGCCCTTCACTTCTTTACGCACTGGCTCATACACGGTGGAGTGAGCAACAATCAGCGCCGGAGCCTGATCGTGCATAACAACCTGAGCCTGCTTGTAGAGTTCAATACGTTTGTTGTGATCGTCTGTCGCACGCGCCGGCTGGATCAGGTCTTCAAACGGCTTGTAGCACCAGCGAGAGTAGTTAGAGCCGTCTTTCGCTGCCGCACAGCTGAACAGGGTGGCGAAGAAGTTGTCCGGATCCCCGTTGTCACCGGTCCAGCCCATCATTACCGCCTGGTGCTCACCCGCTTTGGCGCGCTTCAGATACTCGCCCCACTCGTAGGTCACAATCTTGGCCTGAACGCCAATTTTCGCCCAGTCAGCCTGAACCATTTCCGCCATACGGCGTGCGTTCGGGTTGTACGGACGCTGTACCGGCATCGCCCACAGCTCGACGGTAAAGCCTTTATCCTGGCCCGCTTCTTTCAGCAGCGCTTTCGCTTTCTCAGGATCGTAACTGTAGTCCTTAACGTCGTCGTTATAGCCCCACATGGTTGGTGGGATCAGGTTCTTGGCAGCAACGCCCGCGCCCTGGTAAACGGCCTTGATGATCGCTTCTTTGTTCACCGCGTAGGTCAGCGCCTGACGTACTTTCACGTCATCAAACGGTTTCTTCTCGGTATTGAAGGAGAGATAGCCCACGTTCAGGCCCGCCTGCTCCATCAGGTTGATGTTTTTGTCCTGCTTCATGCGCGCGATATCTGCCGGATTCGGGTACGGCATCACCTGGCATTCGTTTTTCTGCAGTTTAGCGTAACGCACGGATGCATCAGGCGTGATGGAGAAGACCAGACGGTCGATCTGCGGCTTGGTGCCCCAGTAGCCCGGGAAGGCTTTATACAGAATACGGGAGTCTTTCTGGTACTGCAGCAGCTGGAACGGGCCGGTACCGATTGGGTTCAGGTCCACTTTTTCCGGCGTGCCGGCTTTCAGCATATTGTCCGCATACTCTTTAGAGAGAATAGAGGCGAAGTCCATGGCCAGGTCAGCCAGGAATGGCGCTTCAGGACGGGTCAGCACGAACTGAACGGTTTTATCGTCTACTTTTTTCACTTCGGCGATCAGGTCAGGCAGACCCATCCCTTCGAAGTATTCGTAGCTGCCGCCAGACACTTTGTGGTACGGGTTCTGGGCGTTTTTCTGACGGTCGAAGGAGAACACAACGTCGTCGGCGTTAAAGTCGCGCGTTGGTTTGAATTCTTTGCTGTCCTGCCACTTCACGCCCTGGCGCAGGTGGAAGGTATAGGTTTTGCCGTCTTCGCTGATGTCCCACTTCTCGGCCAGACCCGGAATCACTTCCGTGGTGCCGGTTTTGAATTCAACCAGACGGTTATAGATCGGTACAGAGCTTGCGTCGTAAGTCGTACCAGAGGTAAAGAGCTGTGGGTTAAAGCCTTCCGGCGAGCCTTCAGAACAGTAAACCAGGGTTTTTGCCTGTACGCTTGCTGCCACGGTCATAGCCACCAGGCTCAGACCAAGCTTCAGCATCCCTGACTTCTTCAAGGAAATACTCATTATTCTGCTCCAATGTGATGTTTTGCTTTGTTGTGTTACGCCGCCAGACCTTTATTTATTTTTTACCCGGTCCGGTCGGAGGTGCCCGAAGGCGTTAAAGGGATGGAGAATCCTTTCAGAAGAGCGTTTGAGTTGCAGCGCAGATCGTCCCTGAAATGCCCCTCATGCCCTACAATCTGTCAACAGAATGTGAAAACGTCAATACAGGTGACGGGGATTTGCGCCGAGTGTGAGAAACCGCAAACAAAGATTAAAAAAACCCTGAACGCCAGTTTTCAGCAGGGAAATTTATGCTACTCGCCAACTTGCAGCACAAATATCTTCATATTTCGCAACAATCAGTGATTAACTTTTATTCAGAATGGGTAAATTTTCTTGCAGAATGGTGATTATCTGAGCACTAAATACCGCGAACGTTAAAACGCACAGCGAAAAATGCTGAGGTTATCCATAAGCAACGCGAAAAAAGATCAATCTATATATAAAAAAATACAATGGATTATGTCACAAAATCATTAACAGGCAGGAAGAAGCGGGGATAAGGGGCATTTTACTGAATCAGGATGAGTAAGCCGTTAATGCAAAAAGGGCTAACCTTGCGGTTAGCCCTTTTCAGAATGTGGTCGGCGAGAGAGGATTCGAACCTCCGACCCACTGGTCCCAAACCAGTTGCGCTACCAAGCTGCGCTACTCGCCGAATGCGGAGCGCATCTTACTGCTGAGGTGCGCCCCCGTCAATCCCTTATTTTCAAAAAGCCATTCAACTGGCGATATTCTCGCCAGAGCAGCTACTGCGCGGCTTTTGCGGTGTTATCAGGGAGTTTACACCAGTTGTTGTTTTCGTTAATCCCACCATTCGGTGAGGTATAGCCGAGGCAACCCATAATGGTATCGTACAGCTCAACGTGACGACGCGGCACCTTCATTTCCGCCTCTTTCTTAAGCTGAGCAAACATCTTCGCTTTCTCCGGATTTTCAAGATACTTATCCGACATCCACATGATCATCGGCACGCGGAACTGCTCCGGCGGTGCCAGCTTGCGCGGCGTACCGTGCAGGTGCTCTTTCTCATTAATGGACTCACCGTGGTCTGCGGCGTAGATAACAATCGCTTTTTTATCACGCAGCTGGTCAATCACGCGGCTCAGGAAGGTATCCACATACAGAATGGAGTTATCGTAGGCGTTGATCAGCTCCTGCTTGCTGCAGTCTTTATTAATGCCTACGCACTCAGGCTGCCATTTCGCGAAATCGCGCGTGTAACGCTGGTAATAACTGTAATGCGACCCTTTGGTATGCAGAATGACGAGATGTTTGCCCTGCGGGTGATTCTTCAGAGACTGGGACATCTCCTCAAGCAGCAGCATGTCGTCCACGTTTTTCCCGCGGTTGCGAGGCTCGGCACCAATCTGCTCACGATACGCGATGTTATCTGCCAGCGTGTTGGTGTAGAACCACATCTCACTTTGCATGGCGAACAGATCGGAGCTAAATCCAAGCTGCTTCAGCACGGCAAAGACGTTTTGCTCTTTGAGGGTACGCTGCGGGTTATCGCTCGCCCCGCCTTCACGCACAAACATACAGCGCAACGAGAGCTTCGTGGCGGTATCGCAGGAATAGCCGCGGTAAGCCACCAGATTCTTCTCCTGCGCCAGTTTCGGCGTGGTATCGCGGTCATAACCGAGGATACCCATATGATCCCAGCGCGTCGTTTCACCGATGACAAAGACTACGTAAGTATCATCCAGCCCGTCAGCCGGCGCCTGGTAGGTGAACTTTTTGGTCGGGTTAATCAGCGATTTTACATCGCTGGATTCGTCCGCCTGTGCCCAGGCGTAAAGACCTAACGCGGACAGCCAGTTGGACGGCAGATACGAGTTAGCCACCACGCCGCCATAGCTCGGCATATCCACGCCCGTCGCTTTTTCGATCCGTTTTTGCTGTTTTTCCATCAGGCGAATCGGTGCCCACACCAGCAGGCCCGCCAGCAGAACGACGGCGACGTTGCGGATGCGCTGTCCCCGGGTACGCAGCTGGCGTAACAGGGTATAACGGCAGGTATTACTCCAGATAAAGAAGAGCGGGATCAGGCAGGTCAAAATCGTCCATATGATGAACCCTTGACCCACCACCTCTTTCGAGAGGTCGATGTCCGTGGTCATCACCGAGGCGACAATACCGTAGCCAATGACCACGTTCATGAAGGTCATGTAATAGCTTGCGGCGGCAGAGATAATCACCACCAGCGAGGCCAGAATTTGCCATGTACGTCGGCCAAAAAGCGAGAGCAGGCGTAACAGGAAGAAGGTTGCCAGGATAGAGCCAAACACTTCAATGACGGCAAAAATTCCATTTCTTACGCTGAGGTGTTCGAAATAACCTTCCACACGTCTGAACAGTACCGCGCCATTCAGAAACAAACCGATATAGACAGCCAGCATCAGACACAATCTTTGCTGGGTAAGAGACCTAATATATTTCATGCAAACAACCCTGGGGGAAGGGGTATAAAGACCCGCCGAATCTCAGTGAGAAAGCTGACAGAGTAAGTAGATGCGAGCGAAACCGTTATCAGAAACGTCTACAAGCGCGATAAGTAGACCACAGCGGGAAAGAAAAGTGGCAGCAGAGAGTGTGATCGAGGAAATTTTTTACAAAATAACAAGTCCGGAAGTGATGTTGAGATAAAAAAAGAGGCCCTGAGGCCCCTTTTCATCGAATCATGCATGCGCTTCTTTATACACTTCGCGCTGTGGCTGACGAATCGTTGTGGACAGCGCCAGCGAGATAATCAGCAAGGCAAATATCACGCAGAAGGTCACGTAGAAGCCACCGAACAGCGAGGCAATCAGCGACCCGCAGATACTGCCGATACCGAAGCCGAGATAAATGACGCCGTAGTTTTTCGCCAGATTGTTGAGGCCGAAGAACTCGCTTACCAGCGACGGGAAAACGGTAATGGTGCCGCCGAAGTTAAAGGCGACGCAGGCAATCGCCGCAAAGAAAGTCGCCTCGTTCAGCGGTGCAAACAGCAGCGCCGCCATGCCTACCAGAGAGATGACCTGCCCCAGCGTAATCACGCGGATGCGGGCGATTTTGTCAGACAGGATACCGAGCACCAGACGACCCGAGAGGTTAGCAATGGAGATGACCGTCACCGCATTCGCCGCCGTCGCGGCATCCAGTTTTACCATCCCCTGCGCGATATCTTTCGCCACACCGATGACATACAGACCGCTCATGCAGGCCGTCAGGAACATCACCGCCAGCATCCAGTACTGCGGTTTACGCATGGACTGCGCGAGGGTGAAATCATTCTCCACCACGCCGTTAACGGTTTTCACTTCCTGCTGCGGGGCATCTTTCATCAGCGTGGCGCCAAACAGAATCATCACCAGGACAATAGCCCCCCAGATCATGAACGTTTTTTCGAGGCCAACGGACGCCAGCAGTTGAGAGTCGATAAATTTAAAGCCAAGGCTGCCCAGGCCATAGGAGCCGATAGCAAACGCGGAGATTAAGCCTTTACGCTCCGGGAACCACTTCACGCAGTTCGACAGCGTCAGCAGGTAACCTGCGCCGTCCGCCAGCCCCACCAGCACGCCGGCGCTCAGCCACAGCATCATCAGGTTGCTGGAATGCGCCGTCAGGAAAAAGCCCAGGCCCAGCAGAATGCCGGAGGCCATGGTCACGCGCTTCACGCCGAAGCGTTCCTGAAGTTTGCCCGCCACGGAAGAGGAAATCGCTAATCCAAGACTCAGCAAGCCGAAGGAGAATGCAACCTGGCTTATCGGCGCGCCGAGCTTATCAGACAAGGCGCTGTTAAACAGACTCCAGGTATAAACCGAACCCAGTGCGAACTGGGTAATGATGGTGCCGAAGAGCGTCAGCCAACGCGTGCGGTTATAGGTTGAGGTGTTCATGGCAGTATCCTGCAAGAGAAATTAAGGAAATTCGCTGAGGACACGATAAACAAAACCCCAAAACGCCAGGGGTAAAACGGCATGAAATGCAGGAGAAACGGAATGAAATGCCTGGAAGCGGGAATGAACGACCTTGCCGGAGAAGAAAACGTTGAAAGGTGAGTGACCACTATCACCACAACCCTCGCCGTTATTGTATTAAATATGTTACCGCAGCGTTTAAAAAAGTAACAACCCTAAAATTTGGCGCTTAAGCCCAGGGTATACAAATATTCTTCTTCCGACTGCTGGTTGTAGCTGATCTTCGCCCAGGGGTGTAAATCGCCGTACTGGGTATCAACACGCCACCCCAGCGAGTTCACGCTGGCATGCCAGAGGGGTTCGGTAAGCGACTGCGCGGTGGTTGTATCACTAAACGTATTTACCGTTGAGGGTGGAGTGCCCTCTGTGCGCCACGCCATGACCGGCCCGGTTGTGATATGCCCCGCCACGGGAAAATTCCAGCCAACGCTCAGAACGGTTTCCGCATCCGACCCGGATGGGTCGTTCAGCGCAAAGCCCGCAGCATTCTGCGAATGGTTAATACGCTCCGCGAGAATATCTTCATAACGAGGTTGGTGATCGGCGTCCCATGTATAGCGTTCTGTCGTATTACTTTGTGCATCTGAAACGATATATTCCTGTTGCCACGCAAAAGCGGTGTTACATATAAGCAGGCAGGCTGAAACGCCCACCAGGCCAGAAGCAGCATGGCGACCACTGATTTTTTTTATCATCATCAAAGCGACTCCAGAAAGAGCCGAGTTCGGCGATATATGTCATTGTTCGAAGAGGTATTGGGGCATATAGCCCTGTATTAACTATTGTCTCTTTAGCAGACTCGTCAAGCCGGGCAGATTGAAATTTTTGCGTTTATCGTATCAGGAAGGGAGATGACCTATGCAACGTTGCGGTTGGGTAAGCCAGGATCAGCTTTATATCGATTATCACGACAAGGAATGGGGCGTACCGGAAACCGACGGTGAAAAACTGTTTGAAATGATTTGCCTTGAAGGCCAGCAGGCCGGTCTGTCGTGGATCACCGTTCTGAAAAAGCGTGAGAACTACCGCAATGCCTTCCACCGGTTCAATCCGGCTGCGGTGGCCGCCATGACCGACGACGACGTGGAAAGGCTGGTTCTGAATCCCGGTATCATCCGCCATCGCGGTAAAATTCAGGCCATTATCGGTAACGCGCGGGCTTATCTGGCGATGGAGCAAAACGGCGAACCCTTCTCAGCATTTGTCTGGTCGTTTGTGGATAACGAGCCGAAGGTGACGCGGGCCGCCACGCTTGCAGAGATCCCAACCTCGACCCCTGCCTCGGATGCCCTGTCGAAAGCGCTGAAAAAACGCGGCTTCAAGTTTGTGGGCACCACCATCTGTTACTCCTTTATGCAAGCCTGCGGGCTGGTCAATGACCATATTACGGGCTGCATCTGCCACCCGGAGGGCAACCATGATCCGCAAATGGCACAGTGAGAATACCGCTCAGCTCCTGAGACTGTGGCTTGAGAGCACCACCGAGGCGCATCCGTTTATCGACGCCGCCTACTGGAAAGCGAACGAAGCGCTGGTGCGGGATGAATACCTTCCCGCCGCCGAAACCTGGGTCTGGGAGGAGAACGGCACGCCGCGCGGTTTTATCAGCGTCATACAGTCGCAGTTTGTGGGGGCGCTGTTCGTTACGCCAGCGTATATCGGAAAAGGCATCGGGCGCGCGCTGCTGAACCATGTTCAACAGCGCTTCCCGCACTTAACCCTGGAGGTGTATCAGAAAAACATCCGGGCGGTGAATTTCTATCATGCTCAGGGCTTTCGCATTGAAGACAGCGCCTGGCAGGATGATACCCAGCACCCGACGTGGATCATGAGCTGGCAGGCGGATCAAACGCCGTTAAGGTAAGCTCGGGCCCTTCATATTTCTCGACCCAGGCCAGCGCCGTGTTCCCTGCGCAACCATTCCCCAGCTTCGAGCTGGGGAGATCTTTGGTCAGCACGTTAACCGCCCCGTTTTTACAGATCCCACCTTCGGTGGGCTCAAGGTCGGGCCAGGCTCCCTGATGAATACAGATCACGCCTGGCTTAATCCCGTCGCTGACCACCGCCCCTGCCAGCACCTGTCCACGCTGGTTCCAGACGCGCACCACGTCACCGTCCGCAATCCCACGCGCTTTGGCGTCTAAAGTATTCAGCGTAATTGGCTCCCGCCCGGCGACCGCATACTGCTCGCGCAGAGAGGTGTAGTTAAGCTGACTGTGCAGACGATGCGCCGGATGGGCAGACAGCACCTGCAGCTGCTCCGGCTGAGCGTTGCCGTGCCACTCGTCCGGCTCCAGCCACGAAGGGTGTGGCGGACAATCGACATATCCAAAGCTGGCGATGCGCTCGCTGTAGATCACAATCTTGCCGCTCTCGGTTTTCAGCGGATGGTTTTCCGGGTCGCGACGGAAATCGGCGAAACGGACAAATCGGGCGTTCTGTTCGCTTTCCGGCATTTCGAGAATCTGGTTCGCCTCCCAGAATTCAGCAAATGGCGGAAGCGTCACGCCCTGCGCCGCACCGCGCTGTCCGGCGATCTGGTAGAAACTCTCCAGCCACTGCAGGTCATTTTTCCCTTCGGTAAAGCGTTCGCGACCGCCCGCTTCCCAGAGCTCGCTCAGTTCAGCAAACACGTCAAAATCATCACGCGCTTCATCACGCGGGGCCACCACGCGCTTCATCGGCACCATATGCTGGTTGCTGTAATCGCCGGTCATGGTGAGATCGTTACGCTCAAACGACGTGGTCGCCGGCAGCACGATATCGGCATGTTTGGCCGAGGCGGTCCAGAAGCACTCGGAAATCACCACCAGCTCCGGCTTTTGCCAGGCGCGGATCAGGCGATTGGTATCCTGATGGTGCGTGAAGTTTGCCCCGCCCGCCCACCAGACAAACTTAATGTCCGGGAAGTGGCGGTCCAGACCGTTATGCTGATAAAAACCGCCCGGGTTTTCCAGGGCTTCAACGATTCGTGCCACCGGGATTTTATCCACGGCATCCACGCCGCCCTGCACCGAGCCTTGCAGGGACGCCAGCACCGCCGCTTTACGCGTTGGGTTACCGCCGTTCGCAAAGTGATAAGAAAGACCAAAACCGCCGCCCGGCGTACCGATCTGCCCAAGCATCGCGGCAAGGGT
Source organism: Enterobacter sp. 50588862 (assembly GCF_001462935.1). Lineage (NCBI taxonomy): Bacteria > Pseudomonadati > Pseudomonadota > Gammaproteobacteria > Enterobacterales > Enterobacteriaceae > Enterobacter > Enterobacter sp. 50588862. The sequence goes on from NZ_LNHM01000026.1 coordinate 15,070, forward strand.
CACCAGCATCCAGTGTTTCTGCTCGCCGAACTGCTGGCGCTGCATCCCCCAGCCGGACATTAACATCGTGGTATTTTTATGGAACAGTGCCGCCAGTTCGCGGATTTTAGCGGCTGGAACGCCACAAATTTCCGCGGCCCACTCTGCCGTTTTCACTACCCCATCAGATTGGCCCGTCAGGTAGTCGGCGAATTTGTCGAAGCCGGAGGTGCACCGGGCGAGGAAATCGCGGTCGTGCCAGCCGTTCTCCACCAGCGTATGGGCGATACCCAGCATCATCGCCACGTCGGTGCCCATATGCGGAGCAATCCACTCGGCGCTGTCGCCGAAGAAGTCCATGGTTTCAGAACGCATCGGATCAATGCAGATGATGCGTTTGCCGCTTTTGCGCAGCGCGTCGAAATACCCCATCCCCTGCTCGTCGCTGGCATTCCAGGCAATTTTCAGCGTGTTCAGCGGGTTGGCGCTCCACAGCACCACCACGTCGGTGTGCTGCAGCACCAGCGGCCAGCTGGTCTGCTGCTGGTACACTTCGTTTCCTCCCACGACGTACGGCATGATCGCCTGCGCCGCGCCGGTCGAATAGTCTCCCAGATGACCGGTATAGCCCCCGGCCAGGCTCATGTAGCGCTGCAGCAGGGTCGAGGCCTTATGCAGCACGCCGTTCGAGCGCCAGCCATAAGAGCCGGCAAAAATGGACGATGGGCCATAGCTGTCGCGAATGCGCTTATGCTGCGTATGGATCAGCGCCAGCGCATCGTCCCAGCTCACGCGAACAAACTCATCCTGACCACGGATCCCCTGCGGCTTATCCGGCGAGGCCAGAAAACCTTTGCGCACCATCGGCCAGCGCACGCGCGTTTTGCTGTGCACCTGATCGCGTACGACGGTCTGTAACGAATTGGGATGTTGTGTTGGCAGTGCCCCACGGGACGACAGAACATTTTCGCCATCGGTTTCGACCAGCATCGGCCCCCAGTGGGCGGCGGTCAGAATGGTTTTTGTTGAGGTGCTCAAGCGTGCGCTCCTGGTTGCGTGCAGGTTTACGGCCTTCTCGTTGAGGCCGTTTATGGTTTGTCACAAATTTCAGAGTTATACCCGGAATTTTCTCCGTATCTGGACGTCATAATCAACTGCCACGCTCGCCATGGCAAAGAATAAAAAGGATTAAGGAAAGAAGATGAAAAAACGCGTACTCGTTATTGCCGCTCTGGTGAGCGGTGCACTGGCTGTTTCTGGCTGCACAACCAACCCTTACACCGGTGAGCGCGAAGCGGGTAAATCCGGCATCGGCGCAGGTATCGGCTCGCTGGTCGGCGCAGGCGTTGGGGCGCTCTCCTCCTCCAAGAAAGACCGCGGAAAAGGTGCGCTGATTGGCGCAGCGGCAGGCGCGGCGCTGGGCGGCGGCGTCGGTTATTACATGGACGTGCAGGAAGCGAAACTGCGCGACAAAATGAAGGGAACCGGCGTGAGCGTCACCCGCAGCGGCGATAATATCATCCTGAACATGCCGAACAATGTGACCTTTGACAGCAGCAGCGCCACGCTGAAACCCGCGGGCGCGAACACCCTGACCGGCGTGGCGATGGTGCTGAAAGAGTACAACAAGACCGCCGTGAACGTGATTGGCTACACCGACAGCACCGGCAGCCAGGATCTGAACATGCGTCTGTCTCAGCAACGTGCCGATTCCGTGGCCAGCTCCCTGATAACCCAGGGCGTTGAAGCAAACCGCATCCGCACCAGCGGCATGGGCCCTGCCAACCCTATCGCCAGCAACAGCACGGCGGAAGGTAAAGCGCAAAACCGTCGCGTAGAGATTACGTTGAGTCCTGTGCAGTAGGTAAAAGCAAAACGGCAACCCCGTTGCCGTTTTTAGTGTCTGCGCCCTCTCCCGTGGGAGAGGGTTGGGGTGAGGGCATCAGACCGCAACCTCCGGTAAGCGCACCGCCACCCGGCAAAATGCTTGATTCGCCAGATTTTCCCGCTAAGGTATTCTCACTAAATTCAGGGAAATCAGCGATGAGCAAACCAGCCCGGGCCACCATCAGCGACGTGGCGAAAGCCGCCAAAACCGGTAAAACCAGCATTTCGCGCTACCTTAACGGCGAGAAACACCTGCTGTCCGACGCATTGCTGGCGCGTATTGAACAGGCCATTGCCGATCTCGACTATCGTCCCAGCCTGATGGCGCGCGGGCTCAAACGCGGTCGCACCCGCTTGATCGGCCTTATTATCGCCGATATCACCAACCCCTACTCCGTCAACGTCCTCAGCGGTATCGAGGCCGCCTGCCGCGAGAAGGGCTTCACGCCGCTGGTCTGTAATACCAACAACGAAGTCGACCAGGAGCTGCACTACCTCGATCTGCTGCGCAGCTACCAGGTGGAAGGGATAGTGGTTAACGCAGTAGGCATGCGTGAAGAGGGCCTGAACCGCCTGCAGCAGTCCTCCCTGCCAATGGTCCTCATCGACCGTAAAATCCCGGAATTCGCCTGCGATGTCGTCGGGCTGGATAACACCCAGGCAGCCACAACCGCGACCGAGCACCTGATCGAACAGGGCTTCGAAGCGATTCTTTTTCTGAGCGAACCGCTGGGCATGGTAAATACCCGACGCGACCGCCTGGCGGCATTTCGCGCCACGCTTGCGCGTTATCCCGGTGCGATCGCCGAAAATGCCGAAACGCCGCTTCACGAAGCCGACCAGATCGACAACACCCTGCGCCAGTTCCATACCCGCCATCGCGGGATGCGCAAAGCCGTTATTTCCGCCAACGGGGCGCTGACGCTTCAGGTCGCTCGCTCGCTCAAGCGCATTGGCCTGCACTGGGGCAGCGATATCGGTCTGCTGGGCTTTGATGAGCTGGAGTGGGCGGAGCTGGCTGGCGTAGGTATTACGACCCTTAAACAACCCACCTGGCAGATTGGCTATGCCGCTGTAGAACAAGTGATTCGTCGTATTGAAGGCACCCGCGATGCCGTACGCGAGCAGGTCTTCTCCGGCGAGCTGATCGTTCGCGGCTCCACCGCCCGTTAATTCCCCCTTGTGATAGCGATCATAAATTCGACATCCTGATCTTTTCTTTGGAACCGGTTCCATCTAGCGTAATAGTATTGATATGTTGCGATGGAGTCCGAAGATGGGCAGGAAAATCATGGTGGTCACCGCCGCGTATGGCGCGGAACAGGTGCGACAGGCAGGCGGTCAGCGGGCGATGCTCCCCGTTATTGCAGGCGCAGGGGCAGACGGCGTGGAGATCCGCCGCGAACTGTTTAACAGCGAAGAGCTGCTGGCGCTGCCTGCACTGAGCGAATCCATCGAGCTAATGGGTCTGCTGGCGTGCTACTCCGCGCCCGCCGCCCTGTTTATGGCCGACGGCACCCTTAACCCGGACCTGCCCCGCTATCTCTCTGAGGCCAACACCCTTAACGTCCTGTGGCTGAAGGTTTCCCTGGGCCATTTCAGCGACACACAGTCTCTCGACGCCCTGCGCGCCCTGCTGAATGCCAGCGGTATGGCGCTTGTTGTGGAGAACGATCAGACCGACTGCGGGCAGCTCGCGCCCATGCGGCGCTTCCAGGCCGCCTGTCGGGAAATGGCGTTGCCCGTCACGCTGACCTTCGACATGGGCAACTGGCTGTGGGTCGGCGACTCCCCCGAAGAGGCCGCACATCACCTCGCCCCTGCGGTGAGCTATATCCACGTTAAAGCCGCCGTTCCGCATAAAGATAACTTCCGCGCCGTGGCGCCGGACCGCGCAGACGCGCGCTGGCTGGATCTGCTCGGCCAGCTGCCTGCAGATGCTCCGCGCGGTATTGAGTTCCCGCTGGAAGGGGCGGATTTAACCGCCGTTACCCGTCATTACGTCAACCTGCTGCGCGAGGAGTAAATCATGCACAAAACGCTGGATGCCATCACGATCGGCGAGGCTATGGCGATGTTTGTCGCGACCGAAACGGGCGAACTGAGCGCGGTAGAGCACTTTATCAAACGCGTAGCGGGCGCAGAGCTGAACGTCGCGACCGGCCTGGCGCGTCTCGGTCTGAACGTCGGCTGGGTCAGCCGCGTGGGGGATGACAGCTTTGGCCATTTCGTTCTCGACTCGCTGAAAAAAGAGAATATTGACGCCGCAGGCGTCACCCTGGACGGACGCTTTCCTACCGGCTTTCAACTTAAATCGAAGGTCGAAAATGGAACCGATCCCATTGTGGAGTATTTCCGCAAAGGTTCGGCGGCAAGCCATCTCTCAACGGAAGATTACCACGCCGGCTATTTTGCCTCCGCCCGCCATCTGCACCTGAGCGGCGTGGCGGCGGCGCTCTCTGACAGTTCCTATGAACTGCTGGACCATGCGGCAACCACCATGAAGTCGCTGGGCAAAACGATCTCTTTCGATCCGAATTTGCGCCCGGTGCTGTGGAAAAGCGAAGCGGAAATGGTCGAGAAGCTGAACCGCCTTGCGTTCCAGGCGGACTGGGTTCTGCCGGGCCTGAAAGAGGGGATGATTCTGACGGGTGAAAATACGCCGGAAGGCATTGCTGATTTCTATCTGACTCAAGGGGTAAAAGCGGTGGTGCTGAAGACCGGTGCCGATGGTGCATGGTTCAAAACGGCAGACGGCGAACAGGGCGCGGTCGCGGCGGTGAAGGTTGAGAACGTTGTCGACACCGTCGGCGCGGGCGATGGCTTTGCCGTAGGCGTCATTAGCGCCCTGCTGGAAGGCAAACCGCTGCAGCAGGCCGTCGCGCGGGGCAATAAGATTGGCTCGCTGGCGATTCAGGTGCAGGGCGACAGCGAAGGATTGCCAACGCGAGCAGAGCTCGGCGTTTAAATTCCCTCTCCCGCGAGGGAGAGGGCCAGGGTGAGGGCAGCATGCCACACCAAATAATTAAGCCACCGTGTACCCTACAGACAACGGCGGTAACAACCTCAACAACAGAGGCAAGCCTATGAACAGTTCGACCAATGCAGTAAAACGCTGGTGGTACATCATGCCAATCGTGTTTATCACGTACAGCCTGGCGTACCTCGATCGTGCCAACTTCAGTTTCGCATCCGCAGCGGGGATCACCGAAGACCTCGGCATCACCAAAGGTATTTCATCCCTGCTGGGTGCCCTTTTCTTCCTGGGCTACTTCTTCTTCCAGATCCCCGGCGCGATTTACGCGGAACGCCGCAGCGTGCGTAAGCTGATCTTCATCTGTCTGATCCTTTGGGGCGCCTGCGCGTCACTGACCGGCGTGGTGAACAATATTCCTGCCCTGGCCGCCATTCGCTTTATTCTCGGCGTCGTTGAGGCAGCGGTCATGCCGGCGATGCTGATTTACATAAGCAACTGGTTTACCAAATCTGAACGTTCACGCGCGAATACCTTCCTGATCCTCGGTAACCCGGTCACCGTACTGTGGATGTCGGTCGTCTCCGGCTACCTGATCCAGTCCTTCGGCTGGCGCGAGATGTTTATCATCGAAGGGGTACCCGCAATTATCTGGGCATTCTGCTGGTGGGTGCTGGTAAAAGATAAGCCTGCCCAGGCGAAGTGGCTTTCCGAAGATGAAAAAGCGGCGCTGCAGGCGCAACTGGATAAAGAGCAGCAGGGGCTGAAGGCGGTACGCAACTACGGCGAAGCGTTCCGCTCCCGCAACGTTATCCTGCTCTGCGCGCAGTACTTTACCTGGAGTATCGGCGTGTACGGCTTTGTGCTGTGGCTGCCGTCGATTATCCGCAGCGGCGGCGAGAACCTTGGCATGGTGGAAGTGGGCTGGCTCTCTTCCGTACCGTATCTCGCGGCGACCATCGCGATGATCGTTGTCTCCTGGGCGTCGGACAAGCTGCAAAACCGCAAGCTGTTTGTCTGGCCGCTGCTGCTGATTGCCGCTTTCGCCTTCATCGGCTCGTGGGCGGTGGGCGCGAATCACTTCTGGGCCTCTTATACCCTGCTGGTGATTGCCGGTGCCGCCATGTACGCCCCGTACGGTCCGTTTTTTGCCATCATCCCGGAAATGCTGCCGCGTAACGTCGCGGGCGGTGCAATGGCATTGATTAACAGTATGGGCGCGCTGGGGTCGTTCTGCGGATCCTGGTTCGTCGGCTATCTGAACGGTGTGACCGGCAGCCCATCCGCGTCGTACATCTTTATGGGGGTAGCGCTTTTCGCCTCCGTGTGGCTTACTTTGATTGTTAAGCCTGCTAATAATCAACAGCACCTCGTCGGCGCACGCCACGCCTGAATCCTTAAAAATCAACGGAGATTAGCATGAAGCCGTCCGTCATTTTGTATAAAGCTCTGCCGGAAGATCTGCAGAAACGCCTGGAAGAACACTTCACCGTTACGCAGGTGAAGAACCTGAGCCCGGAGACCGTGGTGCAGCACGCCGATGCGTTCGCCAGCGCCGAAGGCCTGCTGGGTTCAAGCGAAAAAGTGGATGTCGCCCTGCTGGAGAAAATGCCGAAGCTTCGTGCTACCTCAACCGTTTCCGTGGGTTATGACAATTTCGACGTGGATGCCCTGAACGCCCGTAAAATCCTGCTGATGCACACGCCGTATGCCCTGACGGAAACCGTGGCAGATACGCTGATGGCGCTGGTGCTCAGCACGGCCCGTCGCGTGGTGGAAGTGGCCGAGCGTGTGAAAGCCGGCGAATGGACTAAAAGCATTGGGCCGGACTGGTTCGGCGTGGATGTGCATGGCAAAACGCTGGGCATCGTGGGTATGGGGCGTATCGGGCTGGCGCTGGCGCAGCGCGCGCATTTCGGCTTCAACATGCCGATTCTGTATAACGCGCGCCGTCATCACAGCGAAGCAGAAGAACGCTTCAACGCGCGTTACTGCGAGCTGGATACGCTGCTGCAGGAAGCCGATTTTGTTTGCCTGATCCTGCCGCTGACGGATGAAACGCGCCATCTGATTGGCAAATCCGCGTTTGAAAAAATGAAGAAGTCCGCCATCTTCATCAACGCGGGTCGCGGTCCGGTGGTGGATGAGCAGGCGCTGATTGAAGCGCTGCAAAGCGGCGAGATCCACGCCGCGGGTCTGGACGTGTTTGAGCAGGAGCCGCTTCCGGTGGATTCCCCACTGCTGAGCATGCCAAACGTCGTCGCCCTGCCACACATCGGCTCTGCTACCCACGAGACGCGCTACAATATGGCGGCGACGGCAGTAGATAACCTGATAGCCGCGCTTGCTGGAAAAGTAGACAGGAACTGCGTTAACCCGCAGATCCAACAGTAGAAACGAAAAAACCCGCCAGAAGGCGGGTTTTTGAATTTTGTGCTACTGGGTTGGAAGCTTACAGGCTTACAACGTTACCAGCTGCTGGGCCTTTAGCGCCGCTTTCGATGGTGAAGGAAACTTTCTGACCTTCGTCCAGAGATTTGTAGCCATCGTTCTGGATAGCAGAGAAGTGTACGAACACGTCTTTAGAGCCATCGTCAGGAGTGATGAAGCCGAAACCTTTATCAGCGTTGAACCATTTAACCAGACCAGTCATTTTAGCAGACATAGAAATTACCTTATTAACAAATATATTGTGCCTTCCGGCTTGATGGATTGCGTTACAGATTTTTAAGCGATGAAGGAAGGGTCACTACGAAGGGTATCTATGGATAACAATCTGGACTGCTTTACTAAACTGCTTTAGGTCTGTGTAACAAACCGACGAGAACAGTTATACCGATGTGGTAGAGGAATGACAAGCGTTATTTTCTGAATGCCGAAAAAAACCCCGCCTGAGGCGGGGTTTTTCGGTTTATTCTGTGGCAGCGACTGCTGCGCTCCACGCCTGGCTAAAGGCCTGGTGCTGGGCGGCCAGCGGCCCAATCAGCGTATTGTACTGACTTGCCTGCTGCGAGGTTGGGAACTGAATGCCGTTGGCAACAAAGCTCACCTGTGTCCCCTGCTGCGAGATGAAATCCCCGACCTGAACCAGCTGCTGAGTGAAGACCTGCGCGGCCGGAATCAGCGGTTGTATCGCTTCAGACGGTTTCGTCACTACTTTCTCATACACTTTATCGAAGACCGGTTTGAGATCCTCGCCCTGCTTCAGCGCAGAACGTGACGCGTCAGCCTGCATTTTCGCATTTTGCAGCTGCTGGCTCAGCACGCCGAGCGCACCGTTGGACTGGCGCAGCGGCTCGCGCTGAGTCATATAATCCTGGGGAACACGGATGGCGTTCACGCTATCCACTACCGGGCGGATACCGGAGTCCATCGCCTGGCTCACCTGCTGTGAATACCCATAAAGAATGGCGTAATCGGACACAAAGGGGCCAAACTGTTTTTTCTGATCCGCAGTCAGCGTCGGCAACCGCTCGCCGCTGCGCATCACTGTATTCTGCAGAAAATCGATAAACGCTTTGCGCTGATCGCCTTCTTTATCAAAACACCCACTCAGGCTAACAACCATCAACAACGCCGCAATAGGCGCAAACCAGCGAGAGCAGGACTTTCCTGTCGCCATTTTATTACTCCTTTCACCCAAAAAAGCGCACACCGGCACACGCGTGCCCGACGCTGACAAGGATAGTCCAGGTCAGCCTTGCAAGATACTCTTTTCATGTAAAACGACTATTGCCGATTTATTTCTTACTATTTACAAAAAAATACCTGGCGAAGCCGACATATGGTTAATCAGGGAATTAGCATAATTATCCAGATAGCTGAATCGCGTAAAGCGATCGTTACCGCACGATTAATCACAGCCGTGACGATCCTTGGTTTGTATTAGGGACTATTCTTAATTGGCTCTCTGATGTTCTTGATCACGATGTGAGATTTAAGAGGAGTTCTCAATGGAATATAAAGATCCTGAGTTTGAGCTGCTGAGCAGTCTGGAACAGATCGTTTTTAAAGATGTACCGCAGGCCATTACCCTGCAACAAAAATCCAATCCCTTTACAGAATATGAGCAATTGCGCAAAGGGACAGGACTGAAAACTGAAGAATTCGCCAGAGCGATGGGTGTCAGCGTGGCTATGGTGCTGGAGTGGGAGTCAAAACGAGAGAAACCCACCCCAACCGAGTTAAAGCTGATGCGCCTGATTCAGGCCAACCCTGCACTCAGCAAACAGATAGCGTAGTAAAGTTTGAACGCCCCCGCCTCTGCGGGGGCTTGTGTTTAAAGGCTCTCGAAACGCCAGCCCGTCTCTTCCCACACCATCTCGTGCGTCAGCGTTAATCCTTTTAAAAACGCATCATCGTGTGACACCACCAGCAGCGCGCCGGGGAAACCAGCCAGCGCCGCTTCAATAGCCTGCACTGAAGCCAGATCCAGATGGTTGGTCGGTTCATCCAGCAACAGGAGCTGCGTGGCCTCCCCGCGCCAAAGCACGCAGGCCAGCGCAGCCTTCAGACGCTCACCGCCGCTCAGTTCCGCCAGCGGGAGCGAGACTTTGTCGGCCCCCAGCTGAAGCTGGGCTAAACGGGTGCGTAACATACCCTCTTCCAGGGGCGTATTGCCCAGGTTGAGGTGCGTCATGACCGACTGCGACAGATCGAGCCGGGAAAGATGCTGATCGAGATAAGCACAGCTGACCGACACCTTGCAGGTTCCTGAACGTGGACTAATGTCGCCGAGGATGGCTTTCAACAGCGTCGATTTCCCGCAGCCGTTCGGACCTTTTAGCGCCACGCGCATTGGCCCGTCCATCCGCCAGCTAAGCGGAGGAACAGGCACATGCGGCAGCACCAGATCTTCCAGCACCAGCACCTGTTTACCTTCCGGGATCTGACTCCCCGGCAGGGTAAACATCACCGGGTTATCTTCTTCAACCCGCTCACGCGCCTTGTTTACCGCGGCATTCAGGGCTTCATTATGCTCGCTGTGCTGTTTTTTCCAGGCGCCGATACGTTCCTTTGCCGCGCCTTTGTATTTGACGCGTTCAAACGACGCGATATTCAGGGTATCGACGGTGCGTAATGTTTTTGCCGAGCGCCGCTGGCTGTCGTCATGCTCTTTTTGCATACGTGCGCGGGTGCGTTTGCGCTCCGTGGCCGCATGTTCCAGCGCCGCGCGGGCCGCCTGCTGTTCGGCATCGCGCTGGGTTTGATAATCCGCATAATTCCCACCGTAGCTGCGCAGCCCACCGCTGCTTAGCTCAAGAATACGCGGCACCTGCGCCAGCAGTTCACGGTCATGGGAGGCGACGAGCACGCCGCCCTGATAACGGGCAAGCTGGTCGTAGAACCACGCCCGTCCTTGTCGATCCAGATGGTTAGTCGGTTCGTCCAGCAGCAGGAAATCCGCTTCAGCCGTAAATGCCCCGCACAGCAGCGCGCGAATACGCTCGCCGCCGCTGAGCTCACCGGCTGGCTTATCTGGATCAAACGGCGGAAGTTTCGCCCGGGCAAACGCCTCGCCAAGACGTTCAGCTAAATCCCAGAATCCATCAAGCATTTCCAGATCGTCAGGCTGGTAATCGCCGCTGTCGATACGCGCTCGCGCCGCGAAGATGGCCTCGTACCCGAGCAGCTCAGCCAGCGTCGTGTGCGGCAAAATGTCCTGCTGCTGAGCCACATAGACATGTGTTCCGGTACGTTCAATATGCCCGCTTGCAGGCTCATCAAGCCCCGCCAGCAGACGCAGCAGACGCGTTTTCCCGCTGCCGTTACGGCCAACCAGAGCGCACAGAGACGGCTCCAGAGAAAAACTCAGCGGACCAAAAAGGGTATCGCCCGTCGCAAACTGACAGGTGACCTGATGCAAAATAAAAGAAGGGGACTGCGCAAAATGAGCCATAAGCACTCCTGAATGAAATCAAAACATCCCCTGCCTACGCGGTGGCGTTTAGCAAGGATCGAAATTCATCAGTCGTGTTTGTTCATTTTTGGGGGGCGCTCCAGAGCGAGAAATTTAACGGAGATAAGGATAGCGGTAATGGGTTGACCATTTCAAGGTTAAATTTTGGGCGACTTATACTCCCTCTTCCTTTGGGCTGAGGGATCCCCACCAAATATTGCTTGCACAGACGGCCCCCTCTCCCTTGAGGGTGTACGGTCCGGGGACATAGTGAACACTTGTTCGGGGACATGGTAGACACTTACAACTGAGGCATAAGAACCCGTTTATGGAGTCGCTTATGCCCTGGGATGCGAGAGATACCATGTCATTACGTACCGAGTTTGTGCTGTTCGCCTCGCAGGACGGGGCGAACATCCGTTTCCTCTGCCGTCAGTTCGGCATTTCTCCTGCCACCGGCTACAAGTGGCTTCAGCGCTGGGCTGAGGAAGGTGCCTCCGGTCTTCGGGACCGCTCCCGCGCACCTCATCATTCCCCGAACCGCTCATCTGACGACATCACCGCCCTGCTGCGCATGGCCCATGAGCGCCATGAACGCTGGGGCGCACGCAAGATTAAGCGCTGGCTCGAAGACCAGGGGCACCGTATGCCCGCCTTCAGCACCGTCCATAATCTGATGGCCCGTCACGGTCTGCTGCCGGGCGCATCACCGGGCGTTCCGGCTACGGGACGGTTCGAACACGACGCGCCGAATCGCCTCTGGCAGATGGATTTTAAGGGCCACTTTCCCTTTGGCGGTGGCCGCTGCCATCCGCTCACCCTGCTGGATGACCACTCCCGTTTTTCCCTGTGCCTGGCGCACTGTACCGATGAACGGCGCGAGACCGTGCAGCAGCAGCTGGTCAGCGTGTTTGAACGCTACGGCCTGCCGGACCGGATGACGATGGACAACGGCT
>NZ_LNHM01000027.1:0-1620 GCF_001462935.1 Enterobacter sp. 50588862
CAAGTCTCTGAGTGAACATACGTAATTCATTACGAAGTTTAATTCACGAGCATCAAACTTAAATTGAAGAGTTTGATCATGGCTCAGATTGAACGCTGGCGGCAGGCCTAACACATGCAAGTCGAACGGTAGCACAGAGAGCTTGCTCTCGGGTGACGAGTGGCGGACGGGTGAGTAATGTCTGGGAAACTGCCTGATGGAGGGGGATAACTACTGGAAACGGTAGCTAATACCGCATAACGTCGCAAGACCAAAGAGGGGGACCTTCGGGCCTCTTGCCATCAGATGTGCCCAGATGGGATTAGCTAGTAGGTGGGGTAACGGCTCACCTAGGCGACGATCCCTAGCTGGTCTGAGAGGATGACCAGCCACACTGGAACTGAGACACGGTCCAGACTCCTACGGGAGGCAGCAGTGGGGAATATTGCACAATGGGCGCAAGCCTGATGCAGCCATGCCGCGTGTATGAAGAAGGCCTTCGGGTTGTAAAGTACTTTCAGCGGGGAGGAAGGCGGTGAGGTTAATAACCTCATCGATTGACGTTACCCGCAGAAGAAGCACCGGCTAACTCCGTGCCAGCAGCCGCGGTAATACGGAGGGTGCAAGCGTTAATCGGAATTACTGGGCGTAAAGCGCACGCAGGCGGTCTGTCAAGTCGGATGTGAAATCCCCGGGCTCAACCTGGGAACTGCATTCGAAACTGGCAGGCTAGAGTCTTGTAGAGGGGGGTAGAATTCCAGGTGTAGCGGTGAAATGCGTAGAGATCTGGAGGAATACCGGTGGCGAAGGCGGCCCCCTGGACAAAGACTGACGCTCAGGTGCGAAAGCGTGGGGAGCAAACAGGATTAGATACCCTGGTAGTCCACGCCGTAAACGATGTCGACTTGGAGGTTGTGCCCTTGAGGCGTGGCTTCCGGAGCTAACGCGTTAAGTCGACCGCCTGGGGAGTACGGCCGCAAGGTTAAAACTCAAATGAATTGACGGGGGCCCGCACAAGCGGTGGAGCATGTGGTTTAATTCGATGCAACGCGAAGAACCTTACCTACTCTTGACATCCAGAGAACTTAGCAGAGATGCTTTGGTGCCTTCGGGAACTCTGAGACAGGTGCTGCATGGCTGTCGTCAGCTCGTGTTGTGAAATGTTGGGTTAAGTCCCGCAACGAGCGCAACCCTTATCCTTTGTTGCCAGCGGTTAGGCCGGGAACTCAAAGGAGACTGCCAGTGATAAACTGGAGGAAGGTGGGGATGACGTCAAGTCATCATGGCCCTTACGAGTAGGGCTACACACGTGCTACAATGGCGCATACAAAGAGAAGCGACCTCGCGAGAGCAAGCGGACCTCATAAAGTGCGTCGTAGTCCGGATTGGAGTCTGCAACTCGACTCCATGAAGTCGGAATCGCTAGTAATCGTGGATCAGAATGCCACGGTGAATACGTTCCCGGGCCTTGTACACACCGCCCGTCACACCATGGGAGTGGGTTGCAAAAGAAGTAGGTAGCTTAACCTTCGGGAGGGCGCTTACCACTTTGTGATTCATGACTGGGGTGAAGTCGTAACAAGGTAACCGTAGGGGAACCTGCGGTTGGATCACCTCCTTACCTTAAAGAACCTGCCTTTG